>JBGSYQ010000311.1:0-4995 GCA_041750795.1 Pirellulales bacterium | reverse complement strand
ATTGGAATCCACGGATCGGCGCTTCTGATGGAATGCACCGGAGTCCTGACGCACTGCAACACGGGCGGTCTGGCGACCAGCGAATACGGCACCGCACTTAGCGCGATTTTTACGGCCCAGGATTTGGGGAACACATTGCATGTCTACGCTGATGAAACCAGACCGCTGTTGCAGGGAGCCAGGCTGACGACGTGGGAACTGATGCAGCGGCAGATTCCGGTGACGCTGATTTGCGACTCGATGGCGGCCCAGGTGATGCGCGAGGGGCGCGTGCAGGCCGTGGTGACCGGCGCCGATCGCATTGCGGCCAACGGCGACGCGGCGAACAAGATCGGCACGTATGGCGTGGCGCTGTTGGCCGCGGCGCACGACATTCCGTTCTACGTGGCGGCGCCTTCCAGCACGTTCGATCTGTCGATACCGGACGGTGACCAGATTCCGATCGAGCAGCGCGACCCGCGCGAGATCACGCATGGCTTCGGCCGTCAAACCGCGCCCGACGGCATCGGCGTCTACAATCCGGCCTTCGACGTGACCCCCGCGCGGCTGATCCAAGCCATCATCTGCGAGCGCGGCGTGATCCAGCCGGTGACGACGGAGCGGATTGCGGGGATGTTGGAATAGGCTGGAGGCTGGAGGCTGGAGGCGGGAGGACCAAGAAGAGCGAAACCAACGGGGGTTGCAACGATGCGGGACCATACGAAGCTGCGCGCGTTTGAGTTGGCCGACGGACTGGCACTCCTGGTGTATCGTCGCACGGTGGGATTTCCGAGAGAGGAGCAGTTCGGGCTCACCGCTCAGATGCGGCGTGCGGCAGTTTCGATCGCTTCGAATATCGTCGAGGGATGCGGTCGACAGACTCATGCCGACTATGTTCGGTTCTTGGACATGGCGCACGCTTCTGCGCGAGAATTGGAGTATCAACTCACGCTGGCTACGCGCCTTGAGTATCTCGACGGCGCGCAAGCCCAAGAGCTTCAACAATTGGCCGCCGAAACTTGCAAGGTGCTCAACGGTCTCCTCCGCGCCCTACGAGAATCAGCTCGGGAATAATAGTCAGTATCGACCCTTTCCTTCCTCCTTCCTCCAGCCTCCAGCCTATTTCTTCACTCGCTCCACCAACTTTGCCACCACGGCGGAATATTCTTTGCGTGCTGCGCTCAGGCCTGCGGCGGATTTCTTGCCGCTGCTGTTGACGTAGTCGAGGACGATCTTTTCGGCGTCGACGAATTCCTGGGCGACGTCGGCGACTTCGGTGGCGATGTCGGTGGGGATGTTGGTCACGCCGTTGGCGTCGCCGTGCAGCAGGTCGGACGTGTTGACGACCAGGCCGCCGACGCGGACCGGCATTCCGACGTGGAGAATGTGGCAGCAGGCGTGCGCGCAGATGGTCGAGCCGGTAAACACCGGGTAGTCGAGCGCCTTGACCTGCAACAGGTCGCGGCCGCCGCCCGAGGTGATCAGGCCGACCGAGCCGAAGGCTTTGTAGGTGGAGCACATGACTTCGCCGAACGTGGCGCCCACGGCCGGATCGTCCAGATCCTGAAACACGACCACGGCCGGACCGGGCAACTTCGCGAAATCCTCGACTTGCGCTTCCATCGAGCCGTACGCGTCCCCCTTGCCGGGAAAGGCGCTGGAGCGAAACGAGGCCGTGCTGGCGAAGCCCACCATGGGCGGCATCTCGGGAAAGCCGGCGTTGATGCTCGCGTTCATGAAGCCTTCGGTCCGCGGTCGGACGTTGAACAGCTCGATCACGTTGCAGATCGTCGGGGTGTCGAACTGGCTCAGTTTCTTGAGCGTTTCGGCAGTGATGGTCATGTGTGGTTCCTGGAGGCGAACGGTCGTAGGATCCGAAATTCGATAGACCCGTGAGTGTAGAGGACACGCCACGGATTGCAAACCGACGGCCGCTGCAGTCGAGCGGTGCCACCTATGAAACGGAGGGCAGAAGTGGGAGAAGCTCCCACCGAGCCGCTCTACAAGCGGGCGCATTCAACGCGCGTTTCGCGCCGGCTTGACGCTAACCGGCCAGCTCTCGCTTTGACACCAACCGATAACCGGCCGACCGCACCACCAACAGCGACAATACGACAATCGCATAGGGAGTGAGGCAAGCAAACGTGTGCGCCGCGATCCGCACTCCATGTCGGTCCAGTAGCAGTACCTCGCTGTACGCGAGCGCAAAGCTCGGAATCGTTGAAAACAGCAAGACTGCAGCAAGGCGTCGCCAAGGTGCACCAGGCGCGAGCGTGGCCCACGCTGCGGCCAGCGATGTCGCTCCATAGACTACCAGCAGCGGGGTCTTAATGATTGCGAACCAGTATGGATTGTTGGACGACCCCGCGGAGGCGCGCGACAGCCCAAGAATCACAGCCATCGCCGTTGTCGCAATTAGCAGGTACCACAGAGAGAACTGGTAACGCTCAATTGTCGGTTCGACGTCCGGAGCGTAAACCAGTTCGGCGAACCATCGCCGGATGACCAATAGCGCGCCGAACAGGGGCAGAAAACGCTCTCCAGCGTATTGGAGATTCCCGATGAGCGAGGCAACACTCGACTGCTCGATAAGCATCATCCACGCCACGCTGGGCCACAGCGCGAGATAAACCAGCCCGGCCAACGAACCGAACCATCGCCAAGACGTCTTGCCGCGCGCCATAGCGGCCCATAGGGCCAACAACACCAACTGCCCCCACGAAATATTTGCCAGCGCGCGGTCGACGGAAAAACTCCACGGATCGCCGCGATATGCGTACATGAAGACCGGCGCCATGCCCAGCACCAGATGTACCGCCAAGAGCCATTTCAAACGCGCGGGCATTGGCATCTCGCGGAGTTTGCTCTTGACCATAGCGCCAAAGTGCCGTCGCCGGCGCACAAGTGAGCTGCGCATTGCTCAATAGACCACGCATGGTCGCCTCACGCACGCAACAAAACGGGCCCCTGGCGGCGCGATCCGCCAGAGGCCCGAATAGCGGCAATGCCGGCACGGCGACTCTCAAATATCGTAGTACAAGCAGAACTCGTACGGATGCGGGCGGAGGCGGATTGCGTCGGCTTCCTTTTCGGTCTTGTACCAGATCCAGGTGTCGATGACGTCGGGCGTGAACGCGTCGCCTCGCAGCAGGAACTCGTGATCGGCGCGCAAGGCGGCCAGCGCCTCGTCGAGCGAGCCGGGGGTCTTGGGCACCTCGGCCAGTTCTTCGGGCGCCAGGTCGTAGATGTCCTTGTCCAGCGGCTCGCCGGGGTGGATCTTGTTCTGCACGCCGTCGATCACCGCCATCAACATGGCCGAGAAGGCCAGGTACGGATTGCAGCTTGGATCGGGGCAGCGGAACTCGACGCGTTTGGCCTTGGGGCTGGGGCTGTACATGGGGATGCGGCAACTGGCCGAACGATTGCGCTGCGAGTACGCCAGGTTGACCGGCGCCTCGTAGCCCGGCACCAATCGCTTGTAGCTGTTGGTGGTGGGGTTGGAAAACGCCAGGATGGCCGGCGCATGTTTCAGCAAGCCGCCGATGGCGTGCAGGCCCATCTCGCTCAGGCCCGCGTAGCCGCTGCCGGCGAACAACGGGTTGCCCCCTTTCCACAGCGAAATGTGCGTGTGCATGCCCGAGCCGTTGTCGCCGTACATGGGCTTGGGCATGAACGTGACGCTCTTGCCGTGCTTTTTGGCGACGTTCTTGATGATGTACTTATAGATCATCATCTGGTCGGCCATCCGCACCAGGTCGTTGAATCGCAGGTCGATTTCGCTTTGGCCGCCGGTGGCCACTTCGTGATGCTGGGCTTCGACGTCGAGCCCGCTCTCGATCATCGTCTGCATCATCTCGTTGCGGATGTTCATCATCTGGTCGGCCGGGGGCACCGGGAAATAGCCCTCTTTGTAGCGGAGCTTGTATCCCAGGTTCGGTCCCTCGGCGCGGCCGCGGTTCCACTCGCCCTCGATGCTGTCGATGTGGTAGTAGCCTTCGTGGGCGTTCTGATCGAAGCGCACGTCGTCGAAGATGAAGAACTCGGCTTCGGGGCCGATGAAGCAGGTGTCGGCAATGCCCGTCGAACGCAGATAGTTCACGGCCTTGCGCGCCACGTTGCGCGGATCGCGCGAGTAGTCTTCACGGGTGATCGGGTCCTGAATGTTGCAGATCATCACCAGCGTAGGCAGCTCGGTGAACGGGTCGAGAAAGGCGGTCTGCGGCTGCGGCACGACCAGCATGTCGCTCTCGTTGATCGCCTGCCACCCGCGAATGCTCGAGCCGTCGAATCCCAGGCCGTTTTCGAAGACGTCCTCTTCGAGCTTGCTGACCGGGATGGTGAAGTGTTGCCACAAGCCCGGAAAATCCATGAATCGCAGATCGACGGCCTTGACGTCCTTCTCGCGACAGAGGGCCAAGACTTCCTTGGGAGACATACCTTCTTCTTTTGCAGCCATACGGTCACCTTTCCCACGGTTGCATGATTCGAGAGCGCCGGTCCTGGATCTCCAGCGCGAGAAATTCGAAGCGCCCGCCCGGCGCGCCGCCTACGAACGTCGGGGGGCACCGTCCACCAGAAGCGATACATCATAGGAAATCGCCGGCGCGATGCAACTGCCCAGCCGGGCAAAGCGCAGCAGGCAAGAGCGACCGGCGGCGGCACGCGGCTCGCCGCCGGCGCGTCTCGCGATCGGCCGGACTTGGGCGGTCCGGCCGACGGCGAGATTGGATAAGACACGTAAGCATTGACCCCGCCGGGACGTCACCCCGGTGTGCGGTTTGACGTGGACGCCGAGCTTGCGCGGTCTTGGACTCGTTGCGCGATCGCTTAGGAACGACCGAAGAACAACTTGCTGATTCTCCAACCCCTCACCCGGCCCTTGTATCTTGCAACAAGGGGGCAATGATGTCTATTCGTAAGCTTCGGCGGTCTTCACGTAGTGAGCGTAGCGAACGGAGTGAAGACCGCCGGCCGATCGCGAGCTCGTCCGTCCTCAGGCCTTCAAAGCCGCGGGAG
>JBGSYQ010000310.1:0-12867 GCA_041750795.1 Pirellulales bacterium | reverse complement strand
TCGACGACGTGATGACCACCGGCGCCACGGTGAACGAGGCCGCCAGAACGCTCAGGCGGGGCGGCGCTGCGGCGGTTGGCATCGTCGTGCTGGCCCGCGCGGAAGGGTTGGATTGATTCGGCCCCGCAGGAGACGTGGCTTGTCAGTGGCGCTGGAATCGAAAGAATAGACGCGTCGCCCTCCACGTTGCTCACTGGCCACAGTAACCCTGCCGCTCTCGCCATGACTACGTCACGACTTCGACTCGGCACGCGCGCCAGCGCTCTGGCTCGTTGGCAGGCCCGTTGGGTTGCCGACGCGTTGCAGTCGATCGGCGCCGACGTCGAGTTGGTGCCGATCACCACGCGCGGCGACACGGCGCAGGGGGACGCCATCGGCAACCTGGGCGCTCCCGGCGTCTTTACGAAGGAATTGCAGCGGTCGCTGGTCGACGAGCGCATCGATCTGGCCGTACACAGCTTGAAAGACTTGCCCACCGACATCGTCGAGGGCCTGGCACTGGCCGCGGTTCCTCCGCGCGAGAGCCCGTTCGACGTGCTCCTCAGCCGGCACGGCCCTCTCGACCGGTTACCGCCGGGCGCAACGGTCGGCACCGGCAGCTTGCGGCGCAGGGCGCAACTGTTGCACGCCCGTGCCGATTTGCAAATGCGCGACATTCGCGGCAACGTCGACACGCGTGTCGCCAAGCTGGCCGCGGGCGAGTTTGACGCGATCGTGCTGGCCGAGGCCGGTTTGCGGCGGTTGGGATTGGAGCGGCACGTGTCCCAGCGTTTCGAGCACGCGGTTTTGCTGCCCGCGGTGGGGCAGGGGGCGCTGGGCATTGAAGTCCGCGCCGGCGACGTTGCGACGCGGGCAATAGTCGAGCGACTGGACGATGCAGCTTCGCACGCCGCCGTGCTGGCCGAGCGCACCTTGCTGGCGGCGTTGCAGGGAGGTTGCTTGGCACCGATCGGTGCGTGGGCCCGCGTCGAAGCCGGCGGCCGCATGCGGCTGGACGCGGCGGTACTCAGTGCCGACGGAAAAATGCGACTGGCCGATGGCGGCGAAGATGCGCTGGCTGCCGCCGTTGCATTGGGCAACCGCGTGGCCGCGGCCTTGTTGGACGCAGGCGCGGGCCGGCTGATCGAAGCGTCTCGCCAAGCGTAGCAGTCCGCGCCGGCACATCTTCGCTAACCGGCATGCAAGGTCGTGGCCGTCAGCAGCGCATCGGACCGCCGACTTTGCCCGCTCGACATAGAACGCTTCCTTCGCCGTTTTTGTGGTGCTATCGCCACTTAGCGACCGATTTAGCGTATGAATGCGGGCGCGGCGGTTTTGTCGCGTTGGCACGCGATGCGTTTTGATTCGTGCGCTGGCGCCGCGTGATCCGTTTGCACGCGGAGCTTCGACGCGCGGTTCAGGGATGAGAGGAGTGCGGCATGGAGATCCATACGACACGCTTTGGCACGATCGGCGTCAAGGCCGACGAGGTGATCCTGTTTCCAAGCGGAATCCTGGGACTGGAGGATTGTCAGCACTGGATATTGCTGGCCGACGCCGAAGACGACGGCCTGGGTTGGCTGCAGTCGACGAGCCACGGCGACGTGGCGCTGGCGGTGGTTACTCCGCGACGGTTCGTGCCCGACTACGACGTGCGCGTCCCGCGCAGCGAGTTGGCGCCGCTGTTACTGGAATCGTTCGATGAAGCTCACGTGCTGGCGGTGTTGAGCAAAAGCGACCATGGCATCACGTTGAACTTGAAAGCTCCGCTGGTGATCAACCTGCGGTGCCGGCTGGGGCGGCAAGTGATTCACAACGCGGACGAGCCGTTGCGGTATGAGTTGTGCGAGTTGGAACCCGTGCGAAAAATTGCCTGACGAGCGAGGTCGAGATTTCCGGTCGACTGGGGGCGGAAGAGCTGATGAGCCGAAGTGGCTGCGGGCGCGGCGCACATCGCCCGTCGTTTGCGAATCTATCTGGTGAGTGCAACCCAAACTAAAAGACCTATAACCACACGACGCCTCTCTTTCGCGTGAACCCAACGGCGAGAGTTCAGAGGCGGGCCTTCTGAAAAGTTTCGCCGCTTTTCAGACAGACAGCGGCCGCGAAAAGTAACGGCCCGTTGAAGGAAGGAGCCCTCGATGCTTGTCCTGTCGAGACAGCGCGACGAAAGCATCATCATTGGCGACAATATCGTCGTCACGATCGTGGACATTCGTGGCGATAAGGTTCGCCTGGGGATCAACGCCCCCACCGAAATCCCCGTTCACCGCCAGGAGATCTACGAAGCCATTCAGCGCGAGAACTTACGCGCCAGCCGCGTCGATCCCAAGGACACCCGCGCCCTGGGCGCGCCGACACCCAAGCGCGACGAATCGCGGCGGGCACGTTAGCCAGCGCATCAACTAGGAACTGGACGGCGGCGGGTCCTCCGAATCGGGCAGTGTCGCGCGCGTACCGCTGGCCCGGTTCACCAGCACTCGCGTGCGATCGGCCGAACGCGCGAAGGCCGCCAGCGCCACCGACGGCAGCTTGCCGTCCTGGTTCTCCGCTTCCCAAGCGCGCAACTGCCGGATCAGGTCGCAACCGTCCTGGTCGGGCATGCCGATGTCGTTGACCAGCACGTCCGGGCGCGAGGCTTGGATCAATCGCAGCGCCTGCCCAGCCGCAGGTCGACCTTGCAATTCATCCTATGGACCGTTAACGCGGTCGAGCCGTCACGGTCAGTCGCATGGGCTGGCAATCGAGTCGATACATTGCGACGCTCGATTGCGGGCCTCTGGCCGCCTCGGCGCTACCCGCGCGTGGGAGCTCTTCGCGCCGGAGCGACTACCTCGGGACGGCCCTCGTCAAGGCGGGAGGGCGACCTTATGATGAAGCATGCCCAAGGCAAGCACGTTTTTGGACCCAAGGAACCCATTGTGACCATTACCAAAACCAGCATCCACGTCGGCCATAGCCCCGATCCGGACGATGCGTTCATGTTTCACGCGCTGGCCAATCGCAAGATCGACACCGGCAACTACGACTTCCACCACGAACTGGTCGACATTGAAACGCTCAATCGCCGGGCCTTCACCGGCGCGCTGGAACTGACCGCTGTCAGCCTGCACGGATATGCCTATCTGACCGACAAGTATCTGCTCTGCCCCTGCGGCGCAAGCATGGGAGATGGCTACGGGCCGATGGTCGTCGCCCAGCACGCCTATTGCTTGAACGATTTGCGCCGCATGACGGTGGCCGTGCCCGGCACACTGACCACGGCCTATCTGGCTCTGCGCATGTGCCTGGGGCGCGCCTTCAAGCACGTCGTCGTTCCGTTCGACGAGATCATCCCCGCCGTCGAGCGCGGCGAGTATCAGGGGCGAACGATCGATGCCGGGTTGATCATTCACGAGGGGCAATTGACCTACGCCGATCGCGGGCTCACCTTGATCGTCGACACCGGCAAGTGGTGGCTCGAAACCACGGGCCTGCCGCTGCCGCTGGGCGCCAACGCCATTCGCAAGGACTTGGGCCCCGAAGTGATCCATGACGTCAATCGCTTGCTCAAACAGAGCATCGAATACGGACTGGCGCATCGCGCCGAGGCACTCGACTACGCTTTGCAGTACGGCCGCGATCTCGACTCGAAGAAGGCGGACAAGTTCGTGGGCATGTACGTCAATGACTGGACGCTCGATTTCGGTCCGCGCGGACGCGAGGCGGTGCGCATGCTGCTGTCGCGCGGCCACGCCGCCGGAGTCATTCCCAACGCCGTCGTGCCTGAGTTCGTGGACGACTAGTTCTCGGAAATTTCCTGGAAGATAGAGCGGTGTACGACATTCGTCACGGAAAGCCCGAGTTGGACGATACGGGCGGCGCGGGCCGCTCGAGCGGGTCGCTGTTGCCCGTGATGATCATCCTGGGCTTCGGTCTGACGCTGGTGCTGGGCCTGGTCTCTGTGGCCGGACTGGCCGGGCTCTACATCGTCGCGGTGCTTTGCGCCGTGCTCGGCTTCGTGGCATTTCACTACGTGCTGTGGGGCTGGTGGCTCACCCACAAGCTCCGCGACGAAGAGCGCCAACGCCATGCCAACGGCGAGTAGCCGTTATTGGAAATAATCCGGTGCGTTGCCGGCTTTCCACTTGATGTTGCAGCCGATGCTGGGCTTTTGCTCGGCGGGGGGCGATTGGCCGGCGAGCACCTGGTCGAGCGCCGTGCGAAGGTCTTTGCCCGTGAGGGGAATGCCCGAGTCCGGGCGGCTGTCGTCGAGCTGTCCGCGATAGACGAGTTTTTGATCGGCGTCGAACAGGAAAAAGTCGGGCGTGCAGGCCGCTTTGTAGGCCTTGGCGACGGCCTGCGTCGCGTCGAACAAATAGGGAAAGGTATATTCCCGCGCATCGACCTCGTGCACCATCTGCTCGGGCGAGTCGGCCGGATGCGTCGTCACATCGTTGGAGTTGATGCCGACGACCGCCACGCCGCGCGCCTGGTACTGGCGCGCCAAACGGGCCAGTTCAGGCGCCACGTGGATCACGTAGGGGCAGTGGTTGCACATGAAGATGACGAGCGTTGCCTTGGCACCGGCAAAGTCGCGCAGTGAAACTGTGCGGCCGTCGACGTTGGGCAGCGAAAAGTCGGGAGCCTGCGTTCCCAAAGGGAGCATTGTGCTGGGCGTGAGCACCACGGTCGGTTCCTCCAAGTTGCGGTCTGCGGAAATCGGCATATCCCGAGCGACCGCTAATCTTAGCGCGCCGGCGGCGGACAATCAAAGCCCTAGGCCCTCGCTTGCGGCCCTGAAGTTGCTTGACAGAGGGGGGGCGTCCGGTAGAGTTGTCTTACCGAGTGCCGGCTCGAAACCGAATCTCCTCATTCGAGACAAAAGGAACGTGCCATGAGCTATGCCGAGAATCCGTATGCCAGTTGGGGCATGACCGCGGCCGATGCGCCTACCAGCGAGCGCGCAGGATTCATACGACAAACGTACTTGCACCTGGGCGGTGCGGTGTTGGCCTTCGTGGCCCTGGAGGCAGCGCTACTGCAGATTCCCGGCATCGGCGACCTGGTGATGCAGATGAGCGCATCGCGCTGGGGATGGTTCGTGGTGCTGGGGGCGTTCATCGCCGTGAGCTACGTCGCCAACAACTGGGCTTTGAATTCCGCCTCGCTCGGCAA
Organism: Pirellulales bacterium; assembly: GCA_041750795.1. Taxonomy (GTDB): domain Bacteria; phylum Planctomycetota; class Planctomycetia; order Pirellulales; family PALSA-1355; genus JTS-RE94. The sequence continues at coordinate 7,731 of JBGSYQ010000310.1, read as the reverse complement.
GCAGTACCTGGGGTTGGGATTGTTTGTCGTGGCCGAGGCCGTGATCTTCGTCCCCTTGCTGTGGTTTGCCCAGAGCTTCGGCGGCGAAAACGTCATTCCCATGGCCGGCTTGCTCACCGTGCTGGTTTTCAGCGGACTGACGGCGATCGTATTTGTCACCGGCGCCGATTTCTCGTTTTTGCGCACGGGGTTGATGGTGGCCGGGTTGATTGCCCTGGTGATGATCTTCGCCAGCGCGATCTTCGGCTTCAATCTGGGCATTATCTTCATCGGCGCCATGTTGACCCTGGCCAGCGGCTACATCCTGTACGATACGAGCAACGTTTTGCACCACTATCGCATTGGCCAGCACGTGGCGGCCTCGCTGGCGCTGTTTGCCTCGGTGGCGCTGATGTTCTGGTACATGGTGCAACTGGTGATGGCCCTGACCGGCCGCGATTAGCAGTAGATGCGTTGCGTCTCCTGGGATATCCGAGGGCGCGGTGGCCCGCCGGCTGCCGCGCGCCTATAATTCGCCTGTGCGGGGGATTGCCCGTGGGTCGGGTTGCACGTTCGACACGAACCGCAGATTCCATTGATTTGAACCATGGCGGATTCGCCCGAGTATCCCGAGCTGTACTTGACGGGCATCGCGCATTTCAACGATTGCGACTTTTACGAGAGCCATGAGGTCTGGGAAGCGCTGTGGACGGACTACCAGGGGCCGTCGCGCAAGTTTTACCAGGGACTGATCCAGGCGGCCGTGGCGCTGCACCATTTTGGCAATGGAAACATTCGCGGCGCTCGCAAGCTGTACTACAGCACTCGCAGTTATCTCGAACCGTATCGTCCCTGGCACATGGGGCTGGATCTGGAGCAGTTTCTGGCGCAGTTCGAGCAATGTTTTGCCGAGGTGATCGCCAGCCAGGAGGAATTCCCGGAAATCGAGATCGTGCCCGATCTGATCCCGGAGATTCACCTGGCTTCCGCTGGCGGCTGATCATGGCCGGCGGTCGCCGATATGCATACTATGCTTTGAATGGCGTTGGGGCTTTGAACGGCGTTTGAACTTGAATCAGTGTTTGGGACTTGATCCGCGTTGGGCGGACTTGGCCCGCCATGCTGAGTTTCCTGAGTGCGGGGGGGTAGCGCATGTCGTATAACGAGGAAGACTTGATCTTCTCGCCGGATGAGTTTTCCGGCCAGGTTCGTCTGTTTCCGCTGCCCAACCTGGTGCTCTTTCCGCACGTGATCCAGCCGCTGCGCGTTTTCGAGCCGCGCTACGTCGATTTGTTGCACGATGCGCTGTCGAGCGATCGCCTGATTGCCATGGCTTTGCTGCAACCGGGCTGGGAGCCGAACTATGAGGGCAATCCACCGATAGCGCCGGTGGCGTGTTTGGGCCGCGTGCTCACGTGGCAGTCGCAGCCAAATCAACAATACAACTTGTTGCTGGTTGGCTTGCGCCGCGTGCGCATCGTGCGCGAGTTACCAACCGACAGTCGCTTTCGCGTGGCCGAGGCCGAGTTGCTGGAAGACGCCTACCCGTCCCACTCGGCCATCGCACGTCCGGCGCTGCATCGCAAACTGGCCGCCACGTTTGAGGAGATGTTGCCGGGGAGCGACGATTGCGCGGAGGTGTCGAACCAGGTGGCTGCCAAGAAGATCTCGTTGGGCACGCTGACCGACGTGATCAGCTATGCTCTGGATCTGGATCTGTGCGCCAAGCAAGCGCTGCTGGCCGAGCCCGACGTCGATCGCCGTGCCCAGCAACTCTTGCTGCACTTGCAGCAATCGACGTGTGACGCCGACGAGGAACGGGCCATGGCCGATTTTCCGCCGGCATTCAGCATGAATTGAGCGGGCTCCTTGACCGCGTGGCGGGCCGCCTTCTAAGATCGACTGCATGAGCCCCAGCGACCACTATCGACGACCCAGTGGCGTGGCCGATCAACTGCCCGAACTCCCCCGCGGCGCCGATTTGGGCAGCCTGGCAGGTGAAGAAGGACCAGTGCCTGCGGTCGTCGCGGAGTCTCCGGTTGATCAACCGCGCATTGCACGTGCCGTACGCGAAATCCTGCTGGCCGTGGGCGAAGATCCCGACCGCGAGGGCTTGCACGAAACGCCCGCGCGCGTGGCCCGCATGTACGCCGAACTGTTCGCAGGGCTGCACGAAGACCCTCGCGTCCACTTGCAGAAGTTCTTCGTCGAGCAATACGACGAAGTCGTGCTAGTGCGCGACATCAGCTTCAATAGCATGTGCGAGCATCACATGCTGCCGTTTACCGGAGTGGCGCACATCGGATACGTGCCCGACGGTCGCGTGATCGGCTTGAGCAAGTTGGCACGCGTCGTCGAAGTCGTGGCGCGGCGGCCGCAGGTCCAGGAGCGGATGACCGAAACGATCGCCAACCTGCTGGTCGACGAACTGCACGCCAAGGGCGTGGCGGTGGTGATCGAAGCCACGCACACCTGTATGACCATCCGCGGCATCCGCAAGCCGGGCAGCTTGTGTGTCACTTCGGCCATGAAGGGACTCTTCCGTTCGAACCTCTCCAGCCGCTCCGAGATCATGAATTTGATCTACGGCGGCCGGCGATAATTCACCGCGCGGTTTCACTTCCCGGGCGCATTCGGCCGTGGCCATTCTCACTCAATTCGTACTGCGGCTGTGCTTCGGTCTGGCGCTGGGAATGGCGCTGACCGATCCACGAAAAGTCACGAGCGGCTACTACCGCAACCACTTATACGTTTTGCTGGGATTAACGGTGCTGGCCACGATGGTGGCGCTCGGTGCGCGCGAGCAGTTTGCGCTGGCGCCGCCGCTGGCCGCGGCCGTTCTCAGCTACATTGGCTCGGTGGCCTGGCTGTATGAAAAGGCCACGGTCGGCATTCCGATTCTGTGGCTGGTCGCGGCGTGCGCACTGTGGGGCGCATGGGCGGACATGCCGCTCGTCACCAGTGACTGCGCCGGCGCCACGGCATTGGCGTGGCTCGATCCGCCCACCAGCGGCCTCGTGCTCGGCATGACGATGGCGGCCATGTTTTTGGGTCACTGGTATCTCAATTCACCGACCATGGCCATCGGTCCGCTGCAACGGCTGGTCGTCCTGATGGCCGTGGCCGTGGTCATCCGCGCGATGGTGGCCGGCGGCGAAATGGCCCTGCTGATCTCGCAAGAGTGGCCACCCACCAGCACCTGGCTATTCCTCGCGCTGCGCTGGCTGGCCGGCATCGTTGGCGCGCTGCTGCTGGCCGCGATGACCTGGCAGACGCTCAAAATACCCAACACGCAAAGTGCCACCGGCATTCTTTACGTCGGCGTGATCGTGACCTTTATTGGCGAACTGGTGGCGCTGCTGTTGGCTGCCCAGACAGGGGTCTGACGGCCGCCGGGCATGTCAAAGTCAGCCCAACCGTTCAGGTGGGGGCGTTCGGGCCTGCTATCAGGTTGCTTTTTTTGGCAATCGCCATGGCGTATAATGCAGGGGTCAAAGTGTTTCGGACGAATGCACTACGGGAGACTATTCCATGAAATCACACATCCTGCTCGTGGTTGCCGTGGCAGTCGTCGTTTCGCAGTCGTCGCTGAGCGCTGTGCCGGCCCAAGTTTTTCGCGGCGGTGTCGGCAATGACAACCCCAACGGCCCGACGGTCAGCCCCTATTTGAATCTTCTGCAGAACAACAACCGTGGCATTACGAACTATCAATCGCTGGTCAAGCCGCTGATCAACCAGAACGATGCGCTGCGCCGGCAAGGCGGCGCCATCCAGCAGTTGCAGCAGCAGCAGTATCAGACAGGCGGTGGCCGTGGAACCGGCGTCCACAGCTACTTCATGTACTACTCGCACTTCTATCAGCCGGGTCGCTGAAACACGGCGCCAACGAAGATCTCATCGCGGTTGCCGCTGCCGACCCAACGTGCATGCGCGGGCAGTCGTTCTTTCGCTGGTCCGGTTGATCCGCGCCGTGGCGATGGCCCGAAGCAGTTTCAAAACCGGATCGGAGAGACGGGGACAGTCCCATTTTTCTCCCGACCACTTTACGGGCGGTGCCCGCTGGCGAGAAATCGGGACAGTGCCCGCAGGTTTTGCAGCGAGCTCTCGCCATTTACCCTTCGCGTAGCGGCAGCGATTCCACGCCGTGTCTGGCGAAGATCGCGCTAGCGACATCGAGCATCGCTGCGCGTTGCGGATCGCTCTCCTCCACGGCCACGAGGATTTTGCCTCGGGTGACCTCCTGGTCGTAGAAGTTGGCCAGTTCCTTTTCGATGCCGCGCGTCATCATGGCTCCGACCAGGCCGCCAACGACTCCACCTGCCCACAGCAGAGTTGCGCCGGCGACGAAGACCGCCGCGCCGCCGATGGTGGCGATCCCCGCGGCGGCTAATCCGCCCAACGTGGCGCCGATGGCGCCGCCGGTCAAGGCTGCAGCAGGCGCGTGTTCACCCGCCGGATCCTGGTGTTCGAATTCCTTGAAATGACGTTGCACCGCGGTCTCTGAGCAGACCACTGTGATCTGGTCGGTCGTGAAGCCGGCGGCTGCAAGCTCGGCGACGGCCTGGTCGGCCTCGGCAACCGTATCGAGAATTCCGGCCCTGAGCGGCCGCGGGGTTTCCGATTTCGAGTTCATCCACAGGCTCCTTTTGGCAATGGGGCGACTGAAGCGATGCACTTGCATTATTGCCGCTTGGCGACGATCGAGCAATTTGCCTTCGATGTTGCCATGCTTTCATGCCGCCCGAGCCAAGATAACGCCGCGTCGTCGCTGCACGGCGAAATGCTTGGTTGTTCTCGCCGCCCAATTGCGAGATAATCAGCGCCGCCACGTTCGGACATGAATGAAGCGGCAAGCGACTCGTCGCCGCGTGGCAGCGAACGGCCTTCGGTTGCCAGCGCTGACCGTTATGCACACGCGGTACAGCACGTTGGCCGCGACCGGCCGCGTTCGCTCACGGTTCAGCTCAGTCATTTCGAGTTCAGGATGATCGGTTTGAAGCCCGCTTCGCACGCCATTCCGACGGCGACGTATCGGTTGCAATTGCACGGGCACTTGCGGTTCGATGCTGCCAGTGCGTTGGCGCCGTATTTGGCGCAACTGGGTATCGGTGCCGCCTATGCGTCGCCGTTTTTGCGCGCGTGCGAGGGAAGCGCACACGGCTATGACGTCGTCGACCATGGCCAGGTCGATCCCACCTTGGGGAGTGAGGAGGAGCTGGGTCGGTTTGCCGAGCGTCTGGCCGATCACGGCTTGGGGCTGGTGGTCGACATCGTGCCCAACCACATGGGCATCACCGATCCGAACAATGGCTGGTGGCAAGACGTGTTGGTCAACGGGCCCGCATCGTCTTATGCACGCTACTTCGACATTGACTGGAATCCCCCCAAGGTCGCCCTGCACGATCGCGTGCTATTGCCCGTGCTCGGCGATCAGTTCGGCAAGGTGCTGGAGGAGCAGCAGCTTTCGCTGACCTATGAAGGGCAGCAATTCGTTGTTGCGTATTTCGATCATCGCTTTCCGACCGATCCCTGCACGTGGGTGCCGATCCTCAAGCTGGCACTGGACGACGTGGCCGAAGAACTGACCGCGGAAGTTCCCGATCGGATGGAACTGGAGAGCATCATCACGGCCCTTGAGCACGTGCCGCCGCGCGGGCAGCTCGAACCAGAGTGCATTCAGGAGCGCTATCGTGAGAACGAGGTAGCGGCCCGCCGCCTATGCGCACTGCAAGAAGCCAGCGCCAAAATCCGCCGTGCGATCGAACGGGCGGTCGTCACGATCAACGGGCGGTTGGGCGATCCTGCCAGCTTCGACCGGCTGGAAACGCTGCTGACGGATCAGCCTTACCGGCTGTGCTATTGGCGCGTCGCCACCGACGAGATCAACTATCGCCGTTTTTTCGATATCGACTCGTTGGCCGCCATTCGCGTCGAAGACCCCGAGGTGTTCGACGCCGTGCATCGCACGATGCTCGACTATATCGGCAAGCGCTGGGTTACCGGCCTGCGAATCGATCATTCCGACGGCTTGCTCGATCCGCAACAGTATCTGAGCCATCTGGCCGAAGCGGTAACGCGGGCTCGCCGCGAAAACGGCCCGCTCGTCCCCGGCGAGGACGGCTCGCTCTATACCGTGGTCGAAAAAATCCTGGCGCACGACGAGCAATTGCCCACCGATTGGCCGATCGACGGCACGACCGGCTACGAGTTCTTGAACTTGCTGAACGACCTGTTCGTCGATCGCGGCGGGGCGTATGCGTTGCGCGACGAGTACGTTCGCCTGACCGGCAACGGCCGCTCGTTCGCCGAGGTGCTGTACGACAGCAAGCGTGCGATTCTCACCGGCTCGCTCTCCTCGGAACTGTACATGCTGTCGCACCAACTGGACCGCATCTCGGAGCATCACCGCTGGTCGCGCGATTTCACGCGCTTGTCGCTCTATCGTGCGCTGCGCGAAGTGATTACCTGCTTCCCGGTGTATCGCACGTACATCCGACCTGACAGTCGCGAAGTGAGCGACAGCGATCGCTGGCGAATCCTGACCGCGGTGCGGATCGCCAAGCGCCGCAACCCCGCCATGAGCCCGTCGTTCTTCGATTTCATCGCCTCGGTGCTGTTGTTGGAGGATCCCGCGGGGCTTTCGGACGAAGCGCGCGCGGAGCGCCTTCGCTTCGTGCTCAAGTTTCAGCAAGTGACCGGTCCAGTCACGGCCAAGGGACTCGAAGACACGGCCTTTTATCGTTACTATCCCCTGGCCTCGGTCAACGAAGTCGGCGGCGACCCCACGATTCCCGGCGTCACGATCGAGCAGTTTCATCGCCGGATGTCGGAACGCGCCGCGCATTGGCCGGCCGGCATGTCGACCACCGGCACGCACGACACCAAGCGGGGCGAGGACTTTCGCGCCCGGCTCAACGTGTTGTCGGAGATGCCTGATGCTTGGGCGGCGGCCGTGCGCCGCTGGCAGACGTTCAATGCGCCGTTGCGCGCGGAGCTGGATGGATCGCCCGTTCCCGACGCGAACGAGGAGTACCTGATCTATCAGACGCTGCTGGGTACCTGGCCGCTGGAGTCGCTCGACGACAAGGGGCGCGAGGCGTACATGGCGCGGATCGTGGAATACCTGGATAAGGCATTGCGCGAAGCCAAGCTACACACCAGTTGGCTCAATCCCAATGTCGAATACGATCAGGCGATTACCGACTTTATCCGCGCCATTCTGGCTGATCCGTCCGCGCCGTTCGTGCAGGACATGCAAGCCATCGCGCGTTCGATCGCAGACGCGGGCTTTGTCAACTCGCTGGCACAGACGCTGGTGAAGATTGCCGCGCCGGGCGTTCCCGACTTCTACCAGGGAGCGGAATTCTGGGATTTCAACCTGGTCGATCCGGACAATCGCCGCCCGGTTGACTTTGCGGCGCGGCGCACGGGGCTCGAGTGGCTGCAAACGCGCGCCAAGCAAAACGTCCCACGCCTGGTGCGCGAGTTGCTGGGCCGCTGGCCCGACTATCGGACGAAACAGTTCTTGATCTGGCGTGGGCTGGAGTATCGCCGCGGCGAGGGGGAGATCTTCGGCGGCTCGTACCATCCGCTGACGACCGAGGGGCCTCACGGCGGCCAGTTGCTGGCGTTTGCGCGCGGCGATGCGCCACGCATGGCGTTGTGCATCGTGCCGCGATTGACGTACGAGTCTTGGCGCACGCGCAAGGGCGCGCGCAAGGTTACGTTTGGCGGCCGCGCCGCGCCGTGGCC
>JBGSYQ010000309.1:0-8244 GCA_041750795.1 Pirellulales bacterium | reverse complement strand
AGCAGCGCGGCGCCGGCAAGCGCCAGCAGCGCAGCCGCAATGGATCGGTGGTTCCGGCGCAGGTTCGACGAATGCATGGCGGGCAGTTCGGCGGGCAAGTGCGGGCGGGTTTTGGCGCAAGGCGGGCTGCGAGCGGCATCTGCGTCCCATCGCCTGCGGGACCGACGCGGCTCGATGTCGATTATACCCAGTACATTCGACGCCGCCCAGCCAGGCAGATCGAGCGGCGGCGGCGGGATTTGGCTCTTTCGGGCGGCAGGCGGCCGCGCTCGCGTTCGACCCCGCGTGAGTTAACAGCCTGTTGAAAAATGCCGTCGTGACACTTTTCAACAAGCGCCAAGTGCGAAGCAAAGCTTCGCACGGTTTGCAGAATAACGACTTGCGTCGCTATTCTGTCATCGCATCCATGCGATGTCGCAGCCTGTTGAATACTTCAACAGGCTGCTAAACTGAAAGAAAGCGAGTGTGCGTCGCGTGCGTGCGCTCCACAGCCGGGCGGCTTGGCGCTGGCGGCGACTCTGTTCACTTCCCCCGACGTCGAACGATGACTACGCTTGCTTTAGTATCGACGGCATGGGTATCGCCATGCCAGGCAGGCAACCAGCGGCCGTCGCCATGAGCTCCACTTCGCAAGCGCTGGGCCGCGCGCTGGTGTGCCACCAGGCGGGCGATCTCGAAACGGCCGCCCGTCTGTATCGCGAGATCCTGGCGCACGACGCGCGACAGCCGGACGCCTGGCACCTGCTCGGCCTGATCGATTACGCGCGGGGCAACAACGAGCAGGCGATCGAGAACATCCGGCGCGCGATCCTGTTGGACGGGGCGCAGGCCAGCTTTCACAATCATCTGGGCGAGGCGCTGCTGGCGGCCGGATTGCTGGCCGACGCCGAGGCCAGTTGCCGCCGCGGGCTGACGTTGCAGCCGGATTTTGCCATCGGCCACAACACGCTGGGCACGGTGTTGGCCGCGCGCGGAACCGTGGACGAGGCAATCGCCAGTTACCGCCGTGCGATTGCGCTGGCGCCTCAGTTTTCGCAAGCGCATTACAACTTGGGGCTGGCCCTGGAGTCGCAAGGCGCGTTGGCGGATGCCGAGGCGTCCTTACGCCAGGCGCTGGCCGTCAAGTCCGACTACCCGCTGGCCCTGCACGCTTTGGGCGTGCTGTTGCAACGGCAACGACGACTCGAGGAGGCCGTCGACTGCTATCGCCGATTGTTGGCGATCGAGCCAGGACACGCGCAGGCGCATTGCAACCTGGCCAGCGCGCTTAAGGATGGGCAGCGGCCCGACGAAGCTCTGGAGGGTTACGATCGAGCGTTGGCGATCGATCCACAACTGGCCGAAGCCCATTTTAATCGGGCGGTGATTCTGCAAGGACGGCAGCAACATGCCGAAGCGGAAGCGGCCTATCGCAGCGCCATCGTCGCATGCCCGGAGTATCCGGAAGCGTTGAGCAACCTGGGCACGATCTGCAAGCTGCAGGGCAGGCTCGGCGAGGCGATGGAGTGTTACGAGCGGGCGTTGGCGGTCGACGACAACCTGGCCGAGCCGCATCGCAATCGCGCGTTGTTGCGGCTGTTGACGGGCAACTATGCCGACGGTTGGCGCGAGTACGAATGGCGCCGCCGCGTGCCTGGTGTGCCGCGCACCTCGTTCTCTCAGCCCCGCTGGGAAGGTCAGCCGATGCCCGGCCAGACGTTGTTGCTGGTGGCCGAGCAAGGGCTGGGTGATACGATCCAGTTTATCCGCTATGCGGCACTGGTGAAGCGACAGAGCGAGGCCCGCGTGCTGTTGCACTGCTCGCAGCGGCTGCACAGACTGTTGGCTGCGGTTGCCGGAGTGGACCAGTTGCTGTCGGGTGACGTCACGCAAGGATTCGATGCGTACTTGCCGCTGTTAAGTGCGCCGGCGGTGTTCGGCACTACGCTCGAAACGGTTCCGGCGGACGTGCCCTACCTGGCCGCCGAGCCGCAACGCGTGGCAGATTGGCAGCGCGAGCTGGCGGCCGTTGCGGATTTCAAGGTCGGCATTACCTGGCAAGGCAATCCCGACTATGAGGACGACGCGCGGCGAAGCGTGCCGTTGGACGCTTTTGCGTCGTTGGCCGACGTCGCGGGAGTGCGGCTTTTCAGCCTGCAAAAACAGCACGGGCTGGAGCAATTGGCGGCGTTGGCCGACCGATTGCGGATTGTCGGTCTGGGGCCGCGGCTGGATACGGGGCCCGACGCATTTGTCGACACGGCCGCGGTGATGAAGAATGTAGATCTGGTGGTCACGTCGGACACGGCCGCGGCGCACCTGGCCGGAGCATTAGGCGTGCCGGTCTGGCTGCTGTTGCCGCACTTGCCGGATTGGCGGTGGCTGCTCGAACGCGAAGACTGTCCCTGGTATCCGACGATGCGGCTGTTTCGGCAAACGACGCCGGGAGATTGGGACGCGGTGCTGGCGCGTGTGGCTGAGGCGCTGGGCGCGTTGGCGGTGTGAGCGCGGCGAGCGCGAAATTTCGAACGAGAACGGCGGACGATGGCGACGATCGCGGAAGCATTGAACCTGGCGCTCGAGCACCATCGGGCCGGAAACCTCGACGCCGCGGAGCGACTGTACCGCGAGATCTTGGCGCACGAATCGCGCCAGGCCGACGCCTGGCACCTGCTCGGGCTGGTGTGCCACGCGCGCGGTCGGCATGCCGACGCGATACAGCACATCGAGCGAGCGATCGCGCTCGACGGCGCGCAGGCCAGCTTCCACAACCATCTGGGCGAAGCACTGCTGGCGGCCGGACGGTTGACCGAGGCCGAGACCAGTTGCCGCCGCGGGTTGACGTTGCAGCCGGATTTCGCCATCGGTCACAACACGCTGGGCACCGTGTTGGCGGCGCGCAGTGCCAGCGACGAGGCGATCGCCAGCTACCGCCGGGCAATCGAACTGGCGCCGCAATTTGCCCAGGCCCACTACAACCTTGGATTGGCGTTGGAGTCGCAAGGAGCGGCATCCGAGGCGGACGCCAGCTACCGCGCGGCGCTCGCGGCGAACCCCGACTATCCGCTTGCCCTGCACGCGCTGGGAGCGCTGTTGCAACGACAAGTGCGCCACGCCGAGGCGATCGAACTGTATCGCAGGCTGGTCGAGCTGCAGCCGGATCATGGCGAAGGGCACTGCAACCTGGGCAGCGCGCTGAAGGATTTGAATCGCACGGCCGAAGCGAGTGCGTGTTACGAGCGAGCCTTGTCGCTCGTGCCCGACCTGGCCGAAGCGCACTTCAGCTTGGGCGTGATCTTCCAGGGCCAACAGCAATGGTCCAAGGCCGAGGAGGCGTATCGTCGCGCCGTCGCGGCCAAACCCGACTATCCCGAAGCGCTCAACAACCTGGGCACGCTGTGCCGCAACCAGGGCAAGCTGGACGAAGCCATTGGCTACCTGGAACGCGTGCTCGAATTGCGGCCCGATTTCGCCGAGGCTTTGAACAACCTGGGCAACGTTTTCATGTTGCAGGGACGCCGCACCGAGGCGATGGTTTGCTACGATCAAACGCTGCGAATGCGGCCCGATTATGCCCAGGCGCACACCAACCGCGCCCTGGCGCGACTGTGTGTGGGGCGCTTTGACGAGGGCTGGCCCGAGTACGAATGGCGCTGGGAGTTTGCGGAGTTCAAGCCCCACGGTCGCAAGGAGCCGCTGTGGGACGGCAGTGCCCTGGAGGGCCGGAAACTGTTGGTGCATGCCGAACAGGGGTTGGGCGACACGCTGCAGTTTTCGCGCTATGTGCCCCTGATCGCGGCGCGTGGCGGGGAGGTGGTTTTCGAAGTGCAAGAGCCGCTGGCCCCGCTCATGAGACAAGCGTGCATGCCGGGCGTAGTCGCCCGAGGGGAAACGTTGCCGGCGTGCGACGTGCAGATCCCGCTGATGAGCCTGCCCTTCGTGTTCGTAACGACCTATGAAACCATTCCGCACGAGGTGCCCTACCTGGCGGCCGATCCGGCACTGGTCGAACAGTGGCGCCAAACCATCGGCCACGGAGATCGGTTGCAAGTGGCCATTGCCTGGCAAGGGAGCATTACCTATCGCGCCGACCGGTTCCGTTCCATTCCGTTGGGCCATTTCAGACAATTGGCGTTGGACGGGGTGGAGTTGATCAGCCTGCAAAAAGGCATCGGCTCTGAGCAGACCGGCAGGCTCACCAACCGCTTTCCGCTGCGCGAATTGGGCGAGGCGCTCGATCGCGATCATGGCGCGTTCATGGACACGGCGGCGATCATGAAGTGCGTCGACCTGGTGATTACTTCCGACACGTCGGTGGCGCACCTGGCCGGGGCGCTGGGCGTGCCGACGTGGATCGCGTTGCCTTATGCGCCCGATTGGCGGTGGCACATCGATCGCGACGACAGCCCCTGGTATCCGACCGTGCGGCTGTTCCGGCAAACCACGTTCGACGATTGGTCGGGGGTGTTCGAGCGTTTGGCGCAGGCGCTGCGCGACGAGGTCGCGCGGCGCTGAGTTTTGCCGAGGGCGGTCGGGTCCGTTTCACGGCAATGCCTCTCTGGTAGAGTACGCGTGCCGAGGATTAATGGAAAACGCCGGTGCCCCGTCGCAGTTTGTCCCGATTGATGTTCAAAATGCTGCCCACCGAACAGTTAGCGGAAGCACTCGCCAGCCAGAATCGGCAGGATCGATTCATCGGCGGAGTGGTTGATGCCGGGAGCAAGACCATTACGCTGTGCCGCGGCAATCTCGAATGGGTTGTCGTTCCGCTGCGCATCTTTCGAACGTCGGGCCCGGATAAGCCGACCTTTGAGCAATTCGAACTGGATGACTATGGTTACGCAATTCGGTTTGGATCGTACGAGGCGTCTGCGCATTTTGTGCTGTTCGAGGTGGATGCCGATTACCGCAGGCGATACAACGAGGGACGAAAAGCGACAGAGCAGGGCTTTGGTCCATCTTTGCGGCGTTTGCGAATAGTTCGAGGACTATCACGAGGTGACTTCCCGGGTATCTCGGCGAAGACCATTGCACGCATCGAAAGGGGCGAGACCGAAAGGCCGCAGGGAAGAACGCTCCATACGTTGGCTAAGGTGCTGGAGACTGCCCCCGAAGAGATCGAGACGTACTAGCGGAGCACACCGGACGATCGGATAGAGTGGCTAGTCGAGAGAGGGTCGAGTCCTGACGGTCCGTGCCGAGCTTGAACGCCATGCCAATTCCGAATCACGCGTTTCACATCGCCTTGACGGGCGATTTCTACCGGACGGACGGCGCGCCACTGTATCGCCAGTTTGGGCTGGAAGTGCTCGACGCGCAGCCGGGCATTCGGTACTCGGCGTTTGCGGAGCATCGCGGCGAGATCGATCCGGCGCAAGTCGGCGACGCCAACGCGGTGATCGTGCTGTCGCCGCGCGTCACGGTGCACAGCGTCTCGCAAAGCGAGCACTTGCTGGCGATCGGCCGCTTCGGCGTGGGGTATGACTCGGTCGACGTGCCGGCCTGCACCGCGGCCGACGTGGCGCTGGTGACCGCGATGGGCGGCGTCGACCGCTCGATGGCCGAAGCCACGCTCACCTGGATGCTGGCGTTGTTGCATCACGTGCGCACCAAGGACCGGCTGGTGCGCGAGGGGCGCTGGCAAGACCGCTCGAACTATATGGGCCGCGAGCTGCGCGATCGCACGCTGGGCATCGTCGGCCTGGGCGGCATCGGCCGCGCGCTGGCCGAACTGGTTCGCGGTTTCGGGATGCGCGAGTTGCTGGCCTTCGACCCGTTCGTGGATCCGGCGCTGGCCGCGGAGTTGAACGTGCGGCTCGTCGCGCTGGACGAGTTGATGCGGCAGGCCGATTTCGTCTCGGTCCACTGCCCGCTGAGCGACGCCACGCGAGGCCTGATCGGCCGCCAGCAGATCGGCCTGATGAAGCGCGACGCCTATTTGATCAACACGGCTCGGGGCGGCATCGTGGACGAGGATGCGCTGTACGAGGCGCTGTTGCACGATCGCATCGCCGGGGCGGCGATCGATTGCTTCGTGGGGGAGCCGCTTGCCGAACCCCACCGGTTCGGTCAATTCGAGCACGTGTTGCTGGCCCCGCATTGCATCTCCTGGACCGATGAGATGTTTCGCGACACTGGCACGACGATCTGCCGCTTCCTGGTCGAGCTGGCACAAGGTCAGGCGCCGCGCGGCGTGGTCAATCGCGAGGTGCTCGAGCAGCCCGGTTTCCGGGAGAAATGGGCGCGGCTGCGCATCGGTTGACGACGGTACCCGCGGGGTATGCCGCAGCCTGCGCGACCGGCACTCTTTTCCAGCAGACTTGCGCGGCGCGTGGGCGTTTCAGGGAAAGTGCTTGCAATCGGGGTCGGCCACAGCCAACAATCAGGGCCTTGTCGCGTTCGGCGAAGAGTGTGGCGTGCAATTCCCGGTTCGCAATCCGAGCGGGCGCAAGTTTTTGATGCTGCGCGCTGACCCTCGTGCGAACCGAACTTCTTGCTGTCGGAAAGGGCGTGCTCGATGACGAAGGGGAAGACCTGGTTCGCGCTGGGCGTGTTGTTCTCGATCAACATGCTGAACTTCTACGATCGGTTGATTCTCGGCGCGGTGGGCGAATCGGTTCGCAAGGACTGGAGCTTGAGCGACACGCAACTGGGCTGGCTGGGCACCGCGTTCATTCTGTTGTATGCGGCGGTGGGCGTGCCGCTGGGACGTTGGGCCGATCGCAGCAATCGCTCGCGCATTCTCACCATCGGCGTGACGGTGTGGAGCGTGTTGACGGCGGCCTCGGGCCTGGCGCGCAACTTCTGGCAAATGGCGGTGCTGCGGCTGAGCGTGGGCGTGGGCGAAGCGTCTTGCGCGCCGGCGGCCAATTCGCTGATCGGAGATTTGTTTCCGGCCGGCAGCCGCGCCCGTGCGATGTCGATCTTCATGCTGGGCTTGCCGATCGGCAACGCCGCCTGCTTGCTCTTCAGCGGCATGCTGGCCAAGCACTATGGTTGGCAGATGGCGTTTTACGTGGCCATTGTGCCGGGCCTGCTGTGCGCCCTGGGCGCTTCGATGATCACCGAGCCGGCACGCGGCGCCACCGAGGCGCACGACATCGGCGCCCGCAAACGCGACGGCAATCCGTATGCGCTGGTATTGTCGATTCCGACCATGCGTTGGATCATCGCTTCCGGCGCGCTGCACAACTTCAACATGTACGCCATCGGCAGCTACCTGGTGCCTTACATGATGCGCGTCCACGGCAGCGACGTGCAGGTTTCCGGTTGGATGGCGATGGCCGTTTATGGCCTGTGCGGGGTGCCGGGGATGATCCTGGGCGGCTGGCTGGGGGACGCGGTGCTGCGCCGCCGGCGCAACGGGCGGATGCTGGTGGCCGCGCTGGCGATCGCCATTTCCGTACCGGCCTTTTACTTCGCGCTTTCGCAGCAGGCCGGCGCGTGGATTGCGTTTGGCATCTTCTTCGGCTTCGGCTGCATGATGCTCTACACCTACTACGCCACGGTTTACACCACGATTCAGGACGTCATCGAGCCTTCGCTGCGAGCTACCGCGATGGCCCTGTATTTCTGCGCCATGTACTTGTTTGGCGGCGCGCTGGGTCCGATCGGCATCGGTTACATGAGCGATCACTTTGTGGCCGCGGCCGCGCAGGAGGACGGCATCGACCTGACCGGTCTGGACTCGGTGGCCAAGCAGCAGGCGCTCGAACCGTATCGCGGCATCGGCATTCACCGTGCCATGTTTGCGCTGCCCACCATTTGCGTCATCTTAGCGCTGGTGCTGTTTGCCGGTGCCCGCTCCGTGCCGGGCGACGTCGACAAGCTGCACGCCTGGATGCGCTCGCAGACGGACGGTTCGAGCAGTCGCCTGGAGCCCGAGAAAGCGGTGACGTAGCGCGCCTGGCAGCGCGCCGATTGCACGCCAACCCGCCACACCCCAACATGGGGAGCCCGGAGTGGCCTGCTGGCAAAGCTTGGCGCAGGGCTCGTGGGGCGCTATCATATTGCCAGGTTTTGATATGTGAGCTTTCGGCCGAACCGCGGTCCCGGGGGCTCCGCCTGCCACACGCCTGCCTACCTGCCTTTACGATCCGTCCGTCCGACCGCCTGCGGTCGGATTTGCCTGCTGACTTTCACACCCCGTCGCCAGGAGACTTGCGGATGCCTGGAGCCGCGGCCCAACGCGCTGCCAAAATGCGCCAGTCGACGGCGAACCGCGGGACAATCCTCCGGAGCCGGGGGCTGATCGCGGTCGTGGCG
>JBGSYQ010000308.1:0-2735 GCA_041750795.1 Pirellulales bacterium | reverse complement strand
GTTGGCGGCGTCGGCCTCGGCAGCGCGCAGATTTGCGCGCGCCTGATCGATCTCTTCGGGCCGGGTGCCGTTATGCAGCCGCCGGACGACCTGCCGCTGGGCGGCGGCTTGCGCTTCGGCCTGAAGCACCATGGGCTCGAGGCGATTGGTGTCCAACCGCGCCACGACCTGGCCGCGCCGGACGCGCTCGCCCTCTTCGACGAGTACCTCGGCAATGCGCTGGCTGTTGTTGAACGCCAAGTCCACCTGGCGAAGGTCGATGTTGCCGTACAACGCAAGCTCGTGTGAGTTGTCGTCGCGGTGATAGTACCACCAGGCGCCGCCTGCCAGCGCACCGCCGGTAACCAAGATCAACGCGATCCGTGCAATTCGCTTCATGCAACACCCGTAACACCATAGCGGCGGTCGCCAAAGCGCGTCAAACGCAATACGCGAAAGGTGTTCCCGGCCGAATGGACAATTGCCAAACTCTCATCAGGCCGCGCGCGGCAACGTCGTGCGAAAGCGGCCGCGCCGACAACGACGCACGTGCTCTCCAGCTATTCCATCGGTCGCCCGCCGCGCCGGGCGGACCTAATCAGGGCCGGCTTTTCGCCGTCCCGACGGGCGCGTCGCCTGGCCCGGATAACCGGCAACCTTTCGCTATTGTAAACCTTTCCGGCAAGGCGTTGTCGCTTTGGCGCCGGTCGGCTAATGCGGCCTTTGCTGGATAGCCGAGTATTGTCAATGGACCCGGTCGTGCCAGTTTTGATATCCAGACTCTGGGCAAGGCTTGCTCAATCCGGGCGTTTCCCATCCGAGCCATCTCACTTCCCTGCTGCCTCACGGCCACGGATGCGGCAGGTACCTCCTTCCAAACGCACCCTCCCCCGAACGACTTCCTGGCCGCGGTATCGCGATGCCACCCGCTGCGACGCCAGCGCGGCGACGCGTATTGGCGCGCTGGCGATACGAACCTTAGCTTCATTGCCTTCGCCCCGCGGTGGATTCGGGGCATTGCTCACGGATTGAGCACGCACTCGAGCTTGCGCGGTGAACATGGACGATCACCCCTTGAAACAAAGCCCGCTGCCGCCGCTGCGCCGCCGAGTCGCGCGACGGCTCACGTTGCTGGTGTTATTGTGTACGGCCGTGGTATGCGTGGGGGGCTGCGCCACGTCACTGCGCGACTGGGCTCGCAATGGCTTTAAGGTGGGGCCGAATTATGCTCGCCCCCCTGCGCCGGTGGCGCCGCATTGGATCGAGGACGGCAGTCCGCTGGTCCACAACGATCCGCCCAGCGATTGCGGCTGGTGGACCGTGTTTCGCGATCCGACGCTCAATACGCTGGTCGACATGGCCTATCGCCAGAATCTCGACGTGCGCGTGGCCGGCACGCGCGTTCTGCAAGCACGGGCGCAACGCAACATTGCAGTCGGCAACCTGTTTCCGCAGTCGCAATCGGCAATGGCCGCTTACGCCCACGGCCAGATCACTGAGAACCTGAACGTGCCCGTGCCCAACTCGTTCAACGTCTGGGCCACCGGCTTTAATGCTTCGTGGGAGCTTGACTTTTGGGGGCGCTTTCGCCGCACGGTCGAAGCTTCGAACGCCGATTGGGCCGGATCGGTCGAGCAGTATGGCGACACGTTGATCCTCGTGTTGGCCGAAGTTGCCACCGCGTACGTCGATCTGCGCACCTTTGAACAGCGACTGGATTACGCCCATCAGAACGTGCAGATTCAGTCGGGCTCGCTCAAACTGGCCGAGGCGCGCTTCGACCGCGGGCTGGCCACCGAACTGGACGTGCGGCAGGCTCGCTCCATCCTGGCGCAAACCGAGGCCGCCATTCCCCAATTCGAAATAGGTCGGCGCCAGGCCAGCAACCGGCTCTGTACGCTGTTGGGCATGCCGGCCGGCGATCTGGCGGCCCAGTTTGCCAAGGCCCCGATCCCGGTCGCGCCGCCGGAAGTGGCGATCGGCCTGCCCGCGGAATTGTTGCGGCGGCGCCCCGACATTCGCCAGGCCGAACGCGAGGTGGCCGCGCAAAGCGCGCGCATCGGCGTGGCCGAGGCCGATTTGTATCCGAGCCTCTCGCTCAACGGATTCTTGGGCTATGCCGCCGACGACATCGAACGGCTGTTCCGCTCGAGCAGCTTCACGGCATTCATCATTCCGACGTTGAATTGGAACGTGCTGAACTATGGGCGCATCGCCAACAACATTCGCTTGCAAGACGCGCGCCTGGAAGGGGCGGCGCTGCAGTATCAGCAGACCGTGCTCAAAGCCGGGCAGGAAGTCGAGGATGCGCTGGTCAGCTATTTGCAATCGCAGCGGCGCGCCGCCAAACTGGCCGAGAGCGTGCGCGAGGCCGAACGCTCCGTCGAGCTGGTGTTGGTGCAGTATCGCGGCGGCGTCACCGACTTCAATCGCGTGTTCAACACACAGGAACTGCTGGTCAGCCAGCAGGATCAGTTTGCCGCTGCCGAGGGCGAGATCGCGCAAAGCCTGATTCGCGTGTACAAGGCGTTGGGCGGTGGCTGGCTGTATTTCTGCCGCGGCCAGGGCATGCCGCGACTGCAAGGAGTGGAAACTGATTTGCCGCCTCGGCAGACGCCCGGCGATGTTCCGCGCGAGGCCTTGCCCCCGACGCCGCCGGTGATCGAGCCGACGACGGCTCCGCCGCCGGAGGAATCTTCACGGAAGGGGCCCGCGCCCGCTCCGGCAGCGCCCGCTCCGGCAGCGCCATCGCCGGC
>JBGSYQ010000307.1:0-9147 GCA_041750795.1 Pirellulales bacterium | reverse complement strand
CCCGCGCGGCGCCGCGCCCCCGGTGAGTGCCAGCATGGTCGCGGTGGAATAGCGGCAGTCGCGCCGGGATCGGGAAGTTGCCGGCGGTGGTCGCTGAAGTTGCGGGAGCGGTGCGCGAGCGGGCTGAACGCCTGCGAGTCCAGCTATCAGCCCGTTGAAAAACGCCGTCGTGGCATTTTTCAACCTCGCCAAATGCGAAGCAAAAGCTTCGCACGGCTCGCAAAATAACGACGTACGTCGTATTTTGTCATCGCATCCATGCGATGTCACAGCCCGTCGAATTCCTCAACGGGCTGTTATGGTGAAACGGGGGCGAATTGAGGCGGATTTCGTTGCGCGGCGGGCGTTGTCGCTGCGCGCACTGAGGCGGTGTGCTTGAGCATCTGGGAGCTGCATGCTATAAGCGCTGTTGCGCCGCGGGGGCGCTCGATCGCAAGACGGGTACGGTCGAGTTGGAACGACCGGGCGGCTGGTGCGACTGCCGGCCGCGCGGCGGACAGCGGCGCAACACACTTCGCAGGCGCGGTCCCGGCGCAGCATCGGCGGGAACGCAGAACGACCATCATGGCTTGCATCACACTACGCGTGCTCGACGGGGCCGATCGCGGCCGCGTCTATGAAGAGTTGGCTACGCCGGTCACTATCGGCCGCGAAGAGGGCAATTCGCTGCAACTCAACGACGAGCGCGTGAGCCGCTTTCACGTCAAGATCCAGGAAGATCAGGACAAGGTTGTCATCACCGACCTGGAGAGCACCAACGGCACCAAGGTCAACGGCGAAGACATCCAACTGCGCATCCTGCGCTATGGAGACATCATCTCCATCGGCCGCTCGGTGCTGCTGTTCGGCACGCGCGAGCAGATTGCCGGACGGCTGGCTGATTTGCGCGGCGAGATGTCGGGCACGATCGGTTATGACGACGAGGGCAAGAAGGCGGCGGCGGGGTCGCTCGATTTCGAGCTCAACTGGAGCGCCGACCCGGACGTGCAGAGCACGCTGCACACGCTGCTGCCGCCGGAGCTGCCCGAGCGGTTGAGCCCGGGACAGGCGGCCCAACTATGCGAGCTGTTGGAGTATTTGCACTTGCGGGTGCGCGACCTGCTGGCCTCGGTAACGATCAAGCCGGACGAGGAGCGGGTGACGCTCGAGCAGCGGCAGTGGCAGAACCTGATCGATCTGCAAGCACGTCTGGCGTCGTATCTGCGGGCGGTGGGGCAGCCGCACGAGGACGAGTAGATTGCGGGACGGGACCAATATCTCGCTCCAACCGGCGAATAACGGTGCGGCCTGTCGGCGCGATGCTCGTCGAGCACTGGCGGGATGCCGATGCGGCTCTGGCCGCTCCGTAAGTCGTTGCTCGAACTGAATCTCTCTGGGGAGTGAATTGCCATGACGTTTGCGCTGGTGATGACCCTTGCGTTGGTGGCTGCCGAGGAGGGCGCGGTGACGCCGGACGCAGATTCCGCCGCGGTGGTTGCGGAATACGTGGACGTGCCGGCGCTGGTCGATCAGGCCGAGCGCAGCTATCTGGTGCAGCGGTGGGACCGGGCGATCGAGAATTTTCAAAAGGCGACCGAGGCCAATCCGACGATCGGCTATTTGTGGTGGCGATTGGGCACTTGCCAGTTGATGGCGGGCGAGTATGAGGACGCCATCGGGTCGCTGACCAAGGCACGCGAGTTGGGCGTGTATCAATGGCGTCCGTTGAAGATGGCCTATCGCGGCGAGGTCGCCTGGGGGATCGCGGCCGCTTATGCGCGGCTGGGGCGAACTGACGAAGCGATGCACTGGACACGCGTGTCGCTGGGCGAAGGGCTGCGCGACATTCGCAAGTTTCACGAGCGGCATTTCGACGATCTGCTCAAGGACGAGGCGTTTCGCAAGCTCGTCTGGGCCGATAACGGCCAGATGCTCGATCGCGACGAGGGGTTTCGCCGCGACTTGCGCTTCATGCTGCACGAGGCCCGACGGATCCACTACGCGCCGTTTCGTATCACGAGCGAGGAGGAGTTCGACTCGTTGGCCGCACGGCTGGAAGCGGACATCCCGCGGCTGTCGGACGACGAGATCCTGGTGCGCTTCCAGCAGATCGCACGGCACTTGGGCGACGGACATACCAAGGTGCGACCCAGCCAAAACGGCGGGCACGTCGGCACCAGGTTCTTTCTGTTTGACGACGGGATCTACATCGAAGCGGCCAGCCAACAGCACGCCGATCTGGTGGGCGCCAAAGTGTTGCGGATCGGCAGTCGCACGGCCCAAGACGCGCTGGAGTTGGCGCGCAGCACCACCTCGTTCGACAACGAGCAGAACATCAAGACGGCGGCCCCGCGATTGCTCGAATCGAAGGTGATCTTGAGCGGTTTGGGCATTCATACGGGCGATGGCCCGTTGCCGCTGGAGGTGAAAGACGCTTCCGGCGCTCGGCGGCAAGTCGAATTACCGTTTGGCGAAGGTGAGCGGTTGGAAAAGGACTTTGTCCGCGCCGTATCCGGTTGCGAGCTGCCCGTGCCTCACTATCAGCAGGCGCGCGACAAGATCTATTGGTTCGAAGCGCTGCCGGACGAGGGGCTGGTGTATTGCCAGATCAACGGCATCGGCAACGACGCGCGCGAGCCGTTCGAGAAGTTTTGCCGGCGGCTGTTCGAGGCCGTGGAGCAGCCCGAGATCGACGGCCTGGTGCTCGATTTGCGTCACAACGGGGGCGGCAACACCTTCACCAACGTGCCGCTGCTGGAGGGCATCATTCGCTGCGACAAGCTGCAAGAGCCGGGTAAGCTGTTTTTGATCATCGGGCGCCGCACGTTTTCGGCCGCGCAGAACACGACCAGCGACTTGGAGCGGCGCACCAAGGCGATTCTGGTGGGCGAGCCGACCGGCTCGAACCCGAACTTCATCGGCGAGAGCGTGGGAATTCCGCTGCCGCACAGCGGCTGGGCGATCAGCCTGTCGGACCTGTGGTGGCAGCATTCGATGGCGATGGACTATCGCGTATGGACGCACCCGCAGCTTTACGCCCCGCCCACGGCCGCGGCGTTTCGCGAGCATCGCGACGTGGCGATGGAAGCGATTGGGGCGTATCGGGCGAATCGGAAAGTCAGGCCGTAGGCGGTAGGCCGTAGGAATCAAAGCCAACGATCTCAATTCTCCGCGTTCTCGGCGCTCGTGGTGACATGCTGCTCGCCGGCTCACTTGGCTTGGCGGGAGCCACGCCCTCCCGTTGGCGAATTCGACTCGCTAGAATACATCGCTACAGCTCTGGTGATGGACTTCTCGAGCCTGGAGATTCGCGATGAGCGCGCCGCCATTTGTTCACCTGCACTGCCATAGCCATTTCAGCTTGTTGGACGGCGCCAGCCGCATCGACGGGCTGGTCGACCGCGCCAAGTCGCTGGGCATGAATGCGCTGGCGCTGACGGATCATGGCAATCTGCACGGGGCTCTGGAGTTCTATCGCACGGCGCGTGAGGCGGGCATCAACCCGATCGTGGGTTACGAGGCCTATATCGCGCCGGCCAGCCGCTTTCAACGCGACAGTAGCGGCGGCATGAAGGAGGCCAGCTACCACCTCACGCTGTTGGCGCAAAACCGCACCGGCTTCAAGAACCTGCTGAAGATGGCCAGCCGCGCTTACCTGGAGGGATTCTTCTACAAGCCGCGCATCGACAAAGAGCTGCTGGAAGCGCACAGCGAGGGCATTATCTGCTTGAGCGGGTGCGTTTCGGGCGAGTTCAGCCGCGCGATTCTGAAAGGGCACGGCGACCAGCCCGATCTGACGCAGGCCATGGAGATCGCCGCCTGGTTTCATCGCGTGTTCGGTGATCGCTATTTCGTCGAGATTCAGAACAACGGGCTGGAGATTCAACAGCTCGCGATGCACGGCGCGGTGGAAGTGGCGCGGCGGATGGGCCTGCCGCTGGTGGCCACCAGCGACGCGCACTACGTCCATCGCGAGGACGCCGAAGCGCAGGACGTGCTGTTGTGCATCAACACGGGCAAGTTTCGCACCGATCGCGACCGCATGCGGATGGAAGGCGATCAGTTCTTTCTGCGCAGCGCCGATGAGATGCACGCGGCCATGCCCGAGCACGAGGAAGCGCTGCGGCAGAGCCAGCTCATTGCCGATTCGGTTGACATTCAGTTGGACCTGGGGCAGCGGCACTTTCCCACTTACACGCTGCCGGCGGGGCGGACGGCCGAAGACTACTTGCGCGAGCTGTGCCTGACGGGGCTGAAGGAACGCTATGCCGGCAACGAGGAGATGATGCCCGGGGGCGAGTTGGCGCCGGCCGTGTTGGAGCGGCTGGATTTCGAGTTGTCGGTGATCGGCAAGCTGGGCTTTCCGAATTACTTTTTGATCGTGTGGGACTTCGTGCGGTATTCCCGCGAGCGGGACATTCCGGCCACGGCGCGCGGCAGCGGCGTGGGCTCGCTGGTTTCGTACGCGTTGTATCTGAGCCACGTCTGCCCGCTGAAGTATGACTTGCTGTTCGAGCGGTTCCTGGACGAAAGCCGCAAGGAAGCGCCCGATATCGACATCGACTTTTGCAAGGATCGCCGCGGCGAGGTGATCAACTACGTGAAGCAAAAGTACGGCGAGGCGAACGTGGCGCAGATCGGGACGTTCGGCACGCTGGCGGCGCGGGCGGCCATTCGCGACGTGGGCCGCGCGCTGGGCTGGCCCATTCCGCGCGTCGATACGCTGGTGGCCATGGTGCCCGAGGAGTTGGGCATCACGCTGCCAAAGGCCATCGAGCAAAGCGCCGAACTGAATCACGCCTATAAGAACGACACCGAAGCGCGCGAGCTGCTGGACCTGGCGATGAAGATCGAGGGGCTGGCGCGGAACGTGGGCACGCACGCCGCGGCGGTGGTGATCGCCGATCAGCCATTGGACGAGTACGTGCCCTTGGGGCGCGTGCAGGGCAAGGAAGAAATCATCACGCAGTGGGCCATGGGCGACGTGGAGGCCGCGGGTCTGTTGAAGATGGACTTCCTGGGCCTGCGCAACTTGACGGTGCTGGCCAAGGCCGTGGAGTTGATCGAGCAGACGACCGGCAAGAAGGTCGACCCGTACAAGTTTCCGCTGGACGACCAGCCAACGTTCGCCTTGCTGTGCCGCGGCGAGACCAAGGGCATCTTTCAATTGGAAAGCGGCGGCATTCGCGACCTGTTGCAGCGAATGAAACCCGACCATTTTCGCGACGTCATCGCCACCAACGCCTTGTATCGGCCGGGTCCGCTGGAAGGCGGCATGGTCGACGACTACGTGCAGGTGAAGCACGGGCGGAAGCCGGCCGTCTATCCGCACCCCGTGATGAAGGACGTGCTGGAAGAAACGCACGGCGTGATGGTCTATCAGGAACAGGTGATGCGGATCCTGAATCGGCTGGGCGGGATCGCGCTGCCCAACGCGTATTCCTGCATCAAGGCGATCAGCAAGAAGAAGCTGCCGTTGATTGCCAAGTATCGCGAGGAGTTCGTGGCCGGCGCGGTGAGCCAGGGGTTGGAGAAGGACAAGGCCATCGATTTGTTCGAGATGATCGAGAAGTTCGCCGGCTATGGCTTCAACAAGAGCCACTCGACGGCCTATGCGCTGATCGCCTATATGACGGCGTACCTCAAGGCGCACTACTCGGTGGAGTTCATGGCGGCCCTGCTGTCGGGAGACATCGACGCGCGGAACTTCAAAAAGAAGGACTCGCTGGTCGAGCACCTGGAAGACTCGCGGCGGATGGGCATCGACGTGTTGCCGCCGGACGTGAATCGCTCGCAGGCGGATTTCGCGGTGGTCGACGGCAAGATCGTGGTCGGGCTGTGCTCGATCAAGGGCTGCGGCCGCTCGGCGGTCGAGGCGATTGCGGCGGCGCGTGCCGCCGGCGGGCCGTTTGTCGATGTGTTCGACTTTTGCGAGCGGGTGGATCCGCAGCAGGTGGGCCGCTCGACGATCGAAACGCTGATCAAGGCCGGCGCGTTCGATTCGCTGGGGGCCAGACGGGCGCAACTGATGGCCGTGATCGAGCGGGCGATTCAAGCCGGGACGTCGAAGCAGGCCGATCGTCGCAGCGGTCAGAAGGGGTTGTTCGATGCGCTGGACGAGCCGGAAGAGCTCGCCGCCGGCAATCGCGCTTCGCTGCCCGACGTACCCGAGTGGAACGACCGCGAGCGGCTGGGCTACGAAAAGGAGGTGCTGGGCTTTTACTTGTCGAGCCATCCGCTGGCCGAGTTCGAGCAGATGATGGCCACGTATTGCTCGCACACGACCAGCGACCTGGCCAAGTTGCCGCACCGCACCGAAGTGATCCTGGGCGGCATGCTGGGAGCGATCAAGTTTTCGCAGACCAAGCAACCGCGCGCCGGCAGCAGCAACACGAAGTATGCCATGTGGGATCTGGAGGACATGGGCGGCATGGTGCGGTGCATCCTCTGGCCCGAGGACTTTGCCGTACATGGCCACCTGGTCGAGCGCGACGCGGTGTTGATCGTGCGCGGGTCGATCGATCGCCGTCCGGGGAGCGACGACGTGAACCTGATCGTCAACGAGCTGATTCCGTTTTCGGAATTGAGCACGCGGTACACGCGTGGCGTGGTGATCCGCGTCAACGAGCACGACGAGGCCGACCGCGAGCTGGACGCGCTGTATGAGATTCTGCGCGGGTATCCCGGAAATTGCGAACTGCAGTTCGTGGTTTACCTGGCCGATGGCAGCCGTGCTCATCTGAAGAGCGAAGCCATGCGCGTGGATCTGACGGCCGAAATGCGCAAGCGCGTGGACGACTTGCTGGGGCCGGGCAACGTGCGGCTGTTGGTAGCGCCCCCCGCTCCGGCCAAGCCGCAGCGCGGCAACGGAGCCCCGCAGCGGGCACTGGCGCGGCGGTAGCAGTCGAGTTGCCTAGCAGCCCGTTGAAGTATTCGACGGGCTGCGTGATCGCACGGATGCGATCTCGAAATGACGACGCAAGTCGTTGATTTGCGAGCCGTGCGGAGCTTTGCTCCGCGCTTGGCGAGGTTGAAATAAGCCACGATGGCTTATTTCAACGGACTGCTAGGCGCGTTGAGTCGCCCTGGGGCGCTGTGGCGGCCGACAGGGTCTGAACGGCTGCGCAGGACGTTCGTGGGACGTTTTCACCGCGATTTTGTACCCATTTCTGCCCGGCCGGAAGCTGCGGCTTCGCCGGTCCGCCGCGCTAATTTGGTTGCTTTGGTCAATCTGGCGAATTAACATCAAGGATGCCTGTCGGCTCTCGGGCCGGCTGGCTTTTCACTTGTCTCTATGAAGCGCTTCCACCTCTGGCGCCCTTGATGGTTTCCCGGGGGTGGGAGCGTTTTCGGAACTTTCTCGCGGTTTTGGGGAGAGCGTAGGCATGTTGTGCCGTGAATTTCGACTCGCGTCGATAGTGCTCGCAGGCGCACTGGTGGCGATGGCGGTTTGTGCGGCGCCGGTGCTGGCCCAGGACAACACCAGCGGCGCCAACGGCGTGTTGATCGACGCCCAAGGCGTGCTGCACTTGCAGCACTTTCCCGATCCGGGCGGACAGCTTGCCAAAAAGCGGATCGCCGAAGCCAAGGCTTCGCTCAATGCCGACGTGCTGAAATCGAGCGACCTGCGCAAGGTTTCCCTCAACCGGCTGGAAGCCGCTCTGCGCGAAAAGCTCGCTCAAGGTCAGCCGCCGACCGAGGAGATGGCGTTTCTGGCCGGGCTTAGCCGCGTGCGCTATGTGTTTTACTATCCCGACACGCGCGACGTCGTGCTGGCCGGTCCGGCCGAAGGCTGGGCGCCGGACGCCGCCGGCCGCGTGCTGGGAATTGACAGCGGACGGCCGGCGCTGCAATTGCAAGACCTGATCGTAGCGCTAAGAGCGTTTCCGCCGGGACAACACAAGTCGCACACGATCTTGTGCTCGATCGATCCGACGCCCGAGGGCTTGGCGCGGATGCAGCAATTCTGGCAGAGCATCGGCCGCAACATCACGCCGAACGACACCGAGATGATCGTCAACGGCATGCGCACCAGCCTGGGCATGCAGAACGTGCGGATCGGCGGCATCGCGGCCAATACCCACTTTGCGCAGGTGCTGCTGGAGTGCGACTATCGCATGAAGCTGATCGGCATCGGGTTGGAACGTCCGCCGGTGAAGATGGCCAGCTACGTCGATCGGGCCCGCCCGACCAGCAGCACCAACAGTCTGGAACGCTGGTATTTCATTCCCGACGAGCAGTGTGCCCGCGTGGCGGCCGATAGCCTGGGGCTGGAGTTGGTGGGCGACGGCGTGACTTTGGCTTCGGAAAACCAGGTGGTTGGCAAAAGCGGTAATCGCGCCAGCGGCCGCAAAGTGAACAAGGCCAGCGAACTGTTCTGCACGGCCTTTACCACGAAGTTTGCCGAAATCGCCGCGCGGCTGCCGGTGTTCGCCGAGATGCGCAACGTCATCGACTTGTCGATCGCCGCAGCCTTCATCAACGAGCAGGATTTTTACGCCCAGGCCGATTGGCGCGCGGAAACGTTCAACGACGAGCGGGCTGTGCCGGTCGAGACCTATCAAACGCCGCTGCACGTGGAAACGGTCTGCACGGCCGTGTTCAAAGGGAACCGGCTGATGACGCCGGTGGGCGGCGGCGTGACGATTCGTCCGCTGGACGCCCTGCGCGGTTCGAACCTGCTGGCCGACGAAGACGGCAAGATCACCAACGTCCGCGAGTCGATCGATCTGAAAGACCTGCCGGCCGATCGCTGGTGGTGGGATTGATTTCGAGCGAACGTCGCGCTGTCGCGCACCGCCGGTTGAGTCGCGATGCAATTGCGTCTCAGCCCCCGGCTTCGCCGGGGGATTCTCTTTGCGGACGTCTTGATGGCATGGCGGCCCCGCACCCTGCTTGCTGAGGCAAGCGGTCGCTCTCCCACAAGGGGCGAGGGACATGCTCATGGCACGGGCTTGCGCTCAACTAACACTATCCGCACGTCGCAGACGTTGGTGTCGGTCGGTCCGGTTTTCACCAGCGCGTCGAGGGCTTCGAAGTAGTGATATGCGTCGTTGCGGGCCAGGTAGTCGGCGGCGTCGAGGCCCCGCTGGCTGGCGTCGGCGATGATGCCGGCGTCGATCCAGGCGCCGGCGGCATCGCGGCCAATACCCACTTTGCGCAGGTGCT
>JBGSYQ010000306.1:0-2858 GCA_041750795.1 Pirellulales bacterium | reverse complement strand
CGCCTCGTCGTCGGCCAGCCGCAGCACGTCGGCGCGAAACTCGTTGACCAGCGGCTCGCGCGCCACCGGCTGCCCCTCGGTGATGCGCAGCAGGTCGTAGCTGTCGCCATCGGTGATCAGCACGTCGCTCAGGTGCTGGCTGGTGGCGAAGATCTGCAACAGGATGGGCAGCGCCTCGCGATCGCGCTCGAACAGCGACGCCAGCGACAGCGGGTTGCGCGCCGCCGCCACGAACCGCTCCAGGTTGTTCAGCGCCATGTCGGCGTCGCTGGAGCGCGGCAACTCTTCGGCCAACTGGTCGCACATCACGCCCAGCAGGTCGAGCGTCACGCCGTTGCTGGCAATCCGCACCAGGTTGCCATGCGCCCGCGCCGTATCGGCCACTCCCCAGGGACGCAGCCAGGCCTCGGCCTCGGCCGAGTCATCCAAGTAGCGGTGCAGTCGATCCAAGTCCATCGAACGGCCCAGGCAAGCCAAGTGAGGGTCGACCGAAAAACAACTTCTCCGCAACTCCCCCTCGCCCCTTGTCGGAGAGGGTAGGGTGAGGGGTTAGAGAATCAGGACGTTGCTATTCGGTCGCCCCCCAGCAACCCGTCGGAAGTTCGACGCGCTGCTAACAAAGAGAGTAAACCTCCGGCCCGACGTGCCGGGTCAGCACCGCGCCGAACAGCGTAAAGGCGTTGGCGTCGACGATGGTCACCGGCAACAGTTGGCCGATCTGGCGACGATTCCCCTCGAACACGACGATCCGGTCGCAATGCGTGCGGCCCGTCAGTTGCAAGACGTCGGCGCCGTCGTCGTGACGCCGTGCGGTCTTGCTGGGCCCTTCGACCAGCACTTCCACGTGCCGGCCGACGAACGGCTGGTTGTCCTGTTCGCTGATCGCGTTTTGGACCGCCAGCAACTCGTTGTTGCGCTGTCGTTTCACGTCCTCGGGAACATCGTCCGGATGTAGCTGGGCGCTCTTGGTGCCTGGGCGTTCGGAATACTTGAAGATAAAGCTGTTCTTGAACCTGCTCTGGCGGACCAGTTCGACCGTCTGGTCGAATTCCTGGTCGGTCTCGCCGCAAAAGCCCACGATGAAGTCGCTGGTCACCGCCGCCTCGGGAACCGTCGCGCGAATCCGCGCGTGCATCTCGCGATACTCTTCCACCGTATATCCCCGCTTCATGCTTCGCAACACCCGGTTCGAACCGCTTTGCGCCGGCACGTGCAGATACGGCGACACCTTGGGCAGGTCTCGCACCGCAACCAGCAGGTCGTCGGTCATGTCCTTGGGATAGTTGGTGACGAACTTCAGCCGCGCCAGACCGGGAATCTCGTGCAGCAGGGCCAGCAATTCCGAAAGCCGCGTGGTGCGGCCGCCGTCGGTGTGGCAATAGCTGTTGACCGTCTGCCCCAGCAGCGTGATCTCGCGGCAGCCTTCGTCGGCCAGCCGCCGCGCTTCGGCCACGATGTGCGCCGCCGGCCGGCTCTGCTCCGGGCCGCGCACGCTGGGCACGATGCAATAGGTGCAAAACTTGTCGCAGCCGATCATGATCCGCACGAACGCCTGGTAGGGCGTGGGCCGCATCTGGGGATCGCGCAACGGATCGTAGCTCTCGAAGCTGCGTTCCACTTCGTCGCGGCTGCCGCCGGTGCGGTCCAGGCTCACTTCCATCTGCGGGCCGGCGCCGGCGGCAATCTTTTCGATCAGCTCGGGAATCTGGTGCAACTGGCCCGGACCGACGATCAAGTCGACGAACGGCGCCCGCTCGAAGATCAGCCGCTGGTCCTTCTGCGCCATGCAGCCCAACACGCCGATGATCTTGTCGGGGTTGTGCCGCTTGGCGTGCTTCAGCCGTCCCAGCGCGCTATAGATCTTGTCTTCGGCGTGCTGCCGCACGCTGCAGGTGTTGAACAGAATGGTGTCGGCCTTGCCCGGCGCGTCCACCAGCACGTAGCCCGCCTTGCGCAAGCTGGCCACCACCAACTCGCTGTCGAGCATGTTCATCTGACAGCCGACGGTTTCGATATAGAGTTGCTTGGGCATGCGCGGGGCGAGTGGATCGAAAGTGAACGTCGGCGGGAACACGCGCGCGGGGCGCCACGGGGTCTGCTGAATTTGCTAGCGGGCCATTTCGAAAACGTCTATCGCACGCCGCGCGGACCGAGCATGCTTTGCCGCGCGGCCGCAGCACGCCGTTTCCGCACCATCATCGTCTGCGCCAGCCGGCGCCGTTCGGCCCGCTTCTCGGTCAACAGCCGCATCACCAGCCGCTGGCGGTGCTGGGCCATCAGCCGCACCAGGGCGACCACGGCCACATAGACCGCGACAATCCACAGCGCTGCTTCCCACGGATCCATCATCGTCGGGAACATTCGGCGCTCGCCCTCCTTAGCCCGTCGGCGTTCCGCACCCATTTTAACCCGACACAGGCCGAACCGGCCAGCCGGAAATCAGGGGAGTTCAGCCCCCGAACCGATCGCCGGGCTTCACGCCATAGCCGCGCAGAAACTCGCCGGCTGCCAGCACGCGCTTGCCCGCCGGCTGGAGTGCCTCGATTGCCAGCACGCCGTCGCCGGTGGCAACCAAAAGTCGCTCGCCGGCGGCCTCCAGCACCATGCCGGGCTCGGCCGCCGTCGCGACCTCTCGATTGCCGGATGCTGGCTCCGCTTGCACCTTCTCCAGAATCAGCCGCAACGGTTCGCCCGCGGTGCGCTGCCAGAAGGTGTACGTCTTGGGCCAAGGCACCAGGGCCCGCACCTGGTTGCGGATCGCCCCGGACGGGCGCTGCCAGTCGACCGCGCCGTCTTCCTTTTTGAGCCGCGGCGCCCGCGTGGCCAGCGTTGGATCCTGCTCGATCGGCCTGGCGGTG
>JBGSYQ010000305.1:0-1504 GCA_041750795.1 Pirellulales bacterium | reverse complement strand
CCCGCCGACCGTGCATCGTCGCGGGGGCATTGCGGCGCAACCTGCCGGCGCGCGGGGTCGCCAGCGTGTTTGCCAGGGCCATTGCGAGAACGCGTCGGCGCAAAAATGCAAGCGTGTTTTTCGACGTAAAAATAATGAATCAGAAAGTTGCTTGACATTTTCCGCGCGCATCGCACAATGGCCATCTGTTCGGATGCGACTTCGCTCGTGAAGGGATTCGCGACACCAAGTTTTGTGTCATCGAGTTCGGTGTCACGGAGTGCTCGGGACGGTCGCACGAGTGGGAGTAGTAATCACTTGAACCGACGTATCCGTCGCGCTGCGATGAGCCTGTCGTTCGAATCCCTGCGCGACGCGTCGGGCGTAAATCGATCGGCAGGATCGGCGGCAACTGCGGCGATAACGGCTCCGGCGGCGCCGAACGTCGAAGGTTTTTTCACAAGCTTGCAATGCGGCTTGGGGGGCGGCGACTGCACGGACCGATAGTCGGCGACCCTTGTCGTGGCAACGGAGGCCCCCCCTAGGTTTTTATCGATACGGCCTTTTCCCGCGTGGCCCTTCCATCGAGCCATGCTTCATGTGTCATGAAACGGGCCGCGACGTTCGCGGCGCGATCGGGGCTCCGACCCGGGTGGCGTGAACACGCCGCCGTTTGTGGTGCCCTGCGCGTGTTAGCAGCCCGTTGAAGTATTCAACAGGCTGCGACATCGCATGGATGCGATGACAGAATAGCGACGTAAGTCGTTATTCTGCGCTTCCGTGCGAAGCTTTGCTTCGCACTTGGCGAGGCTGAAAAATGCCACGACGGCATTTTTCAACAGGCTGTTAGAATAGCATCCGCGGGAAACCTTTGGTCCGGCCCGCGTCGGCTGCCGCGGATTCCTCGCCCGTGGGACGACCCGTGGGACGAATAGATCCCCCGCGGCTTGCAGAGCGGCGAGCCGACTTTCCTTCGGATTCCAGATCGCATGGCTCGTTGTCTGGTGGCACTGGGTTCCAACCTGGGCGATCGCGCGTCGTTATTGGCGCGCGCCATCGAGCGGATCGGTTCGTTGCCGACCGTCGAGTCGCTGGCGGCCAGCTCGTTGCACGAGACGCGCCCGGTGGGGGGAAGGTCAGGGCAACAGGCCTTTCTCAACGCGGCCGTGGCGTTCGACACCGGCCTGACGCCCGCAGCGTTGCACGCGCAATTGCAGCAGATCGAACGCGACCTGGGCCGCCAGCGCTCCGAGCGGTGGAGTGCGCGCACGATCGATCTCGACCTGTTGTTGCTCGACGATCGAGTGATCGAGACGCCCGAATTGGTCGTGCCGCATCCGCGAATGGCGTTTCGGCGCTTCGTCGTAGAGCCGGCAGCGGAAGTGGCGCCGCACATGGTTCACCCCGCGATCGGCTGGAGCATGGGGCGGCTGCTGGCGCATCTGGACATGGCGCTGCCGTACGTCGCCCTGTTGGGGATGCCGGGCAGCGGCAAGTCGGCGCTGGCCAGCAAGGCGGCCACCGC
>JBGSYQ010000304.1:0-4632 GCA_041750795.1 Pirellulales bacterium | reverse complement strand
GGTCGAGCCGCTGGCGCCGGTGAAGAAGCGCACCGGGCTCGAGGAGGATCGCGTGCGGGCACTGGCGCTGTTTGCCGCCGGCCGCGTGGCCGAGCAACAGCAGAAGTATCCCGAGGCGCTGCGCTACTACCAGCGCGCCTTTCGCTTTGACCCCCATGCCTCGCCGGCGATCAAGGAGATCGTCCCGCTGGCGTTCAGCCTCGATCGGCAGGCCGAGGCCGTGCGCTACGCGCTGATCCTGGCGGAACGTGAATCGGACGATCCAGTATTGATGCGCCGGCTGGCCATCTATCTGACGGAACAAGGCGATGCCGAGCGCGCCATGGCGCTGTACGAAAAGGCCCTCAAGCTACAGGCCGAGACGGACGCCACGCCCGCCTTGCTGGTAGCCCGCATGGAGATGGGCCGGCTGTACTTCGTCGCCAGGCAGTTCGACAAAGCGGCTGGCGAGTTTTCGAAAATACTCTCGGCGCTCGAGAATCCCCAAGTGGCCGGACTCGACGAGTCGATGCAGAAGGCCCTGCTCGGCAAGCCCGAGCTGACCTATCAACTGATCGGCGAAAGCTTTCTGGAAGCCGGCGAATTGGACAAGGCCGTCAGCGCCTTCGAGAAGTCGCAGGCGGCCAGTGCCAACGACGGACTGCTGGCCTATAACCTGGCGCGCGTGGAAATGAAGCGCAAGCAGCCGGCGCAAGCGATCGCCAAGTTGCAGCCCTATTTCGACCAGCGCGTGTCGAAACAAGGCACGCTGCCCTACCAGGTGTTGGCCGACGCGCTGGCGGAGTTAGGCCAGTCGGAAAAGCTCGTCGGACGCTTGGAGAAAATGCGCGAGGGAGACGAGAGCAACATCCCCCTGACGTACTTTCTGGCACAGCAATTGCGCCAGGCGGGCCAACTGGAGGCGGCCGAGCCGGTGTATGCCGACCTGATTGCGCGCCATTCGACCCGCCCGCCGATCGAAGCCTTTCAAGGTCTGGTCGCGATCGCGCACCAGCGCAAGCAGGTCGACAAGCTATTGACCACGTTGGGCGAGGCAGTGGGCCGCGTGGGCACGTTGGCGCCGTTGGGCGCCAGCGGCCAGGCGGTCGTCGACGACGCGGAAATCTCGCAGGCCTTGATCGATGCCGCCCACCGTCGCCTGGCCGAACAGCCGCAGGAATTGACCTTTGGACAGTGCCTGGTGACGGCGCGGCTGGCCATGGAGCGCGACGACTTCAAGACCGCCGGCGAGTTCTACGAGAGAGCGATCGCCGCCGAGCCGAGCAAGGCGGGCGAAACCCTGATCACCTGGGGCCTGGAAATGTTCATGGCCGACCAGTTCGCCGAGGCCGCCAAGGTGTTTCAGCGCGGCCTGGAAGAAAAGCTGCTGGAGGACAATACCGCAGCGCTCTATTTCTATCTGGCCGGCTCGCTCGAAATGGATGGG
The DNA here is from genome assembly GCA_041750795.1 of Pirellulales bacterium. GTDB lineage: Bacteria > Planctomycetota > Planctomycetia > Pirellulales > PALSA-1355 > JTS-RE94. Next base: position 3,206 of record JBGSYQ010000304.1, on the reverse strand, counting down.
CGCACGGACGAGGCGCTGGCGGCGGCTCGCAAAGCAGCCGAAGCTCAACCTGATTCGCCGCGCTTCGCCAGCCGCGCGCCGTGGATCCTCTACCATGCCAAACGCTACGACGAAGCTCGCCAGGGCTACCGGGAGCTGATTGACAAGTACGGCTCGAAGTATGATTCGGGCGAGGCGCGGGAAACCATTCGCGACGCCCGTCTGGTGATGTCGAACATTGCCGTGCTCGAAAATCGGCAGGAGGAAAGCGAAGCGTGGCTCGAAGATCTGCTCAATGAGTTTCCCGAGGATTACGGCGCGCTCAACGACCTGGGCTATTTATGGGCCGACGCCGACAAGCACGTGGAACTGGCGCTGGGCATGATCCAAAAGGCCGTCCACAGCGACCCCAAGAACATGGCCTATCGCGATAGCCTGGGCTGGGCACTTTTCCGCCTGGGACGTTACGACGAAGCGGCGGCCGAGCTGAAAGTGGCGGCAGCCGACGAAGACGCCGACGGCGTGATTCTCGATCACCTGGGCGAGGCCCTGCACAAGGCGGGAGACTACGCCGGCGCCAGCGACGCCTGGAACCGCGCCGTCAAAGCGTTTGACGAGAAATCCGATACCGACAAAGCCGACGAAGTCCGCCAGAAATTGAGCCGGGCGCAAGCAAAGTCCGAAACTCGTTAAGGGTCGACCGAACAATAACTTCTCCGCAAATCTCCTCGCCCCTTGTGGGAGAGGTCACGGTGAGGGGTTGGAACATCAGGAAGTTATTTTTCGGTCGACCCTAATTCACCATCGCGTCGAGAAACGTTGAGAACGTAAGCATGGCAGGTCATTCCCATTGGGCCAACATCGCGCACAAGAAGGCCCTGCGCGACAACAAGCGCGGCAAGCTGTGGAGCAAACTGTCCAAGGCGATCATCATCGCCGCCAAAGCCGGCGGCGGCGATCCGGACGCCAATCTAAAGTTGCGCTATGCCATCGACGCCGCCAAAGCCGTCAGCATGCCCAAGGACAACATCCAGCGCGCCGTCAAGAAAGGCACCGGCGAGCTCGACGGCGGCAACCTGGATGAAGTGCTCTACGAAGGCTATGGTCCGGGCGGCGTGGCCGTGCTCTGCGAAATCCTCACCGACAATCGCAACCGCACGGCCGGCGAAATTCGCAAGGCCTTCGAAGTCTGCGACGGCAAGCTCGGCGCCACCGGCTGCGTGGCCTGGATGTTCGAACGCAAGGGCCTGTTCCTGGTGCCCGCCGACAAGATCGACGAAGAGACGCTGCTCGAGCACGCGCTGGAAGCCGGCGCCGAAGACGTCCGCCACGTGGACGACAACTTCGAAATCACCTGCGATCCGGCCACGTTCGCCGAGGTGGGCACGGCGCTGGGCCAGCACGGCATCGAGCCGGAAATGAGCGAGATCTCGCGGATCCCCAATTCGACGGTCGATCTCGACGCGGAAACCGGCAAGAAGGTCCTCGAGCTGATGCAAAAGCTCGACGATCACGACGACGTGCAAAGCGTGTCGGCCAACTTCAACATCCCCGAAGAAGCCATGGCCGAAATGCAGGGTTAGCGGACTGTCACGGCATCCCTTCTTCCCGCTTCCCTTCCTCCCGCCTCCCGCCTGTTCAGTGCGCAATCTCCGACCAGTAATGGTCGACGTTGCCGCTGAACGCGGGGCTGTTGTCCAGGTCGTGGCACTTCACGCACATGTCGGTCTTGGCCGAATCCCACTTCAGGTGCATCTGCCTGCGGAGCGCTTCGGCGTCGACGCCGACGTCTTCGCCCTCTTCGGCCGCCACGTGCGCGCCGCCCGGCCCGTGGCAATTCTCGCAGCCGTTGCCCACCAGGTGCGGCGTCTTGTCCAGGCTCTCGTAGCCTGAGGTGAAGGGGAAGTAATCCTGCGGGCTCCAGCCCACCACGTGGCAGCTCACGCACTCGGCGTCGTACTGTCGCGGCGGATCCAAATGCACGAGCGTGTCGGTGGCGTGAGCGTGCTTCGAGTTGGACCACACGTCGTACGCTTCCTGGTGGCAATCCTGGCACTTGGCCGAGCCGACGAACTCTCCACCCAGTTCGCCCGACTGGCGACTGCGCGGATGCGGCACGCTGCGAATGCCCAGTCCGTCCCAGCCAAGCTGCTGCAACTGGTCTTGATAGGTGACCATAAGCTGCTTCATCTCGGCCGTGTCGGGATAGCGGGCGTCGAGCGCGACGCGTTGAAAACGAATGGGCTGATCCGGATTGTCGAAAAAGCCGGCCACCACGACGTACATGCCCTTGTGGCCGACTTCGATCAGCCGCGACTTCGTGCCTTCGATCGTATCGGGCTGAGCCTTCGGTTCGTCGACATCCTCGGCCGTGACAACGAGCATGAACTCGGGGAACTCGCGGGCCAACTCGGAGCACTCGGCCTTGGTGGCATGAGCCAGCAGCACGCGCACGTCACAATCGGCCAACTCGCCCAGCACGGCGCGGAGGGCGTCGGCGGCCGGTTGCACTTCGATCTCGTCGTTGTTGATTTGCTCCTGAAAGGTCTTGCCCAGGATGGACGTCACGCCGATTTTCATACCGCCGGCTTCGATGATCTTTGTTTTGGGCGTCAGACCAAACAGGCTGACGTTGGCTGCCACGAAGATCGAGTCGTCGGGCTCGCCGGCTACGACCGACGAAAGCAGGTGGCCGGCCGAGAGTCGCAGGTCATCGGCGCCAAAGGCCACCGCCGAATAGCCCATCTGCTCTAGCGCGTCGGCCACCAGCGTGTATTGCACTTCGGCCTGGCGACCGAAGCGGCGAACTTGTCCGCCGACGTCGACAGCGGCGATCGGCCAACCGCGCTCTTCCAATTGCTTGAGGAATGCGTGGCGGCGATTCAAACCGCCCTTCTGATTCCCCAGGCCGGCACATCCACACGGTTCGAGATAGCCGTCTTGCCGGCCGCTGATCACCAGGGCCAACCTGGGCTTGGACCAACCGACGAAGTAATCGGGCCTCGCCGACGCAAACTTCAGCGCCGACTCAGCCGCAGCGTGGGCCTGCGCAGCCTGCGATAGCTCTCTGTCGGTCGTACCGTCTGCAGGTTTGTTCGCGGCAGGTTCGTTCGTTGCCGGCGCTTCGACCACCCTCGACGCCGCGCTGGGCGCCGTGCTGCCAGAATCGCTGGCCGGAATTTCCACGCGCGGCGCTTCCACGGCGGGTCGCTCGCTGGCCGCAACGG
>JBGSYQ010000303.1:0-5678 GCA_041750795.1 Pirellulales bacterium | reverse complement strand
GCGATGAACTGCTCGGGCCGCGCCTGGATGCGCGCCGCCAGCTCGGCGCGTTGCTCGGTGGTCAACGACGCGCAGTGAACCAGGTTCGTCGTGCGATCGCCAAGCGCCGGGCGAACGACCAACTCCTCCAGATGCGCCAATACGTACGCCAGCGAGGAGGGCTCGCCGCACCACCACGTTGGCACGCTAGGCAGCAACAGCTCTTGCCCCAGCAATCGGCGGCAGATTGCCGGCAGGAAGGCCATAAACGCCGGCGTCTCCAGAATGCCGCTGCCCAGCGCGTTGGCCAGGTGGACGTTGCCGCGCCGCGCCGCGTGTACCAGTCCCGGCGGACCCCCGCTGGCCGAACCGTCCAACTCCAGCGGGTCGCAGTGCCGATCGCGCACGCGACGCAGAATGACGTCCACGTTGATCAGTCCGCCGAGCGTCTTCAGATAGGTGCGATTGTCGCGCACCGTCAAATCCTCGCCCTCGACCAGCGCATAACCGAGGTAGCGCGACAGGTACGAGTCTTCGAAATACGTCGGACTAGTAGGACCGGGGCTCAGCAGCACGATCCGCGGGCCGTCGCGCCGATCGGCGGCCAGCGCGCCCAGCGTCTCGCGCAGCGAAATGAAAAAGCCCGCCAACCGCTGCACGCGGCAGTAATGGAAAACGTGCGGAAGCATCCGCGAGATGACGATGCGGTTTTCCAGCGCATAGCCGGCGCCGACTGGCGTTTGCGTGCGGTCGGCCACCACCCACCAGCTTCCCTCGGGCGAGCGTGCCAGGTGCGCCGCCGACCAGTGCAAATAGCAACCGCGCGGCACGCCCAGACCGTGGCACGCACGCAGGAAGCCGGGATGGCCGAACACGAATTGGCCGTTCAACAGCCCCTCGCGCACCAGGTGTTGTGGTCCGTAGATATCGGCCAGCAACGCATTCAACAGCCGGGCGCGTTGCACCAGGCCGTCGGACAACGGGCTCCACTCGTCGGCACGCATGACCAGCGGCAGCGCGTCGAGTTCCCAGCGCCGCTGGCGCCCCTCGGGATCACCGTGGGCGTTGTAGGTGACGCCGTTCTCCTGGATGATGCGACCGGCCTGCTCCCAGCGTCGCCCCAGCTCTAGAGGGCCGATCGCATCGATCAGCTCGGTGAATTCTTGCCAGTGCGGGCGCAGCGTCCCGTCGGGCGCGAACATCTCGTCGTACACGCCCGGCAGCGGACGATAGCCCTGGAACAGGCTGGCGCTCGACGGTTTGGGCGTGGCGATGTCTGTCACGTTGTGAGTTGCTCCGGCCGCTCCATCGGCCATGCCTTACGACCGCTCGAAAAATGGCGACGCGGGGTGAAACTTGCCCGCCGCGATGGCGCTCATCGGATCGCGCCCCCTTGCCGTCGCGTTCCAGCATAGTGTCGCGCAGCCGATGCACTCAAGAACAATCGTCGGCCGCCGGTGAGTCATGCTTGTTGCTGGCCCACCGTGACGCTGCCGGCCACCGGCCGCAAGGCGAAGAACGTTTCGTGGATTGCTTCGCCCACCTGGTTCAATTGGATTTGAAACTCGTCGATGAATTCGTGCAGTCCCTGGTCGATGATTTCGCCGATTTGGGTATAGTCGAGCTCGGCGCGCAAACGGCCCAGCCGCTTTTCCGCTTGCGAGCGAAATCGCCCGTGCTGGCCGCCGGTGATCGACAACAGCGAATCTTCGGTCTTGATCAGGCAGAAGTGGATGGCACGGGGGAATTCGCTGTCCAGAATCAGAAAGTCGGCGACGTCGACCGGCGTGATGCGCCCGAAGCGCTTGCGATACATTTCCAGGGCGCTGGCCGATTCCAACAGCGCCGACCACTGCACGGTATCGAGCGGCGTGCCCACGTCGGCGGCCGTGGGCAGCAACACGTAGTATTTCACGTCCAGGATGCGCGAGGTTTTGTCCGCGCGTTCCAGCAAGCGGCCCATCCGCGCGAAGTGCCAGGCTTCGCCGTGCGACATGGTGGCCACGGTGATGCCTTCAAGCAGGTGGCTGGCGAGCTTCACTTGCTTGAAAAATTCGTAGCCCGCGTCGGCCAGGTCGACCTTGCCTTTGGCGGCGCGCACCATGAGGTAGAACTTGTTCAGCTCCTCCCACATCGAGGAGGAGATCATTTCGCGCACGGTGCGCGCGTTTTCGCGCGCCGCGTTCAGGCAGGTGATGATCGAGTTCGGGTTGCGCGTGTCGAAGGTCAGAAACTCAAGCGCCTTGCGCTGGTCCGGCTGTCCGTACAGTTCGGTGAACAGCTCGTAGTCGCCGGTCGTGATGACCAGGGGCGCCCATTGATCGGCCGGCGTGGTGGTGTCGCTGCCCACGTCCATGGCCAATTGCATGTTCACATCGATGAACCGCGCCACGTTCTCGGCGCGCTCGATGTACCGGGTCATCCAGAAGATGGAATCCGCCACTCGACTGAGCATATCGTTCGATCGACTCCCGCGGCCGCCTGCGAGACGTGCTGGTGACAGTGCCCTCGTGGAGCGTCAACCCGATTCACTCGGGTGACGCGAAACATCGCCAAAGACGCAAGTGCTTTGGCGCGAATTAACATCTAGTGCTCCGCCTGAGAGCTACCATCCGAAATCCAAGCGTTGACAGAGCACTAGTTAAGTATGCCGTTGCGCAACACCCAGGTGTCTTTGCTGCCGCCTCCCTGCGAGGAGTTCACCACCAGCGAGCCTTTGCGCAGCGCCACGCGAGTCAGGCCGCCCGGCAGCACGTACATTTCCTTGCCATAGAGGATGTACGGCCGCAGGTCGACGTGCCGCCCCTCGAGCTGGTCGTTGACGATCGTGGGCACCTGCGACAGCGACAGCATCGGCTGCGCGACGTAGTTGCGCGGATTGGCGCGAATCAGCTCGCGATACGCGGCGTGCTCCTCGGACGTGGCCTTGGGGCCCAGCAAGATGCCATAACCGCCCGATTCGTTGGTCGGCTTGACCACCAGCTTGTCGATATTCACCAGCACGTGCTCGCATTGCGCCGGATCTCCACAGACATAGGTGGGCACGTTGGGCAGAATCATTTCCTCGTCGAGGTAGTACTTGATGATTTGCGGCACGTAGGCGTAAACGGCCTTGTCGTCGGCGATGCCGGTGCCCGGAGCGTTCGCCAGCGCCACGCGACCGGCGCGATACACGTCGATCAGGCCCGGCACGCCCAACGTCGAGTCGGCACGGAACGTGAGCGGGTCGAGGAAGTCGTCGTCGATGCGGCGATAAATCACGTCCACGCGTTCGAACCCGCCGGTAGTGCGCATGTGGACAAAACCGTCCATCACCACCAGGTCCGAACCCTGCACCAGCTCGACGCCCATTTGCTGCGCCAGAAAGCAGTGCTCGAAATAGGCCGAGTTGTAAATGCCGGGCGTCAGCACGACGACGTTGGGTTCCTTGGCCGTCGGCGGCGCAATGTCGTGCAGCATGCGCAGCAGTTGCTCCGGATAGTCTTCCACGGGCAGGATCGACAGGCCGTCGAACACCTGGGCGAAAGTGCGTTTCATGACTTCGCGGTTTTCCAACACGTACGACACGCCCGAGGGGCAGCGCAGGTTGTCTTCCAGCACGTAGAATTCGCCGTCGGCGTCGCGCACCAAATCGGTGCCCGTGATGTGGCACCAGATGCCGTGCGGCGGCTTCAGTCCGGCGCACTTTTGCAGCATGCACTTGCCGGAGTCGATGAGCCAGTCGGGCACGATGCCGTCGCGAATAATGTTGCGCTCGTTGTAGACGTCGTCGATGAACAGGTTCAGCGCGCGAATGCGCTGTTTCAGGCCGCGTTCCACGCGGTTCCACTCGCGTGCGTCGATGATTCGCGGCACGATGTCGAACGACCAGACTTTCTCGGTGCCCGCCTCGTGGCCATACACGTTGAACGTGATGCCCATGTTGAGCAGCGCCAGGTCGGCAGCCTTCTGGCGCCGCTCCAGCTCTCCGTGCGATAGGGCCATCAAGCGCCGCGCCAGTGCTTCGGCACGGGGCCGAGGGCGACCGCCGGGTTCGAACATCTCGTCGTAGAATCCGTGCGTTTCGTAGGTGTCGAACTTCATGGGGCGCCTCCTGGCACAGACGTTCGTTAGTCCGCGCAACAACGAACAACTGCCCGCCAAGCAGGCAGCGACCGTCGCGGGATTAAGCATCCCGCGCGGCAAAACGTGTCCGGGAAATAGTTTGCGTCAACGAGACTGCCGGAAAGGCAAACCGCATGCCTAAAACACAGCAACGGTCGCGCCCGCGGCCCCAACGAGGCTTCTGTGGGCGTCGGCTCGTCGCGCTGAGAATACGCGAGGCCGCAAGCCGCGTCAGCACCGAAGGTGCGTCGTCATATCAGCCCAGGCCATCGGCCTGGGGAACGGTATGTTGCCGACAACGTTCAGCGGAGGGCTGAAGGCCCGACACCATGGAATCGGGGCAAAGTGGTTCGATGGTTTCGGGCCTTCAGCCCTGAGGGTGGATCACTTCGAGCGCTTTCCCCAGGCCGATGGCCTGGGCTGATGTGTTGTTGGGCCTTTGGCCCGGAGGGACGCGTCGTGCGCGACGGATCGCCATGGATAAAGCGCGTTTCCGCGGCGTCGAGAAGCTCGCGGTTCGATGGTTTCGGGCCGTCGGACCTTCGTCAACGATTGGCGCACCGATCCCCAGGCCGACGGCCTCGGCGTGATATGGTTTGGGCCTGCGGTCCGGAGGGACGCGTCACGACAAAGCCGGCTATCAGCCCGTTGAAAAATGCCGTCGTGGCGTTTTTCAACCTCGCCAAGTGCGAAGCAAAGCTTCGCACGGAAGCGCAAAATAACGACTCACGTGGCTATTTTGTCATCGCATCCCTGCGATGTCGCAGTCTGTTGAATTCTTCAACAGGCTGCTACTGGCTGGACGCCGGTTGCGTTGTCGTGGCCGGGGCGCTCTTGAGTGCCACCTGCAACCAACCGCCGGCGACTTGGGCGGCTTCCACGCGCATCTTGGCTGGTCTGGCGCCGTTGATGGGCAACTCGGGAGTTGACCAGAGGTAGGTTTCTTCGAGCGCGCGATTCAACTTGCGTTGCACGGCCACGCGCAGCGTCTGTTGCCGGCCGCTGATCTCGGCTGGCTTTTCTTCCTCGATGTTCCAGGGACGGACGCGCAGGCTGCCTTCGCGCACCAGTGCCAGGTCTGCGTCGCGGCGCTCGACGTTGTACTGGGCGTCGACGGTCATGGCCGGATACTTGACGTCCTCGGAATCGAAGGCCGTGATGTAAAACCTGGTGCGAATCTGCCCGGCGGCAAATTGAATCTCGCACGGACGATCGGCAAACGTGGCGGTGAAATCGTCCTTGCGCTCGCTTTCTTCCGTCTCGCCGCCCATCATCTCCGCGATCGCTTGCGAAATCTCGCCGCCCGTCATTTTTCGCCCGGCCAAGGAGGCCAATGCCTGCTCTTCCAGCGCGCTGGCCGCCACGCACAACGTGACGTCGGCCGAGGACTCGAACGCCGGCGGCGGTGCGGGCGCGGCAAACAATGCCGGGCTTTCCAGGCGGCACTCCCATTGCACCACGTCGGCGCTGGACCGCACGCGCATCTCCGGCGGACGGCGATGCGAGGCGAACTGCCGGTCGCGCAGCGCCGCGTAGGATTTGTTGAACGTTTCCACGAGCTCGCGGCCCTGCTTGTCCATCTCGGCCGCGGTCTC
>JBGSYQ010000302.1:0-2974 GCA_041750795.1 Pirellulales bacterium | reverse complement strand
CTCGGCGGAATCGGGCAGGCAATCACCAATGAGACCCTCAAGAACGTCTACGTGGGTGCACTGATTGCAAGTGGCGTCGGGACCACCGCACACGGCGCCGTAGAAGGGCAGTACATCACCGCCGGCGTCGGCGCTGCGCTGTTGGCGTTGGGGCTGATCAGTTTGTACTCCCCTGGCTCTGCGGAAACGTCGAGAGGGAATGCGCCCGGGGACTCAAAAGGTTCCGTCGGAAAGGGCAAGCAGGCGGTCGCCAAGTCGCTTCGTCAACCGCCAACTGGAGTCGAAAGGATCTCGGTTGTTGGATCTCAGACGGGTAGTGGATTAGTATTTGCGCACGGGGCCATTCTGGGCGGTCGACTCTCTCCATACAGGCACATTCCGCAACTGCCTCCCGGCGCGCCGATCGGTCGGCAAGGTCCATTGAAGGGGAACGCTCCACGCCCCAATCCTAGAATTGAACAGATCGGGCCAAAGGACCCCAGGCATCCTTCCAACCAGTTTGATAAATTCATGCGCGAGACCTATCCAAATAACTATCGCTTTGAGCCAAGCAGCCCCGCGCAAAATTTTCCGCACGATTTTCAAGGACCACTGTTCGATGGAATGTTTCAATGGCTCTTCCCGTCGATGCCGAATCCAGAGACCTATGTTCCCGACATCGCATTGAACGCACGGCCAAACCGCAATACGTACCGGCGCGTACTTGCATAGGTGGTGGATCCGAACATGAGCGCATTCAAGGAGAATCTTGACGTTTTTCGCGAGAACCGTGACGCTGGACGCGTTGTGGAAGCGATGGAAGTGGCTGCGGAGGCCCTTCGGGCATCCTCGGTTTGTAGCGAACAAGCAGAGTGGTATCGCATGCAAGCTGAGCTTGCAGTTGAAATTGGTCGAATCGAGGATGGAATACGGCTGGCTCGTCGCGCATTGCAGGTACTGTCCTGCGATGAGGAAGTACTAGGTGATGCGCAAGTGGACCCTCGATTGGTTAAGCTGAAGGTTCTTGAGCTCCTGGCGCTTCATGTGGACAATATAGAGGCGCCGGTTTTTACTGCGGCTGCACGTCAGGAAGCTTATGCAATGTTGTCAGAGCCGCGGTATTCTGAGGCCGGTAGTACACTGTGGAACTCGATCGCGTTGATGGCAACGCTGGTGGAGGATTCGAGCCAAGCAATCTCAGCGTACCGCAAGGCGATTGATGCAGCCCCGCCTGGAGCCGAACAAGTGCTGCTTTGGCTCAACTTGGCGAATGCAGTTTATTGTGTGAACGGGTTTCATGCCTCGTTCGAGATCGTTATGGAGAAGGTGCTCCCAGCCCTGACGCTATATCCTGAGCTGAAGGCAATCGCCTTCTCGCAGGTGGGCGATCTCTTCCTGGGGAATGACGAGCCAGGGTCTGCTATCAAAGCATACGAGGCGGCGATCTTAGGCCTTGATGATGATCCGGTTCGCAAGATGAACAGATTTTTTGTCGCGGATCTTCACTATAAGTTGAGTTGGGCATTATGGGAGGCCGGCGATAGTATACGTGCTATCAGGCAGGCCGAAGCGGCGCTGACCCTTGTCGACGCGAATACCCCTGTGCATTTGGTCGTTGGAGCACATCTCGTTTTGGGTCATGCAAAGCGAGCGACTGGGCAAGGCCGCGACGCGTTGCTCCATTACCAAACGACACTCTCCGCCCCAGATTGCCCGCCAGAATACAGGCAAAGCGCGTTGGACGGCATGATCGCTCTTAATCCGATTAATAGCGGCCAATAACGAAGAATACTCCCTGTAGACCGACTTATCGCGGCTGTCACTGCAAGCAGATTCTGCTCAAGTTCGCCCGCGACCGCCGTGCGTGGTTGGTGCCCCCCGCGGGGTCGGACCAGCGCAAGCTGTGAGAAGCATTTGCAAAGTGACCGCGTCGGCCGCTTGATTTGGTGGTCAGAACCTCGATTTCGATCCCCAAATGGTGTGTCTGAAGAGAGCTGACGATGCCGCGTGCGAACCGAGCTTTTTGAGGGAACCCGCGCTTTTCGTCAGTTCCGCGCGGGTTTCAACCTCCGTTCACAGCGATGGCTCCACGAAGCCCGCAGGCGCTTCGGGCTGTGTGTCCTCGACTACCAGGTGACCAGGAACCACGTGCATCTGTTGGTTCTCGATCGCCGCGGCGATGAGATTGCCGCCGGCCTGCAGTTGATCGCTGGCCGCACCGCACAGGCGTTCAACCAGCGCAAGCGGCGGCGCGGGGCCTTCTGGGAAGACCGCTACCACGCTACGGCAGTCGACACGGGGGAGCACCTGGCGCGCTGCGTGGTGTACGTCGACATGAACATGGTGCGCGCCGGGGTGGTTCGCCATCCGCGCGAGTGGGTGGAGGCAGGCTACCACGAGATCCAGCAACCGCGTGGGGCGTATCGGATCGTCGATCGCGCGGCGTTGAGCGGTCTGTTGGGGATACCGATGGAAGGGCTGGCAGGGGCCCACGCGGAGTGGATCGAGACGGCACTGGCGAGCGGCGATCGCGAACGGGAGGCGAAGTGGAGTGAGTCTGTCGCCGTCGGGCAACGCGCCTTCGTCGAGAAGGTGAAACGCGAACTGGCAGGCCGAGCGCGGTACCGGCGGATCGCAGAGGATGACGGCACATCGGTGCTGCGAGACGGTGCCGACGAGTACGCCACCATTCCGGGGTCGAAATGGGCCGCCTGAGCGCGAAAGCCAAGGCTCGATCGGACAGAAGCCGTTTGGTTTCAAATCCTTGCGTTGGTCCGACCCCGGATCGCGACGACCCAGATGGAGTGGGATTCCGCTAGCTGGCCGTCCAGTCGACTATGGTCAGCTCGTCAATCGAGGCGAAGTCGCAGTCCCTCGTGACCAGGGTTGCGCCGAGGGCCGATGCCGTTGCTGCGATCCAGAGATCATTTTCGTCCAGAGTGAAGCCCTCCCGCTCGCGTGCTCGCTTGATCTTCGCATAAGCGTCACCCGCGCC
>JBGSYQ010000301.1:0-25361 GCA_041750795.1 Pirellulales bacterium | reverse complement strand
CGTGATACGCCGCCGGCACCAGCGCTCCGGGCAAGTCGTCGTGGCGCGCGCGGCGGCAAACGTGCCATTCGAGCGTTTGCAGCCGGCAGTTCGGCAACACCTGCTTCCAACGCCGGCGAGCGTGGTGCAGCAAATCGCAGTGTACCAGTTCGGGCCGCGGATCGTGGCGATCCAGCACGGCGCGCGGCTGGTCGTCGATGCGCGTCGACGGTTGGCCTCGTTGGCGCGCGTCGCGTCCCAGGTGATGCCGCGTGCTGCGGTCATGAACCATGGGCCAATCGAAGCTCTTGCCGTTGAACGTCACCAGCACGCGATTGCGCCCGGCGATTTGCCACAGCGTTTCCAGCAAGGCACGCTCGTCGGCATAGTTGCGTGCGAAAAGCTGATCGACCACGAGCGTCTGGTCGTGCCAGACGACACCGGCCAGAAACACCATCGAGCCGGCAAAGCCGCACGTTTCCAGATCGAGAAACAGCGCATCGCGCGGAAACGAGCCCGCCAGCGCCGCCAGCTCCGGATGACTGTGGGCGACCGGCGATCGGCTCACACCGGCAAGCGCGTTCTCGACCGCCGGCCAGTAGTCGACGACCGGGCGGCGGAATCGCAGAAAACTGCCCGAAGCGTTGTGGCACTCGACGCCGTCGTCCAACGGATTGTCGCTGTTGCGTGGGGCCAGCACGACCGGCGACGGCCATCGTCCCGCTGGCGCCCCTGAGACGCGCTGCTCGCCGGGCGTCGCGCGGGGGATGGCGTGCAGTTGCGCCAGCCGAGCTCGAACTTCGTCGCTGAGCATGCGGGATCCGTCCGTGGTGGAATTCCGGGAGAGTCGGCGCTTGCCCAGCGCTCAGACAAGCAAGCAGCCGAGAACCGGCCGCACAGTTTACTTGGCGTCGTGCTGGCGGCACCAGTCGAGAATCTGGGGCACCGTGGGGCGCTCGCCGGGAGGAAATGCCGCTGGTGCGGCTTGGGCGGCGGCGGCCTGGGGCGCTTCAACCGGGGCGGGGGACTCTTCGGCAGCCGACCCATCGTCAGCCGCAGACTCCGTGGCGACCGCTGCCGCTTCAGCCGCCGGAGCGGCCTCGCCAGCTTTCTTGGCACGAGCCGCGGCCAGTATGTCGGCCGTGCTCATCTTTGGTTGGTCGCCGGCTGGCGTGGGCTTGGTCGCGGCCGGAGCTGCTGACTTGTTGGCCCGAGCGGCGGCCAGGATATCGGCCGTGGATTTCTTTGCGCCGGCTTCTGCCGACGGGGCGGCGGATTTCTTCGCCGCGCCCTGCATGCGGGCCATTTCCAGGGGCGACAGTTTCTTCTCGCCGGAGGCCGTCGCAGACGCCTCCGCCGCGGACGGCTTGGCCGCGGCTTTGACAGGCTTGGGCGCCTCTTTCTTTTTGTCGGCCACCGATTCCGCGGGCTTGGGCACGACCTTGAGAAAATCGAGCCCGATGTCGTACCAGCCGATGTTGTTCCAGGCGTCGAACTGCACCAGCGCGCGACCGCTCATGTTGACGGTCTTCACCTGTCCGACATGCCCCTCGAAGCGTTTCAGCTCGGGTCGCGCCGCGTCGACAACGACGTACTTGTCGGTGAAGTCCTGCTTCAGCTTTTCGATGTTGTCGACCACGGTTGGCCTGCTGGCGCCTCGACGATTGAGTAATTCGTGCGATGGACTCGCCACGCTAGCATCGCGCAGCGGACCGGTGAAACGCCCATTTTTGCCCAACGCGGCGCCAAAATCAAGGCGTCGTGCGCGGTCACGCGACAACCTGTGGCCGTTTGTGCAAAGTTCGCCTGCCGGCGATGTCGATAAGCGCGGCGTCAGGCCCACTTCGTGCCCCATGCCGATCGCCCTCTGCCCCCACAGCCACTTCCTACTCTTTGCCGAATGCGACCCGCAGTGTCCAACTCGAACCCCACGGGCGAGCTCACCCCGGCTGTGGCTTCCGTGCCGATCGACGCCTCATGCCCGCAAGCGTCGGCAAGTTGCCGCGCGGAATTGCAGCGAGTAATGCTGCCGGTGACGGTCGTTTTGGCGCACCAGCGGGCAGCCGTCCAACAGATCGTCCAATTGGCGCCGGGCAGCATCCTGCGGTTCGACAAGTCTCACCGGGCGCCGCTGGAATTGCGGGTCGGCGGCCGGCCGCTGGCCGCGGGGCAATGCGTGGAAATCGGCCGACGGCTGGGGTTGGTGATTACGCGCAAGTAATTTGGCACGGCCGCATCGCCTGAATCTCCCGTGGCTTTCTGGCCGACCAACTCCGCGGAATGGGTGCCGTGGGGTCCCTCGTTGGGTTGACGCCGGCTGGCGGCTCAACGAAATTGATGGTAGCAGCTTCGGACTGCCATCGCGGGCGGCAGCACGCGGGCAGCAGGGGCTTCAAATTCTCTCACGGAACGAGCCGATCGTCAGCGCGGCCTTGCTAGATTCAAAGCCGCTCAATTCATAGCTACGGTGCCCTGATGCGCACGCGCTCGATAGCGAACAAAGGTTCCTCGCGACCGTCGCCGTGCGATCGTGAACGGCTGTTGGAGCAGGCGTTCAATCTGGTGTGCGTGGGTGGCTTCGACGGCCGACTGAAGCGGGTCAATCCGGCGGCGCTGGCGGCGCTGGGATATACCCAGCACGAGATGACCTCGATTCCCATGGGTGAGTTGGTACACCCGGACGATCGCGCTGAGATGTTGGGGTTGTTCGAGCAGCTTGCCAGTGGCCGGATTGTGAGCGGCGTCGAAGTGCGAATTCGCGCGAAAGACGGCACCGACAAATGGGTGCTGTGGGAAGCCGTGCCTTGCCTGGAGCAGGGAGTGTTCCTGGCGACGGGTCTCGACATCACCCAGCGGAAAGCTGCTGAAGACGAATTGCGCCAAAGCCAGGAGCGATTCCAACTATTGGCCGGCGCCACCGAGGAGGCCGTCTGGGATTGGGACTTGCGCGCCAACCGCATCTGGCGGAACGACGCGTATCACCGCGCCTATGGAATTCCGGACGACGTGGAGGTCGGCGCGATCGAGTGGTGGCGGCAGCGCATTCATCCCGACGACGTCGAGCGCGTGCTGCAATCCATTCCGCCGCCGTTGGTCGAAGGACGCCAGCAGTGGCAGTTGGAATACCGGCTTCGTCGCCGCGACGGATCGTATGCCGAAGTGTACGATCGCGGCTTCGTCATCTTCGATTGCGACGGCAAGCCGGTGCGGATGGTCGGCTCGGTGATGGATATCACCCGGCTGAAGCGTGCCGAGCGAGAGCTGCGCGACAGCGAGGAGCGCTTTCAACTGGCGGCCCGGGCGACGCGCGACGTGATCTGGGACTGGGACATGCGCGAGAGCCGCGTGTGGCGCAGCGAAGGCTTCGAAACGACTTTCGGATACCGCTCCGAGGAAGTCAGCAGTGATTTGAATTGGTGGATCGAGCGCACCCACCCCGAGGACCGCGATCGCGTTTGCTCTAAGATTGCCGAACTGCACTCGCGGCGCAGCGAGCAGCACGCCATCGAGTATCGCTTCTTGCGGGCCGACGGCACCTACGCCAACGTGCTGGAGCGAGCGTTTGTGATGTACGACGAAGCCGACCGCCCGGTGCGGATGGTGGGCTCGCTGATGGACGTCTCGGCGCGGCGGCGCGCCGAAGAGATGTTCAGCATGCATCAGGCCGAGCTGGCACACATGGCACGGGTGACCACCATGGGCGAAATCGCCAGCGGCCTGGCCCACGAGCTGAACCAGCCGCTGGCCGCGATCGCCAACTACGCCGAGAGTTGCGCGCAAGCCTTGGCCTCGAATGCGCCCGACGCCATCGAGACGACCCGGGCGTGGATCGAAAAAATCGCGGCCAACACGCACCGAGCCGGTGAAATCATCCGCCGATTGCGAGGTTTCACGCGCAAATCGGCGCGGCGCCCCGTGGCCGTCGATCCCAACGATCTGCTGCGCGAGGTGATCGAGTTGCTGGAGCCCGAGACGCGACGGCGCAACGTGCGACTGCGGTGTGAATCGCAGGACGTGCCGGCGGTAGTGGTCGATCCGGTGCAAATTCAGCAAGTACTCGTGAATCTGCTCCACAATGCTTATGATGCTCTGGTCGAGATGCCGCCGGAACGCCGGCTGGTCACGATTCTCATGGAGCCTGCCGATCACGCGGTGCGAATCTCAGTTTCCGATCAGGGTCGCGGCATCGAGCCGGGCAACCGTGACAAGGTGTTTGATGCGTTCTTCTCCACCAAGCCGAACGGCATGGGCATCGGGCTGGCGATCAGCCGCTCGATCATCGAAGATCACGGCGGCCGGCTGTGCCTGGCAGCCAATCCACAATATGGCGTCACTTTCCATTTCAAGCTGCCTGTGGTAGGGGGGCAAAATGGGCACATCTCCAGTCGTAACGGTCATTGACGACGATGTCCACGTGCGTGAGTCGCTGGCGGCCCTCGTCCAGTCCATGCGGCTGGACGTCGACTGCTATGCATCGGGCACCGAGTTTCTCGAGCACTTCGAGCACGCAAGTCCCGGTTGCGTCGTGCTCGACCTGCGCTTGCCGCAACTGAGCGGCCAGGAAGTGCTGAAGGAATTGGTGGCCCGCCGCATCCGCGTGCCGGTCGTCATGATCACGGGCCACGGCGACATTCCGGCCGCGGTGGCCGCCATGAAAGCCGGTGCCTTCGATTTTCTCGAAAAGCCCTATCGCGGCGCCGTGCTCACCGAATGCATCCGCCGTGCGATCGCCCAGGACGAGCACGACTTTCAGGCCCAGAGCAATCGCAACGATTTGCTCACGCGCTATGAAACGCTGACGGTCGACGAGAAAGACGTGCTTTGGCTGACTGCCGAAGGCAAGCCCGACAAGGCCATTGCCCAGCGGCTGGACTTGAGCCTGCGCACGATCCAATTGCGCCGCGCCAGCGTGATGAAAAAACTACAGGCCGAATCTCGCGCGCGTCTGATTCGGATGGCCGAATCTCTGGAGAAGCTGCCGGCAGCCATGTAAGCGACTGCGGCCGGCAGGATCGATCGCCAGGTAGCACGTCAGAACAACGGCTGAAGTTGCTTCAATCGCTGTTCGGTGGCTTGCATCAGGGCGTCTTCGTCGGCTTCGCTGGGCGCTTCGTAGGTGACGGAGAACCGCAGATAAGCACCCGCGTCGTCCCAGGGGACGGTGCAGATCGAGTGCTCGGTGATCAGGTACTGGCTGGCCGCTTCGGCCGTTTCGAAGGTGGGCCCGTCGACAATTCCGCGCGGACTCTTGGCATAGATGAAATACGTGCCGCCCGGCATCCGGCAAGCGAACCCGCAGCGCGCCAGCACGTCGACCAGCTTGCGGCAGCGGCGCTGGTACTTGGCCCGAACCTGGGCCGGAATGGCCGGGTCGTCGAGCGCCGCGGCGCCCGCCTTCTGAATGGCGATGAACTGGCCCGAGTCGCTGTTGTCCTTGACGTCGGCGAAGGCCTGTACGATGCGCTCGTGCCCGCACACCCAGCCCAGCCGCCAGCCGATCATGTGAAATCCCTTGGACATCGAGTGTACTTCGACGCCCACCTCCTTGGCCCCGGGCACGGACAGGAAGCTGAGCGGCTCGCCGTCGTACGTGAGCATGATGTGTGCGGCGTCCTGCACCACTACGATGTCGTGCCGCCGGGCAAACTCGATGACGCGCTGGTAGAAATCGCG
Organism: Pirellulales bacterium; assembly: GCA_041750795.1. Classification (GTDB taxonomy): domain Bacteria; phylum Planctomycetota; class Planctomycetia; order Pirellulales; family PALSA-1355; genus JTS-RE94. The sequence goes on along the minus strand of JBGSYQ010000301.1, from coordinate 19,709 downwards.
CGTGGCCACCTTACCGGTCGGACTGTTCGGATAACACAGCACCAGCAGTTTGGCGCGGGCGCAGACGTCGGCCGGAATGGCGTTCAGGTCGGGCAGGAAATCATTCTCCGGCAACAGCGGCAAGGCGAAGACCGAGCCGCCATAGTATTTCGTGTGCGTGCCGGCGACCGGATAGCCCGGCACGGTCATCAAGGTGACGTCGCCCGGATCGATAAAAGCAGCCGGCAGCATGGCCAGTGCCGTCTTCGAGCCGATGCAGTGGTTGACCTCCTGGGCGGCATCGAGCTGGACGCCGAAGTTGCGCTGCATGAAGCGCGCCACGGCTTCCTTGTACTCGGCCACGCCGTTGTCGGCATAACCGCGATTGGCCGGCTCGTTGATCTGGCGCGCCATGACGTCGCGGACGCGCTGCGGCGCCATCTCGTCGTTCTCGCCGATGCCGAAGTCGATCAGCTCCCGCTCGGGATGCTCCTCTTTTGCCTTGCGCTTGGCGCGCTTGATCTTTTCGAACTTGTAGATGGCCGTGCCCTTGCCATAGTTGGCGCCGCCGACGCGCTGAGCAAACAGCTTTTGAAAGTAGGGATCGCTCATGGGATGGATGCACGCACACGCAAAGGGATTGTGGGACTTACCAGTGAGTAGCGTAGCGTACCGGAGGGTGTGCGCCGCGGCAAGCGGCGCCGTACGCGCGGCGCTTTGCCCTATTTCACCGCCAGCATGCGGCGCAGTGCTTCGAGCGACCAGTGGGCCGTCTCGTCGTCCACGCGTATGACATTGACAGGCGTGCCGGCCGCCAGGTTCTCCAGGCTCCAGCACAAATGGGCCAGGTCGATGCGATACATCGTGGCGCACATGCACACGATCGGCGAGAGGAAGTGGATCTCCTGCTCGGGATGCTCGTGCTTCAGCCGATTGACCAGGTGCAACTCGGTGCCGATGGCCCACTTCGTGCCCGGCGGGGCGGTTTCCACCTCGCGGATGATCTTGCCGGTCGAGCCCACCACGTCCGCCTTGTCGACCACTTCCATCGGGCACTCGGGATGCACCAGGATTTTGATACCCGGTGACTGAAGGCGGAACTGATCGACGTGCGCGGCGGTGAACATCTGGTGGACGCTGCAATGGCCGCGCCACAAGAGGACCTTGCTGCTCTCGATGGCTTGGATGGTGTTGCCGCCCAACTCGTCGGCAAAAGGATCCCAGACGGGCATTTGCGCAAGCGGTATGCCCATCGCCTTGGCCGTGTTGCGACCCAGGTGCTGATCGGGGAAAAACAACACTCGGCTGGTGCGCTCGAAGGCCCAGCGCAGCACGGCCGCGGCATTGCTGGACGTGCAGACGATGCCGCCGTGCCGTCCGCAAAAGGCCTTCAGGCTGGCCGCCGAGTTAATATACGTGACCGGCGTAACGTCCTGGGTGTCGATGATCTCGCCCAATTCGTCCCAGGCGGCCTCGACTTGCTCGATGGCGGCCATGTCGGCCATTGAACAACCGGCGGCCATGTCGGGCAGCACCACGGTCACGCGCTGCCCGTCGCGTTCGGCGAGCTTGTCCGGCCGGTTGGCCAGCACGTCGGCCGTTTCGGCCATGAAGTGGACGCCGCAAAAGGCGATCGCCCGACAATCGCCGCTTTCGGCCGCCATCTTGCTGAGCTGGTAACTGTCGCCGCGCAGGTCGGACATGGCAATGACTTCGTCCTGCTGGTAGTGGTGCCCCAGGATCAGCAGTTTCGGTCCCATGGCGGCGCGCACCGCGGCGATGCGCTGTTGCAAGACGGCGTTGTCCAGCGACTTATACGGAGCCAGTTCGAAGCGGCCGGCGTCGGCCTGCGGCAGAGCAATGCTCACTTGTGCCCTTTCGGATCAGTCAGGATGACACACGTGGAATTATATCCTTTGCAGCCTGTTGAATCATGCCGTCGTGGCATTTTTCAACCTCGCCGGCACGCGGGCCGCATGCCGGCCAATCCAGCATCCCGGACGAACGTGCGGCGAATGGTTGCAACGGGGGCTCCATTCCCTGTCTAATGAATGATGCTGGTCCTCTCCCGGCACGGGAAAGCTTGCCGGTGCCGTTAGAGGACGATGCGACGCCGGATTCAACGCTCTAGCGGCCATCGGACAGTCGCGCTGGGCGAGATAGTCGGCTGCGGGCAAAGATTTTGCCGCGCGATGACGATTATGGTGATGAAGCAGGCCGCCGTGTGACGCGGCCTGTCAGTTTTTTGGCTCTGCTCGCATGAGGTCGAGATCGATGGCCCAAGTGCTGGTCACCGGCGCAAACGGATTTATCGGCTCGAAGCTTACCCAGCGACTCGTCGCCAACGGCGACGAAGTGACGTGCCTGGTGCGCAATGTGGGCAAGGGGATTGCGCTCGAGCAGATGGGGGCGCGGCTGGCACTGGGCGACGTTCGCAATGCCCAGGCTTTGCGCTCGGCCGTGGCAGGACACGAGATCATCTATCATCTGGCCGGAGTCGTCACGGCCTTTCGGCGGCAGGACATGACCGAGACGAACGTCACGGCCTTTCGCTCTCTGGTCGCGGCCTGCGCCAACCGCGACACTCCGCCAACGCTGGTCTACGTCTCATCGCTGGCAGCCGCCGGCCCGTCGAGCATCGATCGCCCTCGCATCGAGAGCGATCCGCCAGCGCCGGTTTCCGTCTACGGGCGGAGCAAACGCGCCGCCGAGTCGATTGCCGAGGAATACGCCGACCGCGTACCAATCACCGTGGTGCGACCGCCGATCGTCTATGGCGAGGGCGATCAGAACATGCGCAACCTGTTTCGCTCGGTGTTTCGCCTGGGCATCCACATGGCGCTGGGTGTGGCTTATTCGCGCTATTCGCTGATCCATGTTTCCGACCTAGTGGACGCGCTGGTGCTGTGTGCCGAGCGCGGGGCAAGGCTGGCCCCGGCCGGGCAGGGCACCGCAAGCCCCGACGACGGCGAAGGGCGAATCGCTCCCAGCGGCTATTACTTCGCGGCTGGCGACGAGCAGCCGACGTTTGCCGAGCTGGGACCGTTGATCGGCGCCGCACTCGGGCGGGCACGCGTGCGGATCTGTCGCAGCTCGAACACCATCATGCTGTGGCCGATTGCCGCGGCGGCCGAATTGGCGGCCCGGCTGCGCGGGCAACCCTACATCTTCAACTTCGACAAAGCACGCGAAGCGCAGGCCGGATCGTGGACCTGCTCGTCACAAGCGATCCGCGCACAGTGCGGTTTTGCTCCACACGCGTCGTTGGTCGAGCGGCTGCGCCAGACGGCCAACTGGTATGTGCAGGAGAAGTTGCTCTAGCCTGTTGAACTCGTCAGCAAGCTGCCCAGCAATGTGCCAATCCGCTCGTCCGGCCGTACGGAGCACGGCATCCGACGATTCTCGCCACGTCGAGCGCGGGTATAATCGGCGCAGTCGCGCTGACCGATTGCGAATTCGGTTGTAAGCTTGTAGATGGGGACCGACGGTACCGCTTGTTCGAGGAGACGCGTCATGGATCACAAGGACATCCAACAACAGGTCTTGATCGAGCAAGCGACCTTGGCGCACATCGTCAGCGCGCTGCGGACCACATTGGGCTGGAAAGTCCGCGAATACGATTTCTCTCGCAAGCTGTCCAGCTTGCTGTTCGTGTGCGAATCGTTTCAGCGCCACTTGAAACGCCTGCTGCGGCTGGAGCAATCCGAAGGCTACATGGCCGAGGTGTTGGATTCGCGGCCCGAGTTGAGCGACGAGGTGCGCGGCCTGCGCCGGCAGCACACGGAATTTCGCAAGAAACTGCGAGAGATTCTGGCTCGGCTGCGCGCGGTGGCGCACACCGATTTGGCCGGTTTCACGCAGATTTCGACCGAGTTGGAGATGCTGCTGGACGCGTTGGACGAGCATCACCGCAAGGAAGCTTCCCTGCTGCAGGAAGCGCTGCTGCGCGACGAAGGGGGCGAGGGATAAGTCCGCACGGAGCGGTCAGCAGCCCGCGTCCTGCTCTGCCCGGCCGGCGCTTTCCGCAGGCCCATTCGGTGCCCGCTGGCTTCGGCGTGATCTATTGGGGCAGTCTATGTGCCGTTGATTTTGCCCCTTCGTGTCTCGATGAGTTGCCGGGAAAACTCGTGCCCGGGAAACTCGCCCGCGGCCCAAAAAATTTGCCTGCTCTGGCAACGGCCGTTATATTGGCGGACACGTCCCCCTCGCGGGAGTGCTGCTATGAAGCCGGAGGTGTGCGATGCTCTCGTCAGGTTGGAGCGTAGGATTGCGTATTTGGGTACTGTCCTTGGCGAGCATGGCTTGCCTGGCGTCGCCGGTTGGGGCGGTCGACCTGGTCGACGTGGTCAAACGGGTCGAGAACGCCGTCGTGCGCGTCGACACCGATCGGGCGTTGGGCAGCGGCGTTGTGGTGGATGATCGCGGCTACGTGTTCACCAACTTTCACGTCATCCAGGGCGCCAAGCGAGTGTCCGTGACGCTTCGCTCGGGCAAGGAGCTAGAGGCGCACGGATTCGTGGCGATCGATCCGGGACGCGATTTGGCGCTGTTGAAGATCGATGCGCTTGAGCCGTGCGGCATTCGCATCGCCGGTAGCCCGCCCGAGATCGGCGAAAAGGTTGCGGCGTTCGGCAATCCGCGCGGATATTCGTTTTCCACGACCGAGGGGATCGTCTCTGCGGTGCGCACCGGCAAGGACGTCGTGGAAGGATTGGGTGAGGAAATCTATCGCAGCCTGGGTTTTTCGCCCGACGCGCGCTGGATTCAGACCTCGGCAGCCATTTCCAACGGCAACAGCGGCGGACCGTTGGTGAACATGAACGCGGAGATCGTGGGGCTCAACACCTGGAGCGACGACCGCGGAGACAATCTCAACTTCGCCATCAGCGCCGCCGACATGTCGCAAATGATCTCCAAGATCAAAGGCAAGACCGTGACGGGTTTCGCCAAGTTGCCCAAACGGGCACGCGCCGATCGCGGCGCTGGCTTGTCCGCCGAGACGTTTCGCGTGACCTTGCCGACCGGTCGTGTCTTCTCGTTCGGCGTATTTGGCAACCACGGAGTTGTCGACTTGTTTGACAGCGCAACTCACGAGGCGGATTCGAGCGAGCTGGTGACCGTCTCGCACCCCAATGGCACGCCGTACGCCGCGGTCTGTCACGTGAAAGGCGTGATGAACGGCACGACCATCGGCCAGCACGAGAACCGCGAGGTCATGATGGTGGCGCATTATGAAGACGGCAAACGCCATGGCGTGTTGCGACTGTTCGACGAATCGGGCGAGCCGCTTTTGCTGGCGCAATACGCCAGGGGGCGCAGGCACGGATTCCTGCTCCTGTTCAATTCCGGCATGCCGTCGCTGCTGGTCGACTATAAGTACGACAAGCCCGCTTGGATTCAATTGCTGCACGGCTTTGCGGTATTGGAAGGCTATGCCAGCATCGAAGAGGCCAACGAAAACACCAAGGCGCGCGAGCAGCTCGAGCGGCTGGAACAAGTCGAAGCGACGCTCAAGAACCACGAAGTGGGCTTTCGCAAGCACGTGGCGGCCGAGGAGCAGGAACGTCGCAAGGAGCTGGCGCGGCAATTGGCGCCCGAAAAACGCGCCCGCATTCAAGAGCGCGCCAGCCAGCGCGCCGCCCAGAACAAGGCCTTCATCCAAGGGCTGTATCGCGCGGCCTACGGCCGGTAGCACGCCGCTGTCCCACTGTGGCCGCCCTTGTCCAAGTTGACACCCGGCGCCGGCGCCCAACGCGGCTTGGAAGGCCCATGGCGCTCGGATAGACTTCAATATACCCGCGGGCGATTAGCTCAGTTGGTTAGAGCGCCACGTTTACACCGTGGATGTCGGGGGTTCGAGTCCCTCATCGCCCATTGAGTGTGCATGTGTGGTATGGCGGTGACACAATCAGCGGTTTAGCAGCCTGTTGGAAAACGCCATCCTGGCATTTTTCAACCTCGCCAAGTGCGAAGCAAAGCTTCGCGCGGCTCGCTGCATGGCTCGCCGTTGCGGATGTAGCCCGGCGCGCTTTACTCCTGGGGACCGTCTGCGGCTGTGGGCATCCGGGGGTACTGCGACTCCGCGCCACCCAGATAGTTGCAAATGCGCCACACGTGGTAACCCACGCGATCGATCCAGCGCATTGCGTCCAAAACTTGGAGTGCCTGGGCGGGATCCCACTCGCCGTGGGCCGTCTGCCACAGCACGTCGGGACGATCCTGCCGGCGCCGTTCGACCAGCTCTTCGGCCATGCGTTCGACCTGCTCGAGCCATGCAGCCGGCGCGCGTCCGTGCAGCCCTGCGTCCGCCAGGCTCAGAATGCTCTGGGTCTTCGCCAAGGACTCGCACAGGCGATCGTGAGTGAGAATCTCGATCAACGCCGCCGGCGGTCGCAGGCTCGACTGCAACCGCACCAGGTGATCGATGGCGTGCATTTGCGCCACGCGCGCTTGTGACATCGGTTCGCCGTCAGCCAGCGGCGGTATCTGAGCTTGAAACTTCTGGATCTGCTCCAGCGCCGCCCAAATCTGCGCGGCGCGGTTTTCATCGCGCCACTGCCAGCGATCGGCCAACCGGTCCCGCAGGGCTCCGAAGGTTTCACAGGCCGTTTCGATGAGCGCCCTGTGCGTTGCCTCCAGGGCCACGGCCGGAACGTTGAGCACGGTGTCGTCGAGATGGCGCGTCAGCAACGGCCCCCGCTCGGGCAGCACGCGCTCAATCCATGCCGAGAAACGGTCGACGAACGGCAGGAAAATGATCACTCCGACGGCAATAAACGCGGTATGGAACAACGCCAGGCTGGTTGCTCCCGGTTCGACCCCCAGGTGCTGCTGGGCCTGGCCAAGGGCCCACAAGAACAGCGGCAGCAATACGACTGCGACGAGTCCGGTCGCGAGGTTGAACGTCACGTGCGCCAGGGCCGTGCGTTTTGCCGACACGTTCGCGCCGATAGCGGCCAACCCGCCAGTGACCGTGGTGCCGATCGCCGCGCCGATGACGAGCGTCGCCGCCTGTTCGAAACTCACGGAGTTGGTGTGAAGCGCGGTCAAGGTCGTGGCGACGGCCGCGCTGGACGACTGCATGACAACCGTCATGGCTGCGCCGATGATCACCATCAGCAAATGGCCGAGCAGCCCGCCCGAGGGAAGCGTGGCAATGGCGAACCGGTCCGGCACTCCACGCATTCCGTCCTGCAGGGCCTCGATCCCCACGAAGATCAAGCCGAATCCGGCCACGGCCATACCGAGCGACTTCCAGCGTCCGCGGGCCAGCAGTTTCATGAATGCGCCGATGCCCACCAGCGGCAGCGCATACAAACCGACGCTCACTTTCAAACCCAACAGAGAGACGATCCAACTGCTGCCCGTCGTGCCAAGGCTCGCGCCGATCACCACGGCGACAGCCTGCGTGAAGGTCAACAATCCGGCGCTGACAAACCCGATGACGGCAACGGTGGTGGCGCTGGAAGATTGCACGACCGCCGTGACCAGCGCGCCGGAAGCAAAGGCCCTGATCGGGCTGCCGGTGAAACGCACCAGGGCCCTCCGCAGCGCATCGCCGGCGAACGACTTGAGCCCCTCGGTCAAAAGAACCATTCCCATCAGGAACAGTCCGACGCCTCCGAGAAGCGAGGTGAAGAGTACGGTCATCGACTTTCATTCAAATGCCGTGACGTGATTGCCTTGTGCGACGCGCAGCATCACATCCATGGCGACTCGGGCAAAGGGAGCATGCGCGGCTCGGTTAGCGGCGGTTCATCGGCGGACGGATCGCGCACCACGGTGACCGGACAGCGCGCATTACGCAGCACGTATTCGGCAACACTGCCCAGCAGCAGGTGGCGAAGACCCGTGCGACCATGGGTGCCCATCACGATCAAGTCGCAATTTCGCTCTTGGGCCAGCCAGCAGATCACTTCTCCGGCCGGTCCCGCGTGCAATATTTTTTCGAGTTTGACTTCGGGATGGACCGGGGTCAGCTCGTCGAATTGCCGCTTGATTTCCGGATCTGCCGGCTCATAGTGTCCCTCCGCGTCGTAACTGGCCGGAACATCAAAGGCGTGCAGCAGGATCATCTCAGAGCCGATTTCGCGAGCCAGCCGCTCCGCGAAGAGCATTGCCCTGGTCGAGGCTTCCGAGAAATCCACGGGGCATAAGACGCGCTGAAATACCTTCATCCGGGCCACCTGCGGGTCAATGGTCGGGGCCAAAAGCTACCCGAGTATAGCAAACCATGTTCCGTTTCGCCGCCGATGCCGGACGCGCTGCGCAATCGCTGGCGCGCTTGAGAAGCGGGCCGACTGAATTCCCGGTCGCCAACGGCGATAACCCTGACTGCAACGAGTCATGTTGTCCGAAAGGACAGCGCGGCATCAGGCACCTGCTCGTTTGGCACGGGTCGGCCCATCCGCGTCTGGTGGTATGAACGGCAGCGTCGCGTTGACTCGCGCGCGTCCACGTGCGGTGGTGCTCTACCCACTGCGCCGTCGGGCACTCTTGCTGTCAGGCGCCGACATGGGTCGCTGCAGCATTCAACGTCGATCGCGAAACGTCCCAATCTGTTGTCAGGCAGGATCTTAGCGCCCGAGATTGAAAGCGGGGCTGCATGCCGGGCACGCGATCGCCCCCGGGCGCGGGTTGGCATGCCGATTGCCCTGTGTAAACGTTCGGCGATGCACGCCACCAGTGAGTTTTCGCAAACCACGCTGCGCAGCATCCCGGGGCGTCTAGCAGTCCGTTGAAATAGGCCATCGTGGCTTATTTCAACAGACTGCCAACCGATACGCTCTCCAGCGACGTTGGGCCGCGTTTTTGCGATCGGCCGATTGCGGACCGCGACTGATTCGGTGTAGATTCCGAGGACCAAACGAGTCTCCGCACTGCGACGTGCGCGGGATATCATTGGCTTTGAGCGGGAATCTTCAACGATGCATTCGGACCATGGCAAAACGCCGGACGAGGGCAATCATCCGCCCACGGCGGCGCGGAACGCGCGCTGGGGCATGCTTCTGTTTGTGCTGTACCTGGCTGGCTACGCCACCTTTGTGCTGGCCGGCGCATTCGCGCCCGCCTGGCTGGCGCAGCGGCCATGGGCCGGAGTAAACCTGGCGATCTGGTATGGGTTTGGGCTGATCGCCGCCGCGCTGGTCGTGGCGCTGGTGTATAGCTGGTTGTGCCGCGCGCGAGACGCGTCATGATCTATACGCCGTCGGCGCTGGCCGTTGCCGTCTTCGGATTGTTCGTCGCCGCGACGCTGTGGCTGAGCTTTTATTTCGCGCGCCGCACGCGCTCGGCGCAGGGATATTTCGCCGCCGGAGGTAGCATACCCTGGTTCGTCAACGGCGTGGCGTTCGCCGGCGATTATCTCTCGGCCGCGTCGTTCCTCGGCATCTGCGGCATGATCGCCTCGTACGGCTACGACGGCTTTCTGTATTCGATCGGCTATCTGGCCGGCTGGATCGTGGCGCTGCTGGTCGTGGCCGAGCCGCTCAAGCGCTTGGGGCGATATACGTTTGCCGACGCGCTGGACAGCCGCTTTCAATCCCGCGCGATCAAGCTCTCCGCCGGAATGAGCACGCTGGCCGTGAGCCTGTTTTACTTGATCCCGCAGATGGTCGGCGCCGGCGCGCTGGTGAAGCCGCTGTTTGGACTGCCGCACTGGGTGGGTGTGAGCATGGTCGGCGCCGTGGTGATGCTGATCGTCATCACCGCCGGCATGGTGTCCACCACCTACGTGCAATTCCTCAAGGGCTCGCTGCTGGTCGTGTTTAGCGCCGTGCTGACCGTGCTGATCTTGAATCGCGGCTTGACCACCGATCCGGATAGCGCCGACTTTCGCTTGCCGCGGGCGAGCCAGGCCGTAGCCGCGGCAGACGCCGCCGACCTTTCGGCCGCCGAGCTGGGAATTCCCGACAGCCAGATCGTGCCGGCCAGCGATGGCTGGCGCGAGCGGCCCTACTTGCGCACCATCGACCAGCAAAGCGGCATCGTCACGGTCTGGTGGCCGCTGCCCGCGGGAGACGACAAGGTCGTGTATTACGAATCGCAAACGCTCACGAAGCTGGCGGACGGGCGTGAGCTGGTCAACGGCTTGCCGCATGGCCTGGCCGCGGGTGAGGCCGATTTCTTCCCGGTCGGAAACATTCACGAGCTGCCCGATGGCGCCAGCTCGACCGGCCCGCTCGGGCCCGTGGCCTTTCTGCGCACGCTGGAAGAGAGCCAGGTGATGCAATGGACCAAGGATCCACAGCCCATCGTGGCGGAGGATGGCGCCCTGACGACCGTTTTCCATCCGCAGCTTACGCCCGGCAGCGACTTGCTGTTGCCGGGCAAGAGCCCGACGTTTCAGGGCATCCGTGGCGACGCTTTGGCGGCGAAGCTCAATTTCCTGTCGCTCATGCTGGCGCTGTTTGGCGGCACGGCGTCGCTGCCGCACATTCTGATTCGCTACTACACGGTCAAAGATCAGGCCGCCGCGCGCAAGAGCACCGTGGTCGGCATCGGCACGATTGGGTTCTTCTATGTGTTGACGTTGTTCATGGGCCTGGGCGCCATGACCAGCGGAGTGATCGACGTCTCCAGCGCGAACAACAACATGGCCGCACCTCTGCTGGCCAAGAGTTTTGGCCAGTTGCTTTTCGCCATGATCTCGGCCATTGCCTTCACCACGGTGCTCGGCACGGTCAGCGGGCTGATCGTGGCGGCCAGCGGCACGGTCGTACACGACCTGATGGCGGGCGTCGTCGGGCTGAAGCTGACCGATCACGAAAAAGTGCGCGCCGGAAAATGGGTTGCCGCCGCCGTCGGGCTGGTGGCCATCGGGCTGGGCATCGTGTTCGAGCAGATGAACGTCAACTTTCTCGTCGGCTGGGCGTTCAGCGTGGCGGCGTCGGCCAATCTGCCGGCGCTGGTGATGCTGTTGTTCTGGAAAGGCACCACACGCCAAGGCATCACCGCGGCCATCCTGGTCGGCATGGTGGCTTCGTTAACCTGGATTCTCGCCAGCGGCGACACCTACAAGGACGTGTACGGCCTGCCGCCGGAAAGCGCCTGGGTGCCGTTCAGCCAGCCGGGCATCGTCACCATTCCGCTCGGATTCCTGGTGCTGGTGGTGGTGTCGCTCTTGACGCAGCGCCCCGACGAACCGGCGACGGAACGATCGGACTTCTAAAAACCCTCGCACGCCGGCCCGCGATTTTGCACAATATCCGTCGGCGAACGTCACGCCGCACCATCACCCTTGCGCACTGGACAAAGGACCCGACATGCAGGCCTATGAAATCTCCGCGTTCGGATTCGATTCGCTCAAGCTCGTCGACAAGCCGCAGCCGGCGGCAGGCCCGTTTCAGGTGCTGCTCAAGATGCGCGCCTGGTCGCTCAACTATCGCGACCTGATGATCGCCAAGGGACTCTACAATCCGAAGCTGAAAATGCCGGCCGTGCCGCTTTCGGACGGCGTGGGCGAGGTGGTCGACGTCGGCCCGGGCGTATCGCGCGTGAAAGTGGGCGACCGCGTGGCGGCCAATTTCATGCCCAAGTGGATCGCCGGCGAAATCGACGACGCCAAAGCACGCAGCGCCTTGGGCGGTGGCGGCCCCGACGGCATGCTGGCCGAGTACGTCACCTTGCACGAGGAGGGTGTGGTCCACGTGCCCGAGCATTTGAGCGACGAAGAGGCGGCCACGCTGCCCTGCGCCGCGGTCACGGCCTGGCACGCGCTGGTGGGCGAAGGATCGCTCAAGGCCGGCGACACGGTGCTGGTGCTGGGCACCGGCGGGGTATCGATCTTCGCACTACAGTTCGCCCACTTGCAGGGGGCCCGCGTGATCGCAACCTCCAGCAGCGACGCCAAGCTCAAGCGCGCGCTCGACATGGGCGCCAGCGACGGCATCAACTACAACACGTCGCCCAAGTGGGACGCCGATGTGCGCGACCTGACCGGCGGGCGCGGCGTGGACTACGTGGTGGAAGTCGGCGGCGCCGGCACGCTGGCGCAGTCGATGAAAGCCGTTCGCGCCGGCGGCCAGATCAGCCTGATTGGAGTACTGTCGGCCGGCACCGGCCAGATCAACCCCATGCCCATCCTGATGCGCAACATCCGCGTGCAAGGCATCTTCGTCGGCAGCTGCGAAATGTTCGAAGCCATGAACCGCGCCATCAGCCTGGCCAGGCTCAAGCCCGTGGTCGACAAAGTGTTCGACTTCAAGGATGCAGTGGCGGCATACGAGTACATGGAGACGGGAAAGCATTTTGGGAAGGTGGTGGTACGCGCGTAGTTCGTAGGTCAGGCACCCCGTACCTGACAAGCACATAAATAAAGTGCAAGCACGATGAAACCTCGAACGAAATCCACACCCAAAAACAGCACCGTCACCGAGTACTTCACCGACGGCGCGATCTGCGCCGTCGGCAAGGTACGAGACGGCCTGAAAACGGGCCAGTGGAAGTACTATTTCGTCAACGGCAACTTGAAGGCCGTCGGCAAGTATCGCAGCGGCAAGCTGGTCGGCGCTTGGAAATGGTATCGCGAGAACGGCCAACTCATGCAGACCGGCGCGTTCGATGACCAGCAGCAGAAGTCCGGCGTGTGGAGGCGCTACCATCTCAACGGGCAACTGCTCGACGAAGGGCAGTTCGCCGCCGGCAAGAAAAACGGCACGTGGAAGGCCTACAACGTCCAGGGCAAGTTGACGAAGACGACGCAGCACAAACAGTGACGAGTGGGAGCCTCTTAAGCATCAAGTCGCGCTGCCTGGCAGATAAACAGTCCGCTCGCGGGCCAGTTCGGCGGCGTACTCGAGCGCTGCCTGGATGTCTTCAACCGACAACGTGGGATAACTTCGGAGCAGCGCGTCCGTTGGCACGCCGGCCGCTATGTTATCCAAGACGACGGCCACCATGATCCGCGTCCCCTTGATGCACGCTTGACCATGGCACACGGTCGGATCGACGGTAATGCGTTCTTGCCAGCTCATCGTTCCATGCTCCGGTACGTCGCGCACCAATCACTAGCTGCATTGTAGATCGCGGGATCCGACGAGCAAATCGCGAGCAAGGCCGATGCGAGGCTTTGATCGATGTCCCGTCGCTGATTTTTCCCACCCGGTCCCGAAAAAATCCTTGCCGCTGGCTTGCATTCCGCTGCCGGGGCCGCTAGGATGCCGCACCTAAGTGGATTTCTCTTTACCGATTCTCTCATCGGTCCAGCTACTGCAACCGGAGCTGAGCATGCCCCAAGTTAGAACCAAGGCGCTAGCGATATGCGCGCACATCGTGATTCTGTTCATTTCGACCGGCCATTGGGCCGCCGCCGCCGGAGTGTCGTTCAACACGACCTACGGCGACGGCCTGGTGGCGCTCCAAGGCACCGATCCGGCATTGGCCACTAGCATCCAGACCGGATTCTCCCAGGCGACGTCCATCTGGTCGTCGCTGCTGGGCGATCCGATTACCGTGAATCTCATGCTCAATTGGGAGGAGCTCGATTCCGGTACGCTGGCCAGCGCCAACTCGCCGGACGTGTATCACGCGTATAGCGCCGTCCATGCGGCGCTGACGGCCGATCGCACCTCGGCCGACGATTTCACGGCAGTGGCCAACATGCCCCCCAGTCCGGCCATCGGCGGCTATACCAACGCGCGCGACGGCACGCGCTATTTCAATCCGCCCAACGCCTCGTTGGCCAGCACGGTGCTGTCGATCGATCGGGCCAACGCCAAGGCGCTCGGATTGCTGGCGGCGCACGATGCCGGCCTCGACGCGACGATTCGCTTCAATAGCAACTTATACGACGACTGGGACTTCAGTCACATGCCCACGCCCGGCCTGTACGACTTCATCGGAGTGGCGCTGCACGAGATCGGCCATGCGTTGGGCTTTACCAGCGGCGTCAGCGCCGTTGACCTGTATACCGGCCTCGGTCCCAACGCCAACGTCGATTTGAATGGCGACGAGCCGGGAATCGGCACGGGCGATAACATTCCCATCTTCACCGTAATCGACATGTTTCGCCACAGCGACGAGTCGAACCTGGTCAGTCCTCAAGCGCTTGAACTGGCGGCCGGCGGCACGCCGTTCTTTCAGATCGACGGCTCCACGCCGCTGGGATACTTTTCCACCGGCGTACACAACGGCGACGGCCGCCAGCCCAGCCACTGGAAAGCCAACACCGACGCTGTGCTCAAACCAGCGTTTGCGCGCGGCACCATCCAGGACATCACGCCATTGGACCTGATCGCTTTCGACGTGATCGGCTATCAGATCGTGCCCGAGCCGTCCACGTTCGTGCTGGCTGCCGTGGCTGCGATCGGGTTGGTGCTTCTCGGCCGCCGCCGCCGCGATTGAACCGGCAATCGGCCCGCCCTTGACCGCTGGCGCTACAATGAGTGCATACATCTACGCAAGCGCCACGCGCGTCAGGAGCAGCCGCCATGCCGTCATTTCATTTGCGACCGATTCACGATGACGCCCCGCAATCGTCTGGCGGGGCGCCCCGACCCACCGATCCGGCCGGCGAAGAAGCCGCAGCGCTCGACGCCTTTTCGCGCGTCGTGGTGCGCGTGGCAGAATCGATGACGCCCGCGGTAGTCAACATCCGTTCGCGCCGCCGGCAGGGCGGATCCGGCTCCGGCGTGCTGTTCACGCCCGACGGCTTTTTGCTGACCAATCATCACGTCGTGCAGAATTCCAGCGAGGTGCGCGTGCGCCTGACCGACGGCCGCGAGCTGTCCGGGCGCGTGGTCGGCGCCGATCCCTGGACCGACCTGGCCGTGGTGCAGGCCGACGCCAACGGCCTGCCCTACGCGTCCCTGGGAGACTCAACGAAGCTCCGCGTCGGCCAACTGGCCGTGGCCATCGGCAGTCCGCTCGGCTTCGATTCCACCGTGACCGCCGGCGTCGTCAGCGCCCTGGGCCGCACGTTGCGCAGCATCACCGGCCATTTGGTCGACAACGTCATCCAAACCGACGCCGCGCTCAATCCCGGCAACAGCGGCGGCCCGCTCGTCGACAGCCAGGGGCACGTGATCGGTATCAACACGGCCGTGATCGCCGCGGCGCAAGGCATCTGCTTTGCCATTCCGATCAACGCCGCCAGGCACATCCTGCCGCAATTGCTGCAGCATGGCCGCGTGGTGCGCGGCTATCTCGGCCTGCACGGGCACAACGTGCCGCTGATGCGCTCGCTGGCTCGCCTGTACGACATTGCGCAAACGTCGTGCGTGGAAGTCGTCGCCGTCGAGCCCGGCGGTCCGGCCGACCAGGCCGGCATCCAGGCGGACGACCTGATCGTATCGCTGGCCGACGAGCCGGTGACCAGCGTCGACGATTTGCACAAGCTGCTCACGCGGCAAAGCGTCGGCGTGCCCGCGTCGGTAGTCTTGTTAAGGGGACAGCGCCGCCTGCAGCGCTTCGTCCTGCCGGAAGAATATCCGCAGGTCGAGCGCGAGGCGTGAGTGACTAATGGCCGCCGCGGTCGTCAGGGACCGGCGACAACTCCGAGAGTTGCGCGCGCCCGTGGCCAACGAGTCACGCTATTGGCAACGATTCATGCGACAGACGGGTCGCCAAACCGAATGTCAAATAGACTTGACATTCGGATGTGTCTAGTTTATCATACATCCGTCGGCCGTTGAGTTGCTCCTTCTTTCTCCTGCGGAGGTGGTAATGAACGCGATGGAAAAAGTTGCTTGGACCGAGTTGCTGGTTTCGGTGGTGGCGGTTGCCACTGCCACGAGTTTGTACCCTTGGCTGGGGAACCAGGCAGCGAGCGCTTTTGCGCTGATGGCGTTGGTGACGCTCGGCGCCGTTTTTTTGCGGCGGCGTGGCAATGTGGTTGTCGTGGACGAACGAGATCGCCAGATCGCGACAGCCGCCACGCGCACGGCAACCGCGACGGCCTGGATGTCGCTGCTAGTCGTGCTGGCCGTCGCCAGTCTATGGTCGAACTATCGTGAGCAGCATGCGGTTTCCACGGCGTTTCTCAACTGGCTCATTTGGACGCAATTCGCCCTGATATTCGGAGTCAGGGGATTCGTCGCGGTCGTTGCCTATCGGAGGCAGCCGCATGCCGCGTAAATCGGAGCCGACGTTGAGCAACTGCGTTCGCAAGCTGCGCGCGCAGCAGCAAGGAATGACCCAGCAAGACCTGGCCGACCGCGTCGGCGTCACGCGGCAGACCATCGTCGCGCTGGAAGGCGGAGCTTACACTCCTTCGCTCGCGCTGGCCTTGCGCATCGCCCGAACCTTCAAGAAGACCACCGACCAGGTGTTCCAGCTCGACGAGTGATCGCTGCGATGCCACGGCGAGAGCGCCGACGGCGGCGCGCTGCCAGGCGAATTGGTCATGTATGGCTGGACGCCGACCGGCGAAGTGCCCAGTGCCACCAGTTTTCTGATCTACGTGTTTCCTCCGCCCAGTTCCGAGGGCGAGGATCTGGACGATTTCGTCGACGGCATCAAGAGCTCGATTGCCGGTCGGATGGAGGATCTCACGTTCGGCGGGATTGAATCCGGTATCTTCCAAGGCGTCGAGGCACGTCGCGGGCAATGGAAAGGCAGACTGCCCGTCCTGGGCACGGTTCGGGTGGTTTTCGTGGTGTTTATCGACGACCAGGGAACCGTGGCGATCACCGCCATGCGCCCTGCCGAATCGGAAGGGGAGCCAACCCTCGCCACCATGGCAACGGGCGCCTTGACCCTTAGCCGTGCGAAGTGACCGCTGGGTTACGGCGCGGCGGCAGACTGCTCTTCGCCGCGCCTCGAGCCTCGGCCAGGATGAGTGCGACTAATAGCGCCGCCCGCCTTGCTCATGCGGATAGGGCACTTCGACCGTCGTCTGCGCGTGGAACTTCGGCTTGGCGCCTGCGGCGCGGCGGGCCGTGTAGCTCAAGTCGTCGAGATAGAATTCGACCGAATGGCCGCCGCCTCGCACGTTGGCCAGCCCGAAGCGGTTGAAGAGTGCGCCGCTTTTCCGCTGCTCGGGCGTCAAATCGAGCTCGTACGCGCGATCGTCGAGCGTAACGGTCGCTCGTCCCGTCCCCCCGTTTGCCTGTGGATCGTACACGTAAGAGAAATGCCGTCGCCGACGATCCGGCACAAAGACCTCGCACGATTCGCTGACCGCTTGCCGGTCGGAACTGGACACCAACGGCGCGAAGTAGTAGCCGACGGCCGTAAGATCCGCGATGTGGATGCCCATCATATTGGGCATCGGAAAGGCGGCGTCCTGACGTTCCGCGGTGAACTTCTCCTGCTGGTTGTCGCGATTGAAGAAGCCGAAATAAGCCGCCGCATCCGTCATGCCGTCGGTGAAGCAGATTGTTCCAGAGAACGAGATCGGATCGTCGAGCGTCAACTCACCCACGTCATCCCCATAGTAGGAAAACAGCGGATCCTGAGCTTCGGTGCGCCAAAAAAGCCCGCCGATTTCGCCGGGCTGATTGCCGGCCCAATTCGATTGGCTCCAGCCATAACTGTGCATGCCATGAAAATTCGGCTCGACGTATTTCGATTCGTTGTTTCGTCCCTCCCAATGCGGATCCTGCGACAGTTCGACCGCTTCGCCGTTGACCTTCAGATTGCCGAGGTAGATTTCGGTGCGCGTGCCGAAGCGTGCGATGTTGAACAACCCAAAGCGATCGAACTCGGCCGGCGCGTTGCGAATCTTCGCATCGAACCAAAAGACGTAAGGAGTCTCATCGTCGAACTGCAAGGTGACACGGCCATGCCCATGACCCGCATCCGGCCGCTTCCACCAGCGATGTTGATCGTGCCGGTGAAAATACTCGACCAGACCTTGATCGCGCACCTTCAGCAGTCGTTCGCGGAGTTGGCGGCGCGTGAGCCGCGGCTCTTCCTTCTTGAGCCGCTCAAGCAGATACTCCTCGCCTTGCAACTCATACGGCCGGCCGTTTCCCGTTTCGTCCGTGATATGACGCTCCAGGGCCTTATCACGCCATGTGGCATCCGCCTTGGCATCCGGATCGTAGCGAAAGCTCCAGGTGTGAACGAGGCCATCGGGTGACAATAGAATGGCCGTTTCGGCGCCGCGCGCTTGCCAGTCGCTCGCCATCCAGTCAAACATCACTTGTCCAACGTCGCCTTCCTCCCATACCCGAAACGCCATCGACGACCAGACGCGCCAGCTATGCCGTTGCGAGTTGAAGAAACCGATGTAAGCCACGCCGCGCAATCCGACGTGTCGCAGCGCGAGTGTCCCCGAGGCTGAGATGTCGTCGTCAAACGTCAGCGGTCTTCCAAGCGGCATGGCGTAATACGCTTGTCGCCGCGAGTTCTCCACCCGCCCCCCGATTTCGCCCGATTCGCCGGTGAAACTGGTCGAACGCCAACCGAAGTCCTGCACGACGCGCGGCATGTCAGTTCCGACGATGCGATTCTGATAGTGGTCCCAGCCCGGATCATCCGAAAAGTCGTTGTGGACTTGCACGAGTTGCCCGTGCGCGGGCGTAGCGGCCAATACACTCATCAGGCATGGAACCAATCCAAACGGCAGGCGCATGGCAAGACCCTCATACAACAAATGTGTGCAGCAACCGTCTCCGGCAAGTTCCGGCGAAGCCCCCGCCCGGCGGCGTCGTCTAGCGACATATTCTCATCGCTGCCATCCGCGAATGAAAGAGTCTCGCCAGGCGGCCGCAGGCCCAATGGACCTGTTCCACTTCTGCCGATTTCACGGTTCATGCCGTTTTGCCTGGTGGAACCACCCGCTTCGCCCGCAGAGTTTCACATCCACTCTTTAGACCGCGCGGCCTGCCGGTCGATAGTGACTCTGCCGCTCATGGATGAGTTTGAGGACTGGGCAAAGCTGCCGGACGGCGGCAGGCGGCCGGCGCGCAACATGCGCTTCGGAAAATCCTCTCGGCTCAACGCGTGTCATGGAAACGACTTGTCAGCACTGCGGTCGAACTTCCAGGCATGCCGTGACGAAACAAATCCCCAGCTACTTGAAGCTCGTTACCGATACTAATGCTGAGTCGCCCGCCGCGGTGGCCAGCGAGGATCTGGCCGCCATGGCCGAAGTCGCACGCACGTTCACGCAGGCGACCGGCTGGCGACTCAGTCTCGATGCGGCCGGCGTGCCCTCCGAGAATTCAAGCCTGATGTGGTCCGCCCCGGTCAATCCGGGCGTCGGAGCTTCTCCCGGGCACATCGGGCTTTTTTCTTCCTCGGAAGGCGCCCACGAACCGCGCGTCCACCTGGAAGACGCCGCGGCGCTGGCCGACGCCACCGGCAAACTATGGGCCGAACTGATCGCCACGCGCCGCGCGCTCTGGCAGCGCGAAGCCGAACTGGCCGCGGGGGTGCCCATTGTTTCGCGTGAAGGTTCGGCTCATGTCGCTCAGCGGCTGGAATCCGTGCTGGCCAGCGCCGCCAAGGCGGTGGGCTGTGACGCGGCGGCATTGTACCTGATCGACGAGGCGACGACGGTCCTGAAGCTGCGGTCATGTCACGGCCTGCCAAAGCAGCGATTGCTGCAGCCGGCCCGGCCGATGCGTGGAGCGATGGCCGACTTGGAAGCGCTGCTGGGGCACGCAGTGGTGCTGTCGGATACCAGCATCCTGCCGCAATGGCAGACGCCGGAGCCATTTCCCGCAGCGGTCTGTGTGCCAGTCAGCAGCGCCTCGACGGTGCTGGGTACACTCTGGTTTTTTTGCGGGCACACTCGCGGCTTCAGCGACGACCAAGTGAACCTGCTGGAGATCGTGGCCGGC
>JBGSYQ010000300.1:0-18824 GCA_041750795.1 Pirellulales bacterium | reverse complement strand
GCGGTCAGCGGCGCCGCCGACGGCGGATTCGGCAATCGCGCGACGGAAGTCGGTGCTGACGGTTCTGCGGACAACTGCTGACTGGGGGCCGACAACTGCGGGCGTCGCGGCGCCGGCCGGGTCGCCATGCCGGTCTTGCGCCCGGCAGTCGGCACCGACGAAACGTGTTGTGCCCCCACGGATTTGGCTTGTCCATCGTTGGCCGCAAGTTCGTCCGGCGCCATGCTGTCCTGGTCCGGCTTTGGGCCGCCCAGCAAGTCCTGCCGGAACTGTTCGAGCCGCTCGCTCAGTGTCGGCACGGGGCGCGGCGGAGGATTGTTGTCGTCGCGATCGTCTTGCGCTTGTGCTGACGGCGCGCCTGCGAAGGTGGTGCAGCACACCATCAGGCTGGGCACCAACACGCTGCGGGCGATCAGGCTCAGGGCTACGGTTCGACTTGCCATGGCAGGGACCTGTCCGGATAGAAATCTGTAGGGACTTCGGTCTCTCTTATCGGTTGGCAAACTGTGTCGATTGAGCCAAGTTTTCCACGGGGAACGAATCTGGCAAAAATCCCTCCGCCCGCATCAATGGACTCCGTAGGCGGCGAAAACTGGCGCGACCTGGCAATCTGCTGTCGCTTGCTAGCGGTTCGCTGACCACCCCACCTACTCCAAAGTGGGGCGCTCGACTACAATGAGAGCCTCACGGCCGCCGAGTCCCCTCTGGCCGCCCCTCCTGGCTCGCTCCCGACCTTGCTGGAACCCCATGCGTCGCAACGATATTCGTAATATTGCCATCATCGCCCACGTCGACCACGGCAAGACCACGCTGGTCGATAGCCTGTTGCGCCAAAGCGGCGAGTTTCGCGACAACCAGTTGCTGGGCGAACGCATCCTCGACTCCAACGACCTGGAGCGCGAACGCGGCATTACGATCCTCGCCAAGAACATCGCCATCCCCTTCCAGGGCGTGAAGATCAACATCATTGACACGCCGGGCCACGCCGATTTCGGCGGCGAGGTGGAGCGCGTGCTGCGCATGGCCAACGGCGCGCTGGTGCTGGTCGACGCGGCCGAGGGCCCCATGCCGCAAACGCGGTTCGTGCTGTCCAAGGCGCTCGAATGCCGCTTGCCGCCGCTGGTGGTGATCAACAAGATCGATCGGCCCGACGCGCGGCCGCAGGAAGTGCTGGACGAGGTGCTGGAGCTGTTTCTCGAGTTGGGCGCTGACGACGAGCTGGCCGATTTTCCCTACATCTTCGCCAGCGCCCGCGACGGCTACGCCACCACCGATCCCAACCAGCGCAGCGGCACGATGCGACCGCTGTTGGACATGGTGCTACAGCACATTCCCGGGCCGGAGATCGATGCCGAATCGCCGTTGCAAATGCTGGTCACCACGCTCGACTGGTCTGACTATGTGGGACGCATCGCCGTGGGACGCATCTTCGCCGGGCGCATTGCCCGCGGGCAGCAAGTGGCGCTGCTGCAATCGGGCGAGCGCGAAACCGTGTGCAAGGTGACCTCGGTCCACAACTTCGACAATCTGGGACGCAAGGAAGTGGAGGAAGCCGACGCCGGGCAGATCGTTGCCGTGGTTGGGCTGGAAGGGGTGGAGATCGGCGACACGATTTGTCACGTCGATCATCGCCGGGCACTTGAGCGACTGTCGGTCGACGAGCCCACGCTGCAGATGATCTTCACCATCAACAGCTCGCCGCTGGCGGGCCGCGAAGGCAAGTTCGTCACCAGCCGGCACCTCCGCGATCGGCTGTATCGAGAGCTGGAACGCAACGTGGCCCTGCGCGTGGAACCGGTGACTGGCTCCGACGCCTACTCCGTGTCGGGCCGCGGGCTGCTGCACTTGGGCGTGTTGATCGAAACCATGCGCCGCGAGGGCTACGAGCTCTCGGTCGGCAAGCCGCAAGTGATCCTGCACGAGCAAAACGGCCTAACGCACGAGCCGTTCGAGTCGCTGGTGGTCGAGGTGCCGCACGACAAACTGGGCGTGGTGATGGAATTGGTGGGAGGCCGCCGCGGCAAGCTCGTGGAAATGAACAACCGCGGCGAGTATTCGCACTCGCTATTCTCCATACCGGCGCGAGGCTTGATCGGCCTGCGCACCCGGCTGCTCAACGCCACGCAAGGCACGGCCATCATTCACCACCGCTTCGAATCGTATCGCCCGATGGAAGGCGACTTGCCCGGACGCCCCAACGGAGTGCTGGTGTCGATGACCTCGGGCAAGGCCGTGGCGTTCGGGCTCGACGGCCTGCAAGAGCGCGCCGACATGTTCGTGGGCCCCGGCGACGTGGTGTACGAAGGCATGATCGTGGGCGAAAACAGCCGCACGGGCGACATGGCCGTGAATCCCACCAAGGAAAAGAAGCTCACCAACATGCGTGCCAGCGGCAGCGACCGCAACATCCTGCTGAAGCCTCCCCGCGTGCTCACGCTGGAGATGGCGCTGGAATACATCGACGACGACGAGTTGGTGGAAGTCACGCCCGGCAGCATCCGCCTGCGCAAAATCATCCTCAGCGAGACCGAGCGCCGCAAAGCAGCACGACGCAGGGCGTAGCGGCGCCGTCAACGTCTTTGTACGGGAAGCAAACCGGCAACTCGCTACATCTCTTGGCTTGGTTCGTTAGGTTTGTCAGTCGAAGTGACCGGGCCTTCTTCAACCTCGCCGCCTGGGGCCGATTTTGTGGCGGTTACCCCGAGTCGGGCGCGAGCGATTATGGAAATGATGGTGACACCCCAACTGAGTGCCATCATGCGCGCCATGGAAAGGGTCGCGGCGGTCGGCCTCTCGGTGTTCGCAAACAGTTGCGACCGATTAATCCCCCAAATGTAAATCGCCGCCAGGATCGTCGCGAAGATGCAGAAATAGGTTAGAGCAATTTGTCGTCCGCGTCGTCGCACGAGCGATAGCGACATCCAGATTAGCAGCACCGATGGAAACGCTAGAAGAAAAAGCGATAACAAGATTGGGAAGAATTCAGACATTATCGTGTGACTTTTAGCGAATCAGGTCAAAGGGGTTGCGGTCGGTGTTCAGCGAGTGGGCTTTCACTTCTCCCCAGGGACTGTACGTGTACATGTCCACGAAGGTGCCGCCCGGGTCGGTCAAGAGCGCCGTCGAGCCCCGCTTGTCGAAGTGGAACCAGCGGTTCGATGTCCCCGCCCACACCAGGTTGCCAAAGAGCCGCGGCTCGTACGCGTAAAAATCGTTCGACGTGCTGTCCGTCTTCATGTGCAGATTCTGGTGATCCCACACGAAGTTCGCCTGAAGCGACCCGCCGTCCCCCGAGCCGGTGCGCTGCACGCGCAGGTTGTCCCCATTATAGACGTTGGACCAGCATCGTGCGATTGCCGGTTGCCGGCCGGGTCGGGCGATCTGACAGGCCGGCCGGCGCTACGGCTGACGGTGGGGCGACGTCGTCATGCCGAGGATCATGCCGGCGGCCTGGCCCGACACCTGACCGCTGGCGGCGGCCATGGCGGCCAGCGATTCGAGCTCTTGCTTGTCGAGCCACACGCCGCCACAGTCGGGGCATTTGTCGTAGACGACCGACTGCTGAATTTGCTTGGTCATGGTGGCGCCGCACTTGGGGCACGTCATGCGCGGTTCCGCCGCCGCTTCCAACTCCATCTGGCACGGCGTGCAGACGATTTCACCCCGGTAGCGATTGCGCGTGCGCCGCGTCTGACAGCGCGAGCACTTGGGCCCAAAGATCGTGGTCATCAAACTGCTCATGGCGCCTCCGCGAAAAGCATCGTGGCCGAACGCTGACCCCTTCGCGGATCAGTATAGCAGCCGTTGAAGAATTCGACGGGCTGAGACATCGCATGGATGCGATGACAAGATGGCGCAAGCCGTTATTTTGTGGTGCCGTGCGGAACGTTGTTCCGCACGGGACGCTTATTGAAAAATGCCACGACGGCATTTTACAACAGGCTAAAACTCGTCAAAGATCTCGCCGCCGTCGCGCGTGGCCAGGGCTTGCCAGGTGGCCAGGGCGATTTCGTCGGAAATGAAGCGGCTTGAGCCGTCGGCCAGCAGGGCGTGGACTCCGCCGGGATGATGGCTGCGCGACGTAACCACCGCATAGGTGATCTTGTCGCTGGATTTGCCCTCGCGCGAGGAGTTGAAGTCGACGTCGTAGGCCTGTCCGCCATTGAGATAGACGACGGACGTGTTGGGAACGAACGTGGCCGTGAAGCCGGTCTGGTGGACGCGCCCATCAACCCATTCGGTGTGGCCGGATTCCTTCTTGAAGTTGCCGCCCAGTGCGGCCACGTCGGCCGGAGTCAGCGGAATGGCCGCGCCGCTGGCGCTGGGGTTGCCGCCGTCGCGCACGTACGGCTGATACGCTTTGACTTCGGCAAACGCCAGCGTCTTGCTGGTTCCGTCCGCTAGCGTTCTGAAGCTCGTGCGGCTATTGGGAAACACCAGTCCATCGCCTCCCTGCTGACTGCTCGGATCGAATACGAACCACGTGCCCATGTTGGCGCCGTAGCTCAGCGGATAGTGAGTCAGGCTGCTGTCGGGCCGCGGCTCATCTCGCAATTCCGACGGGCAGAGGTACGTGGCGATGCGCGCCTGAGCGACGGCGGGCTGCACGTTGTAGGGCCGCTTCCAGTCGATCAGGTTTTCCAGGTTTTGCTCTTCCAGATAAGGCAGCAAGCGAGCCTGCACCGACCAATTGTCGTCGGTGCCACCAATCGGATAGCAGCCCGCGGGGGGCAGCGCCTTATTCGTATCGTGATAGTTGACCAGTGCGATGCCGATCTGGTGCAGATTGTTCCCGCACGACGAGCGGCGTGCCGCTTCGCGAGCGGCCTGGATTGCCGGCAACAACATCGCCACCAGCACGCCAATGATCGCGATGACCACCAACAACTCAACGAGCGTAAAGCCGCGACGCGTGGGGGCGGAATGAATCATGGGTCAGCTTGTGGGAGGCGAAGGACAGGGGCGGGGACTACGCGTAAATCACCATCGGGGACGCCTAGTTTGTTATTGAGACTCAGTATCGACAATTTCAGCGAGCCGTCAAGTAGCCGTCGACACCAACTCGAAGAATTCCATAAGGCTTTACTGCAAAGCAGCTTGCAGCGATAGATAGCGGCGGATGGACTTGCCACGGCCCTGATGGAGCCGCCCGGCGGCCGTCCCCGGATGCTCGCTGGCTCAGGCCGTAGCTACTTTTGCCGGGGACTTGCCTGTGCGTTCTCAGAACGGCCATTGTCCGCATGGCCATTTTCGGCCGGTTGTGGCTTGCGGCGCCGCTGGGGCAGCCAGTGCCGATGGCGAAAGAAAGCCAGCAGCCCGCCGGCAATGGCGAGCATGAACAGCCAGACGGCCGGATAGCCCCAGTACCACGCCAGCTCGGGCATCGACCAGGGGGACGCGTGCGTGTCGAAGTTCATGCCGTACACGCCCACGATGAACGTCAGCGGAATGAAGATCGTAGCGATGACGGTCAGCACCTGCATCACTTCGTTCATACGGTTGGCCAGCGACGAATGGAACAAGCCCATCAGGTCGCTGGTGAGCTCGCGATACGTATCGACCAGGTCCATGATCTGAAACGTATGATCGGCACAATCGCGCAGATAAACGCGTGTCGGGTCGGTGACCCAGGGAATGGGATCGCGGATCAATACGTGCAGCGCGTCGCGCAACGGCCAGATAGCGCGCCGTAACGTGAGCAGCTTGCCCTTGATCTCGTGCAAACGCGAGATGATGTCGGCATGGCAATCTTCGATAATGGCGTCTTCGACCGTCTGGATCTCCTCGCCGAACTGTTCCAGCACGGGAAAGTAGGAGTCGACAACGCCGTCGAGCAGCGCATAGGCCAGGTAGTCGGGCCCGGCATTGCGCAGCGTGGTATGCCCCTGGCGGATGCGCTGCCGCAGCGGATCGAAGCAGTCGCCGAGAATATGTTGAAAAGTGACCACGAAACGCTGTCCCAGGAACATGGCAAGCTGGTCGGTTTCGAGCTTCGCGCCCCCTTCCATCATGCGCGCGACGATGAACACCTGCTGGTCGTAGGGTTCGACCTTGGCGCGTTGATGGTGGTTGAGAACGTCTTCGAGCGCCAGCGGGTGCAGGCCGAAGACGCGCCCCAGCCGGCTAACGACGGCAGCGTCGCCAAGCCCCTCGACGTTCACCCAGGTGACGGCGAAGCGCTCGACCAACTCGGCCAGTTTGTCGAAATCGGCCGCCGTGCGCAGCTCGCGCTCGACGAAATCGTCGGCATGATAGGCCATCACGCGCACCACCGGCTGGTGTGACGCGGGATCGGACACGAGCGTGCCCGGCTCGGCGCCCGGCGGCGTGCGACGATGAAACGCCGGTTTGCGCTGCAGGGGGTGGCGGTTTTTGCTCACAGTGCGAGTACCTCCCTGTCGTGGACGAATCGTCGCGTTGCACCGGCTGCCAATCGCAAGGCGGCCGTTTCGAAACCGGCGGGGAATGTCCCTCTCTCCGAGCCGATTTTGAAACTGCTGCAAAGCGCCGCATGGTGGCCATTGTAGCGGGGCGGAAGCGGTAACGAAGAGCAACTCGCCAATGGACCCGATTCGAGTTAAAAATCGCGCGTCGACCGGACGGCCACGCTGGCCGACAGGCTATGATGGGTGCATTCCAATTCGTGGCCCACCTCCGCCCTTCTCGACGTGCCGTCTTGCCTGCGAAACCCGTCATCATCGAAGTCGCCTCATTGTTGGATGCGCCGTGCGAGCAGGTCTGGCGGCGCGTCACGACGGCCGAGGGCGTCAACGCCGAGTTGTGGCCAATCGTCATGCGGCTTCCGCGGAGCATCGAATCGTTGAACAGCGTAACGCCCGGTGGCAAGCCGATCGGCAGTCTCATCTCACTGCTTGGGGTGGTGCCGATCGATTAGCACCGCCTGGCGCTGGTCAGCGTGACGCCGGAGCGCGGTTTTCATGAAATGTCGTCCTCACTGTGGATGCGGCGTTGGACGCACGAACGCCGGCTGGAAGCGTGCGCGTCGAAATGTCTGTTGCGCGACCGGGTGGAATTCGTGCCTCGGCTCGCCTGGCTGACTTCCTGGCTGGCACCAGTTTACGGGGTCGTATTCGCACGACGGCACCGGCGCTTGCGTGCGTTTTTTGGCGGCCGGCCCGCGGAATCGCGTTGACTTGCGCCGCGGGTCAGCCGTTCGACCGCACGGCGGCCAGTCGTTACCATGGCGCACACGCATTGCTCTAACCCACACGCCTCTCGCTACGGCCTCGATGCGATTGCCTGACGCCAACTTGCCGGTCGATGCCCGATTTCACTATTGGCAATGGCGCGTGCTGGGCGCGTTGATGGGTTGCTATTTGTTTTACTACACGGGGCGGTTGGCGATCGGCCACGCCATGCCCTTGATGCAGGCCGACTTGGGATACTCGCCGGAGCAACTCGGTTGGTTGACGGCCGCGGCGCTGGCGGCCTATGGCGTGGGCCAGGCCATCAATGGCAACCTGGGCGATCGGCTCGGTGCGCGCTGGATGGTGACGCTGGGAGCCGTCGGCTCGATGGTGCTGTGCTGGCTGTTCAGCTTCATGGACGCTGCCGTATGGCTGATTGCCGTGTGGACCGCTAACGGGTTTGTGCAGAGCATGGGCTGGGCGCCCGGCGGCCGGTTGATCTCGCAGTGGTGGCCGCAGGAGCATCGCGGGTTTGCGTTCGGCATGTACATGCTGGCCGCCGCTTCGGCCACGGTGTTGGTGTGGTGTACGAGTTGGGCCGTGCTGGCCATGGTCGATCAGGATGACCCGGCGCGCTGGCGCTGGTTGTTTCGCTTGCCCACGCTGGCGCTCGGTGGCGCCGGCTTGCTGTTTTATCTGCTGGTGCGTGATCGGCCCGAGGACGTTGGGCTGTCTCCCTTGGCCGAACCGATTGCGTCCGGCGGTGATACTGCCACGGCGAACGATGAACCAATTGTCAGCTCGACCTGGATCGACCGGTACCTGACCGTGTTGGGCAATGCCGGATTCTTGTTGGCGGCCACGGTCATCGTGTTTCAAAGCTTTGCGCGTTACGGACTGCTGACCTGGAGCGCCGCTTACTATGCCGAGGCCGGCATTCCGGTCAACGAGGCGCTGCTGCTGACCCTGTCGCTGCCGATCGGCATGGGGCTGGGCGCCGTCGCCGGCGGATCGACGTCGGACCACTGGTTTCCCCAGCGCCGCGCCGCGGTGGTGGCGATCTTCCTGGCCGCAAGCGCCGGCTGCTTTCTGCTGATTTACGTCAACCCCGTTACGCTCGACGGCGATCGGAAGCTGGGCATTGCGCTGATGTTTCTGTCGGGCTTTTTCGTCTATGGCGCGCAAGGACCGCTGTGGGCCATGTGTCCCGACCTGGTTGGCCGGCGCAATGCCGGCACTGCCGTGGGATTGATGGACGCGCTGGCGTATGCCGGGGCGGCGGCGCAGGGGCCGATCCTGGGCGCGATTATCGATAAGCCTGAGGCGTATGGCTTCGCGGGCGTGTTCTTGGTGCTGGCCATGGTGGCTCTCGCCGGAGCACTGCTGGCGCTGTTGAGCGCTGCCACGTCGGGCCGCGGCGAGCTGGTCTCGCCGGTGCAAGCGTTGGAGGAATCTTGAAATGACCGATGCGGCGCGCGCGATGGTGTTCAAAGAACCCGGCCGGTCGTTGACGCCGCAAAGCTTTGCGCGGCCGCGCCTGGCAACGGGCGAGATGCTGGTGCAAGTGACGTTCGCTACCTTGTGCGGCAGCGACTTGCACACGTATCAAGGCCGCCGCCAGACCCCCTGCCCTACCATCCTGGGACACGAGATTCTAGGTCGCGTGGCCGCGCTTGCGGACGAAGACGCGGTTGACCTTGCGGGCGTGCGTCTTGCCGTTGGCGATCGAGTGACGTGGTCGATCGCGGCCAGTTGTGGAGATTGCTTCTATTGCGCGCGGGGCTTGCCGCAGAAGTGCGAGCGGCTGTTCAAGTACGGGCACGAGCGAATTGAATCGTCGCACCCGCTTTCGGGAGGGCTGGCGGAGTATTGTCACTTGGCGCGGGGCACTGCCGTGCTGCGCGTGCCGGATCCATTGCCCGACGACGTGGCCTGTCCGGCGAATTGCGCAACGGCCACGATCGCGGCCGCGCTGCGCGTCGGCGGTGATTTGCGCGGCGGCGCCGTCTTGATTCAAGGAGCCGGGATGCTGGGACTGACCGCGGCGGCAATGGCCCACACCGGCGGCGCCCGCGAGATCATCGTCTGCGATCCGGACTCGCAGCGCCTGCCCTGGGCCGAGCGGTTCGGCGCGACGCGGCTGGTGCACCTGCGCGCCGGCTGCGACGAATTATCCCAGGTGGTGCAGCAGGCGACGGACGGACGCGGCGTCGACCTGGCGCTGGAGCTGTCGGGTTCGCCCGAGGCAATGGAAGCCGGCTTGCGGCTGCTGCGGATTGGCGGGCGATACGTGCTGGTGGGTGCCGTGTTTCCCACGCGCGACGTGGCGCTGCCCGCCGAGCAGGTCGTGCGCCGCTTGTTGCGGATCGAGGGTCTGCACAACTACACGCCGGCCGATTTGCAGGCGGCCGTTGCATTTCTGGCGGCCAATCACCAGCGCTATCCGTTCGGCGAATTGGTGACCGGCCGCTTTACGCTGGCCGAGGCCGACGCGGCGTTTCAACACGCGCTCACCACGAAAGCGCCGCGGGTGGCCGTCATCCCGTAGTGATGGCCGAATCCAAACGTCGTGCCACTGGTGGCGAGCAGCCACCAGTGCAACCGACTCGAACTGCGCGAGCAACGTCAAGATGCGACCAACGCGCGAAGCACTCGTGGACGACCTGCAAGGCACTGGTGGCCGCTGGCGCGGACCACCCGTGGCACATGATGCTGGGGCACGTGATACACCAACATGAGATGCTACTTGCCGGCACTTTGTTCGGCGCGGCGTTCGGGGGTATTGGGGGTTTCGTCGACAAGTTGGTTGATTTCGCCGGGACGCTTGGTCAAGCGAAAGGCGTCGTACAGCTCGCCGGTGGCCGTGCGCGCTTCGTAACGCAGCGTGTCGCCATCGATGGAAATGATCTGATAGAGTTGCGTGTGCTCGGCGGCGCGGGCCATTTCCGGGCGGCGCTCGAGGTTGTACATCTTGGGTCCGCTGACCGACACGACATACACCGTGCCTCCCTCGGGACTGCGGGCGCTGGCGCCCACCGGCACGTTTTCGGTCACTTGGGGATTGAAGCGGGCATATGCGTGATCGTGCCCTTGCAGCACGAGATCGACTTGGTGCTTGTCCAACAGCGGCTTCCAGAGGGCGCGGATTTCCGGATTGTCGCGCCCCTTGGCGGTGGAATAGACCGGGTGATGAAACGTGACGACGGTCCACTTGTTGGGATTGTTGGCCAGCGCGTCGGCCAGCCAGTCGACTTGCCGCTCTTGCTGTTCATTCGAATTGAGCGAAATGATGCGCGTGCCCTGGAAGTCGATCCAATAAACGGTCTCCTCCAGGCCCGAGGGGCCGTTTTCGGGAAACGTGAACTGCGGTCGCCAGTGGTGCGAGAGTTGGCTGATCGAGTTGGGCTTCGTGCGATCGCGCGGATACTCGTGGTTGCCGGGCGTGGCGATGTTGGGCACCATGGCGTTGAGCCAGGCGCCGGCGCCGAACCATTCGCCCCATTCGGCGTCGCGGTTGCCGCTGTTGATCAGATCGCCCGCGTGGAGCATGAACCGCGCCTTGGGCGCGTCGCTGTGCGCTTCTCGAATGACGCGCGACCAATGCTCGCGGACATTGTTCTGCGCGTCGCCAAAGTAGATGAATGAAAACGGCTCGGCCTTGTCGCTGGCCGTTTGAAATTGAAACCATTCGCTCCAATTGACACCATCGCCCACGCGATAAACGTACTTGGTTGCCGGCTCCAGTGCGGTAAAGTTCAGGCTGTGGTAGTGGGCCGGACCCAGGTCGCTCTCGTGCAGCGCGGTCGCGGCCGGCACATCCTTCGTGGACTTCACGAAACCCGGCCCCGCTTCGGACACGGCGATTTGCGCAAGCGCCTTGGTGATGGACGTGTCGGTTCGCCAGGTGACGGCCTGCGAGCGGGCCGGATCGCCCGTCCAGCTCAGCACGATGCGATCGGGCATTGGCGTGGCGCGATAGAGATCCTCGTCCAGCACCTTCTTGGGCGGATGATCGTCGTGGGCGCGTAGGGCGTATGGCGTCGTCAGGCAGATGCCCACCAGCGCGGCCAGCAGGGCCGCAGATTGGAGTTTCACTCGGTAGTACATGAGTTCGACCGTCTCCTGGTAAAAAGCAGTCCGCCGTGCCGGCTCGTTCACTATGCCCAAGAATACCCGAGGCATGTGAGGATTTCATCAGGACGGCGGCGAATTTCACCGCGCATGGGGCGGCGTTTGCCGTTCTGCCGGCGTCACTTTGCAGCCGGCGCAAAGCGCGAGGCGGCGACGGCGGCCATCAACAGGTCGAACAAGCGGTCGACTTCGCGGCGCGTGACGTCGTCGAGCGCGAAGCCGACGGGCCCGCGGACGATCGTGTTTTTGAAGATGCCTTGGCGTACCAACAGGTGTTTTTCGATGGCCAGAAATGCGTCGAGACTGTGTTGCAAGGAAACGAGCGCCGCCAGCGGGAGCCAGATGCGCGTCGCTTCGGCTTCGTCGCCGGCTTGCAGCGCCCGCCACAAAGCGACGATGCCGTCGATCAGGTCGGCGCCCGGCATGGTGCCCACGATGCCGCGGCGAAAGCTGTCGACCAGCGCGATGCCGCCGGTCCCCTCGAAGACGCGGGCGCGGTTGCCGGTGGCCGCGTGCAACTCGCTCAGGCGGGGGCCGATGGGCACGGCCTCTGGCTTGAAATAGACACGCGGGCCAAACGCGTCGAGCAATCGCGCGTGCAGCGCGATCGACATGGGCCGGCCGACGTAGCCGCTGGCGTCTTGCACGACCACCGGAATCGCGACGGCGCGTAGTATCCGCTCGTAGTACTCGAACAGTTGCTCGTCGCCCAGCGCTATGGCGATGGGGGGCACGGCCATCAACGCCGTGGCCCCTGCGCTCTCGGCCTGCTGCGCGTAGCCCACCGCCGTGTGACTGCTCTCCGCGCCGACGCTGATCACCACCGCGCCGCGTTGGCCGCCGAAACGGCAAGCCTGCGCGGCCAACTCGATGCGCTCCTGGCTAGAGAGGCGGAGCACCTCGGACACCATGGCCAGGACGATGCCAGCGGCACCGCGGTCAAAGAGCCAGTTGATTTCGCGCTGGAGTGTATCGAAGTCGATCGACTCGTCGTCGGCGTAGGGCGTTTGAAAAACGCTCAGCACGCCAGCCAACGGGCGCGCGAACTGCTCGGACGGTTGCGGCACCTGTCGACCTCCCCGCGGTGGTAGCTGGATTCACAAGAATTCAGCCGAAACCCCGTAGCTGGATTCGCAAGAATTCAGCCGTAGCCCCGTAGCTGGATTCGCAAGAATTCAGCTCGGGTGTCGTTCATTCGACCTCTTGCGAGCTCAGCCGCCTTTTGCACGACGCACGACCTCGCCACGGGTTCCAGCGGCGTCAATAAACCGCGCCGGCCAGCCGATGGCAAGCCCGTGGAACGTGTACCCGCGAAATCTCCCCGTAGCTGGATTCGCAAGAATTCAGCCGTAACCCAGTAGCTGGATTCGCAAGAATTCAGCCAGGAATCGCCAGTAAACTAACGGACCTGTGGCGCCGAAGCGACGCTTTCATGGCGTGGATTGCGTGTCGTCGTGCGCGCGCCACAGGTCCGAAGTTGAGCGGAGATTGTTGCCTTCGTGGGCTGCTAGGCTGCTCGGCGTGCCGCCGACTTGGAAGCCGGCTTGGCGGCGGGCGGAACGCTGCGCAATTCGGCCAGCACGCTGGCGACAACGCTGTCGGTCGCTCGGCTGATGATTTGCGTTTGCGTGGCGGGGTCCAGGGGAATCTTGCCCTGGTGCATGGCGGCCAGTTCGCGATGGACGATGTCGAGCGAGCGCGAGCGGACGTAGCCCCGTGCTTCGGACACGCGCATGGTGGCGGCCCGGCGGCGCACGCGGTCCATCACGGCCCGATAGCTCCGCTGGGCCACGTCGGCGGCGGATTGTTCGATGAGGCGCGCGCGGCGTCGGCGCGCAAAGTAACTGAAGATGCCCATGGCGACTCCTTTTGCCTGACTTCCGATTCCCTTCGGAATGAGCCGAATCGGACGCCGATCGCGAGCCCGGCGTGACAGCGGCGGGCTTTGCCTGATGGCGCGAAGGCGTCTGGTAGCTATGATCGATTGCCCGCTGGCATAGAATTCAGTCGGGCACGTTGAGACGGCGGTTTTCTGCGCCATCCTCCCAGACCGCCAAGGCGTTAGTTCCGCCTTGACCTAAGTTCAATGATTGCCTAAGTTACGCCTTGCAGGTGGATGGTTTACGGCCGCTGACACCAGCCGTCAGAGGGAGAGCAGCGGCAGTTCGTACCAGCCCGCCGTGCAAGCGAGCGACGCGGAAGGTTTCCGGCACCACGAATGGCGAAGCGCTCTGCAGGAGCATTCGTGCTAAAGGCAGCCCACGCTAGCATGTCGATTTAGTGCGAGAGGGAACGGCCAAGTCCGGCCCGCGAAAGTTTCCCATCGAAAAGGCGCCGTCGCCAAGAGGCTAAGGCAGCGGATTGCAAATCCGCCATCGTGGGTTCGACTCCCACCGGCGCCTCTTTTTGCTCCCCTCTCGTGCTGGCTGGCACATGCGCTCGTGCTGCCTTGAATCGCCAAGGCCATTGTGGGGCCAAGACTTCCGTGGCACACCCACCTTCCATGCAAACCATCCTCATCACTGGCGGCGCCGGCTTTATCGGCAGTTGCCTGGTGCGGCAGGTCGTCGGACACCGCCTCTTTCGGGTGGTCAACCTCGACAAGCTGACTTACGCCGGCAATCTGGATTCGCTTGAGCCGGTCGCCGGCGATTCGAACCACGTGTTCGTGCGCGGGGACATTGGCGACCGGGCGCTCGTTGCAAGATTGCTTGCCGAGCATAAACCAGTTGCCATTTTGAATCTGGCGGCCGAGTCGCACGTTGATCGCTCGATCGATGCGCCGGCCGCGTTCGTCGAGACCAACGTCATCGGGACGTTGCAGTTGCTGGAAGCGGCGCGAGCCTATTGGAGCAAGCTGCCGGACGCCGAGCAGTCGGCATTTCGCTTTCTGCACGTGTCCACCGACGAGGTGTATGGCTCGCTGGGGCCAACGGGACGCTTTAGCGAGGCGTCGGCCTACGCTCCCAACTCGCCCTACTCGGCCTCGAAGGCGGCGGGCGACCATTTCGTGCGTGCCTTTCACCACACCTACGGCCTGCCCACGATCACGACCAACTGCTCGAACAACTACGGGCCCTATCAGTTTCCCGAGAAGCTGGTGCCCCTGATCGTCCTCAATGCGCTGGAAGGAAAGCCGCTGCCCGTCTATGGCCAGGGGCAGAACGTTCGCGATTGGTTGCTTGTCGAAGATCACGTGCGCGGATTGTTGGCAGCGCTGGCGCGCGGACGGCCGGGTGAAGTCTATAGTTTGGGTGGCGACTGCGAGCGGACGAACCTGCAACTGGTCGAAACGGTGTGCGACCTTGTCGACGAGCTTTGTCCGACCGCGCCGACGCGGCCGGCGCGAAAGTTGATAACCTTCGTCGCCGACCGGCCGGGACACGACTTGCGTTATGCGATCGACGCCGCCAAAGCGCGGCGCGAGCTCGGTTGGGCGCCGCAAACGGACCTGGCGTCGGGCTTGCGACAAACGGTCCAGTGGTACATCGACAACCAGGCCTGGGTCCAGCGCGTCACCGGCGGCGTGTACCAGCGCGAACGATTGGGATTGAACGTTGCTCCTTGATCATTGCGTCACGCGCGATCGCACGATTCGAGAAACTCACGCATGCCTTCCGAGTATTTCCAAAAAGGCATCATCCTGGCCGGCGGGGCCGGCACGCGGCTCTATCCGTTGACGCGCGCCGTGAGCAAGCAGTTGCTGCCGGTGTATGACAAGCCGATGATCTATTATCCGCTGTCGACGCTGATGCTGGCGGGCATTCGCGACGTCTTGTTGATTGCCACGCCCGAGCACGTGGGCAGCTTTGAGCGACTGTTGGGCGACGGCAGCCAGGTCGGCATTTCCATTCGCTATGCCGTGCAGCCCCAGCCAGCGGGCCTGGCGCAGGCATTCGTGATCGGCCGCGAGTTCATCGGCGGCGACCGGGTGTCGCTGATCCTGGGCGACAACGTGTTTTTCGGCCAGGGATTTCAAGGTATTCTCGCCCGGGCCGCGCGGCGCGAGGAAGGCGCGACGATCTTCGCCTACCAGATCAAAGACCCGCGGCAGTACGGCGTGGTCGAGCTCGATCCCGATGGGCGGCCGCTGTCGATCGAAGAGAAGCCGGCGGTGCCGAAATCGCAATTGGCGGTGACCGGCTTGTATTTTTTCGACAACGACGTCGTGCGGATCGCTGCCGGTTTAAGGCCCTCGGCCCGCGGAGAGCTGGAGATCACCGACGTGATCGCCGACTATCTGCGGCGAGGCAAGCTCGAAGTCGAGGTGTTCACGCGCGGCTTCGCCTGGCTCGACACCGGCACGCACGAGTCGCTCACGCAGGCCGCCAACTTTGTGCAGACGATCGAAGACCGCCAGGGCATGAAAATCGCCTGCCTGGAAGAAGTCGCCTACCGCAAAGGTTTTATTTCGGCCCAACAGCTAGAGAAGCTGGCCCAGCAAGTGCCCAACGACTATGGGCAGTACCTGTTGCAGTTGCTGGAGCAAGGGCCGGAACGAGGAGTGAACCGGCCGCGGTGATTGGGGAAGGCCTTGCAGAGATGGGAATGTCCATGACTATTCACCCGCAACTTCAGCTGGGGCTCAAAACCGGAGTCTATTGGATTACCAAACGCATCGCGATCGGCCAATTTGCATCTACAAGCCGATGCGAATGGCTGCGTCAGCAGGGAATAACGCACATTTTGAATGTTGCCGATGCCGAGGCACCGCCGGCCAGCCGGGAATCCGGATTTCGCGACGTATTGACCGTACCAATCGCAGATCTGGAGGTGATTGCTTTGCCTGCGGTTTTGCGCTGCGTGGACTTTATCCACGACTCTCTTGCGACTCGCGACACCAAGCTCTATGTGCAATGCATCGCTGGGCAAAATCGCTCACCGACCATCCTTTGGCTGTTTCTACTGGCGTCGGGGATGGATCCTGATGCAGCGAAGCGCATAATTGTCGATAGCTGTCCGGACTCTGTGCCTGGCCATTCTGCACTCGTCGACGATGAGTTGGTCGCGGCCGTTCGCGCACATGGATTGAATCGGCGAATATGTGCCGGGGATCCGTCCGCTATCGAGCCCGCGTATTAGGATTGGTGATCGGCGTGGATCGCGAACTCATGATCGATTCGCCTCGGTGCTTGGCACCAATCGCCTGGCACTTCCCCAATTACAGCCGCACGACGCCCGCTGCTTACCCCGTGAACTCGCTGACGATCAGCGAGATGTTCTGCCCGCCGAAGCCGAAGCTGTTGGTCAGGGCGTGTTGGCAGCGCGCTTGCCGTGCTTCGTTGGGGATGTAGTCCAGGTCGCACTCGGGGTCGCGGGTGTGATAGTTGATGGTCGGCGGCACGACGCCGTCGCGGATTGCCAGCAGGCAGATGATCAACTCGGTGGCGCCGGCCGCGGCGATCAGGTGGCCCATCATGCTCTTGGTGCTGGAGACCGGCACCTTGTAGGCCTGCTCGCCCAAGGCCTGCTTGATGGCCAGCGTCTCCACGCGGTCGTTCACGCTGGTGCTGGTGCCGTGGGCATTGATGTAGTGGACGTCTTCGGCGTTCAAGCCCGCGTCTTCCATCGCCAACTGGATGCAGCGGGTCGCGCCGCGGCCCTGCGGGTGCGTGTCGGTGATGCGATAGGCGTCCGCGGTCGAGCCATAACCGGTCAGCTCGCCATAGATCTTTGCGCCGCGCGCCTTGGCGTGCTCCAGTTCTTCGAGCACGACCATGGCGGCCCCTTCGCCCAGCACGAAACCATCCCGGTCGCGATCGAACGGACGCGAGGCCTCGCGCGGATGGTCGTTATTGGTGCTCAAGGCGGTCAGCAGGTTGAAGCCGGTGACGCCGAACGGATGGATCATGCTGTGCGTGCCGCCGGAGAGCATCACGTCGGCGTCGCCGCGGCGGATCAGCTCGCTGGCCTCGCCGATGGCCTGGCTGCTGGCGGCACAGGCCGTCAGGCAGTTGGCGTTGGGGCCCTGCGCGTTGAACATGGCGGCCAGGTGGCCGGCCGGCATGTTGGGTTCCTGTTCCAGTTCGATCAGCGGATGGAGCCACTCGAGACCGGCCTTGGTGAACTTGGCCAGGTCGAACTCCTCGCCTTGCAGCGCCGCGGTCATCATGCGGGCAAAGCAACCGAAGTCCTGCTGGCCTTCGCCGCTGCCCAGATAGATGCCCAGTCGCGTGGGATCGTACGACCTGTCGAGCAGGCCCGAATCGTTCACGGCCTTCTTGGCGGCGCCGACGGCGAAGCGCGTGTGGCGGCCGCGCATTTTCCAGGCTTCGGGATCGAGGCCGACGTCGCTGACGTCCCAGTTGCGTACTTCGGCTGAGATTTTGGTGGGGAAACGACTGGCGTCGAAGATCGAGGTGAGTCCGACGCCGGAATCTCCCTCCTGCAAACCCTGCCAGACCTTGGGCACTTCGGCCCCCATGGGCGTGACCCAGCCCACGCCGGTGATCACCACGCGTCGTCGTGTCGGACCATCAATCATGGCTATGTTGCCCCTGGAATTCCTGCCGGTAGGAAACTATGGTGCCGCAAATATTATATCGGCAGTTTGGCCGCCGGCGTCAGGTGGCAGCGTCCTGGGCCATGGCATCGATGAGATACTGGGGGACTTGCAGCGGATTGCCCTGCGCGTCGCGGCCGATTTCGAACACTCCCAACTGCCTCAGCATTGCCAGCATGTCGGCCGGATCGAACAACGACTTGCCGGCTCGCTCCTCCGGCAGATAGGCGAACCACATCTCCGCCTCGGCTTGCAATCGCTGGCCTACGTGGCTGGTGCCGCTGACCTTGGCGGCATCCTTGCTCAGGCTTTCGATCGTCATGCGATAGGTGAGCGTGTCGCCCGGCACCGCCGAAAAATGGAACGTCGCCTTGGCCAGCTTGGCCAGCACCACGCGATGTTCGAAATCGCTGTGCTCGGCCACCAACAGCCCGCCGGTCTGGGCCATGCCTTCGACCACCAACGGGTTGGGCATCATCGGCGCGCCGGGAAAATGATCGTGCAAGTGTTCCTCGGCCAAGGTGACGTTCTTGATGGCCGTGGCACGCGTGCCACTTTCGAACTCGGTGTATCGGTCGATCCAAAACCAACGCATGGTGAAATCAGGCTGCAGGCTGGCGGCGGGAGGCGCGAGGAAAGAACATGCTGTGCGTGGTAGTGGGTGTGCTCACGCGGCCACTTTGCTCTCGACGTAGCGGCACATGTCTTCGACGGTCAGCAGGTTGCCGAAATCTTGCACGACGGGGTTGGCCTCGAAGGCGCTCAGGTTGGCGAACTTCATCCGTTCCTTGAGGAGCGTCAAGCCCTCGGGCGTGACGCGGCCGTTCTGCACGTACTCGGCGTTGTTGAGGATGTCTTCCGGGAACAGTTCGCCGCGCGGGATCTTGATGTCGAACGCTTTTTCCAAACGGAACACGATGTCCAGAAAATCGATCGACTCGGCGCCCAGGTCGCCCACCAGCCTCGACTCCGGCTTGACCTCATCTTCGTCCACGCCCAGGGCATCCACCAAGGCCAATTGCACCTTCGAAAATACTTCCGCT
>JBGSYQ010000299.1:0-3063 GCA_041750795.1 Pirellulales bacterium | reverse complement strand
CGCGTCACCACGCCGCGCGCCAGCCCGCGCTCGGCAAGCGCTTGCAGGAACTGGCGAACGCCCGGAAACGGCACGGCTTGCTCGGCGCCGCGTCGCTCGTGGTCCAACAGGATTTCCCAGCAGCGCTCGGCACGATGGGGCGACATCCGGGCCAGCGCTTCCAACAGGGGCGGCGAGCCTTCGATCCCCATCTCGCGCCGCATCCGATTGAAATCCAACCGAGAATCGACCAGCGTGCCATCGAGATCGAAGATCACGCCGCGGATAGGCATTGCTGATGCTTGGATGCTCAGTGCTACGGAAGTCCTCACCACGACTCGCAGCGCCACGTGCCACGTCAGCCACCCGTGTTGACGTGCGGCCTTGCTTTGGTTTGCACTGGTGGCGGTTCGCCACCAGTGGCACGAAGCGACCGCAGTGGAGCGAGGCGCTATTTCTCTTGCGGCTCTTCCAGGTAGGTGTAGCCTTGCAGCCCGTCTTCGTAGAACCGCAGGAACTGGCCGGCTTCGCCATAGTCGATGCGTCCCTCGCGCACGGCCAATTCGACCGACGTGCGGAACTGCTTCATCAGGCCCTCGACGTTGAACTCGACGTAGTCGAGCACCTCGCGGACCGAGTCTCCCTTGATCACGGTTTCCAGCACCGCTTCGCCGTGCTCGTCCAGAGTCACGTGGACGGCGTTGGTGTCGCCGAACAAGTTGTGCAGGTCGCCGAGAATCTCCTGGTAAGCGCCCAACAGGAACGCGCCCAGGTAATACGGCTCGCCGTTGAACGTGTGCAACGGCAGTGTGCGCTTCACGTCGCGGCGATCGATGAACTGCTCGATCTTGCCGTCCGAGTCGCAGGTGATGTCGCCCAGCACGGCGTGCCGGGTCGGACGCTCGTCCAGGCGGTGAATCGGCATGACCGGGAACAATTGCTTGATGGCCCAACTGTCGGGCATCGATTGAAACAGCGAAAAGTTGCAGAAGTAAGTGTCCGACAGCATCGCGTCCAGGTTTTCCAGCTCCTCGGGCACGAACTCCAACTGCTTCACGATCCGCTGGATCTTGTGGCAGATGGCCCAGAACAGGTTTTCGGCAATGCTCCGCTGCACCAGCGGCAGATAGCCGCCGGAAAACAGGTTCATGGCCATGTCGAGCGCTTGCGTGGCGTCGTGATAGCCCTCCAGCACGTTGCGAACCGTCACGTTCTGATAGGTGTCGAGCAAGTCGTGCAGCGGCTGCTCGGCTTCCTCCGGCAGTTGCGTGGGAAGCTCGCCGTCTCCCTGTCCGGCCACGCCCAGCACGCCGAACACCAGCGCGCTGTGATAGGCGACTACCGCGCGGCCGCTCTCGGAAATGATCGTGGGGTGTGACACGCCCGCCTCGTCACACACGCTTTGCACGTGATAGACGACGTCGTTGGCATACTCTTGCAGCGTGTAGTTGGCACTCGATTCGAAGTTGGTTTGCGAGCCGTCGTAGTCGACGCCCAGGCCGCCGCCGACGTCGAGATAAGCCAGCCCGGCGCCCTGCTTGACCAGGTCGACGTAGATCCGCACCGCTTCGTTGAGCGCGCCCTTGATTTGGCGAATGTTGGTGATCTGGCTGCCCAGGTGAAAGTGCAGCAATCGGAAACAGTCCTGCATGCCGCGCGCTTGCAGTTCGGCCAGCGCGCGCATGATCTCGCTGACGGTGAGCCCGAACTTCGAGCGGTATCCGCCCGACTGTTGCCAGCGCCCGGAGCCGCGCGCCGCCAGCTTGACGCGCATGCCGATCGTGGGCCGCACGCCCAGTTTTTCGGCCGTGGTCAGAATGAGGTCCAGTTCGGTGTATTTTTCGACCACGGGAATGATCTTGCGCCCCATCTTGAGCGCCATCATGGCGGTCTCGATGAACTCGGCGTCCTTGAAGCCGTTGCAGATGATGGGCGTGTCGTTGTCGGTCATGGCCACCACGGCCAACAACTCGGGCTTGCTGCCGGCTTCCACGCCAAACTGATACGGTTTGCCGAAGCGCAGCACTTCCTCGACGACCTGGCGCTGCTGGTTGACCTTGATCGGATAGACGCAGCAATAGCTGCCCCCGTAGCCGTGGTCGGAAATGGCGCGGGCAAAGGCGCCGTGAATCTCGGCCAGGCGGTGCTGCAGGATGTCGGCGAAGCGAATGAGAATCGGCAGGTCGATGCCGCGCATTTGCAGCCGGTCGACGAGCTGTTTCAGGTCGATGACGCGCTCGGGGTTTTTGTCGGGGTGGACCCGCACGTGGCCATCCTCGCCGACCGAGAAGTAGCCTTTGCCCCAGCGTGCAACTTCGTACAGCTCGGCGGCATCCGTAGCCGCCCAACGTCGAACCTCTTGATCGAGCATGGAGTCCC
The DNA here is from genome assembly GCA_041750795.1 of Pirellulales bacterium. Classification (GTDB taxonomy): domain Bacteria; phylum Planctomycetota; class Planctomycetia; order Pirellulales; family PALSA-1355; genus JTS-RE94. The sequence continues at coordinate 705 of JBGSYQ010000299.1, read as the reverse complement.
CTCGCCTGTGTCGATAGCGCAAAGCCGCGGCGTCGAGATCCGCGGATCGCGGTCCACATCCGCACCGTAGCGAAATTATTGGCAGAAGTGGGCCGTTCTGCTATGGGAAAAATGCCCCCGCGGCGCGGGAAGTCGTTAGGATGAGGCGCCGGCCGAGGCGCCGGCGACACCACCTGCCGCGCCCGACCGCTGAAAAACTCGCCGGATTCGCTTTCCAAGTAGCCCGCTTGAGCATCGTCGAGACGTCGTCATGCCGATCGAAACACGTTGGCTGGCCAGCGCCACGGCCAGTTGTTGGCACGCCGCCGAAGCCATCGCGCGCGGCGCCACGCTGGTCGACCGAACCACGGCCGATGCGCTGGCCGGCGAGGTCGCCGAGTTGCTCGTCGACGTTCGCTCTCTGGGAGTGGACCAGGACATGTTTTTCCAACACGCGGTACCGGTTGCGGTTCAGATCGATGTGCCTGGCGAGTGGGCCAAAGCCGTGCTCGCCCGGCTCGTCGGCGCGGCGCCGGCGCCCGCAGCAGCCCAACGGCTGGCGCGACGGTTCGGCGCGCTGCAATTGGCGTTTTCTCGGGCGAATCCGCATGTACTGGATGAGCTCGAGCTCCGCACGGCGCCGCTGATGGGCCAGTGGGAGGCGCGCGGGCCAGGGCTGCTGACGGTCGTGGCACGCTTGACGGAGCCCGATTTGATCGTCGAGCG
>JBGSYQ010000298.1:0-4633 GCA_041750795.1 Pirellulales bacterium | reverse complement strand
AACCTGACTCTGCTCAGCAAATCCCGACGGGGGCCGAAGAAGAAACGCCGAACCCCCAACTGCACCAACATCCGACACCTCTCCACCAAACGTGTCCTCGACAAGTACGGCTAATGCATGTTGAAAGGGGTGGTCAGGCCGTGGCCTGACATTCCGAATTCCTGACCGACATGACTTGTTGCCGCAGCGCCGCGCCGCCGCATACCATTGCGGTCATGTCCGACGATCGACGTTGGCATGTGCCGGGGGCGAATAAGGAAAGACCAACATTGTCAGGCCGCTGCCTGACCTGCTTGGCTGGAGGAACGGCATGGGGCGTGGTTAGCGGCCTGTTGAAGAATTCAACAGGCCGCGACATCGCAGGGATGCGATGACAGAATAGCGACGTAAGTCGTTATGCTGCGAGCCGTGCGGAGCTTTGCTTCGCACTTGGCGATAGTTGAAAAATGCCACGACGGCATTTTTCAACAGGCTGTTAGTCGGAACGAGCAGCGCGCATACGTAAGCAAAACGCATGCGAGGCAGCGCCGCTACTGGACGCCTCGTGTGCCTGCGGCACCCAGCCGACAAGTCGTCTGGGCCACCCCGCGAGCCCGTCACTGAAACCATCAATATTCTCCGAGGAACAACAGAGAAGATGGAAGGAGGTGGGGGTGCGGGGGAGGAACCTGGGGCCTCTGGTTCCTCCCCCGCTGCCTCGCCAATCCACGTTTGTCTATCCACAGATTCCGCTATAGCCCCGGTTTTTCTATGGGTGATTCCTACGACTGTAGCGGCGCTTGTGGTGCTTGAGGTCATTCTAGAAATGCTGGAGTAGCGAAGGCCCCCGATGGAAATTCACATTTGATCGAGGTGACACACCCCTTGCAGGCCCCGAGATTTTAGTAATAGGATGGACTCCATGCGGCGGACTCGTACGATCATGCTCTTCACAACGTTGACGGTCTCGGCGTGCTCAACCGCGACTACCGAGATTGAGGCTCCCAGTGGGCAAGGGAATAACCTTTCAAGCATCGATGAAGAATCGCAATTGGAGCTTGCTACACAACTGACCAAACAGGTTGAGGACTTTTATCGGCGAGGGGAATTATCAGAGGCGCTAAAACCGGCCCGCAAGGCCTTGGAAATTCGAGAAGAAGCGCTCGGGCCGGATGATCCTGAAGTGGGTCGTAGCTTGTGTTTTCTGGCGGCGGTTTACCAGGCAATGGGAAAATCGGCTGACGCTGAGCCATTGTGTCGGCGTGCAGCTACTGTTCTCGAAGGCGCGTTCGGCGACGGCCATCCTGCCTTCGCAATGTCTCTACAGTTGCTGGCCGATATCCAGGCCAGCAATGGCCGGCTTGCAGACGCAGTAACTCTTTATGAGCGCGCATTGTCGATTCAAAGAAAGACGTTACCTTCTGAGAGTCCGATTGTGCTAATGATCGAAAGTAAGCTGGGCTTCACATACGTAGACCAAGGAGAGAATGAAAAAGCAGAGGACCTTCTCCGGCGTGTGTTGGCGATGCAGGAGAAGGCTATCGGGCCAGACCACCCCGACCTTGTTCCGACTCTCGATGGGATAGCCAAGATCAAGGTGAAGTCGGGCCAATCGGATGAGGCGAAGAAGTTGTTGACAAGGGCAATGTCCATTCTAGATAAGTTTCAGCCCAATCATCCTCAAATTGCTGAAATACTCGAACACCTTGCAGAAATCGAAGAACTCGGCGGGAATGTGAATGAAGCCGAATCACTACGTCAGCGGGCACGGGAAATCCAACCAGAGTCAGAAAATCGGAGAGGCTTCCACGGCGCCGAAGTCGCGAAAAGTCGTCGCGGCGCGACAATAGAGGTGATCGCATGTCGGAACATCCGATCGTTTGCAATTTGATTGTGATCAGGTCGCGCGATCTCGACCGTGCGGCGGAGTTCTATGCCGCGTTGGGACTTTCGCTAAAGCGACATTCGCACGGAAACGGTCCCTTGCATTTGGCAAGTGAGAACGCAGGGCAAGTATTCGAAATCTATCCCTTGGGCGAAAACGACCAAAGCACGAGCACAGCGCGCATCGGCTTCTCGGTTCCATCGGTGGACGAGGCTTATTCGGCCTTACTCTCGGCAGGTGGAACAAAAGTCTCTGCTCCACAGCTTTCGCCTTGGGGGCGGCGTGCCGTTGTCAGCGATCCAGATGGTCATCGCGTGGAGTTGACCGCGATCATGAATTTGGAATCGACTTCGATCAATCGCTGAACGACTCCCTTGCAATAGTGGATGAGCGTGCCCATCTTCCAGTTCGAGCTGTGCAGCGCTTTGTATTCTGGATCGTGTAAATCGCCTTGCGAAAGCGACGCGATGCAATTTCGGAATCTGTCGCGCTTGGAACGATGGCTCGCGTCCGCGATATGGGTCGCAGATGGGTTCTTGCTAGTCTTCCGCAGTCGTGTTGAGCAGGCGGACGCGTTGGCCTTCGGCGAGGCTGGTTTCGGGGGCTAGGATCACGAGGTCGTGTTGGGCGAGGCCGGTGGTGACTTCGGCCCATTCGTCGTTGGCCAGTCCGATTTTTACGGCCTGCAGGTGCGCCTTGCCGCCGCGGACCGTGAACACGCGCCAGTCGTTGCGGGCGCCGCGAAACAGGGCCGAGCGGGGGATCACCAGCGCGCCGGTTGCTTCGGCGGTGAAGATGCGCACGCGCACGCGGTAGTCGACGCCCAGATCGTTCTGGTCGCGCAGGCGCTTCCAATCGTCGGGGTCGAACGCCATGATCACCTTCACGCGCTGCTGCTCGACGCCGAGCGAGCTGACCTTGGTGAAGCCGGCCGGATAGATGCGCGAAACGCGGGCGCGGGCGGGAGTCTGGCCGATGGCCGGGCCGTGGACCTCGACGCTTTGCCCCACTTTCACGCGCACGACGTCCTGGCTGAGCACGTCGGCTTCGATTTCGAGATCTTCCCAGCGTCCGATCTGCAACAGCAGGGTGCCGGCCGCCAGTTGGCGTTCGTTGCTGACGGCGCGCTCGAGGATGACGCCGTCGACGGGGCTGGTCATCTGGGCGAGTTGTTCGTTTTTCTCGGCCTCGCGCATGTGCACCTCGGCTTCGGCCAGTTGCTGGGCGAGCACGTCGTGGGCGAGCACCTTGCGCTGGATGTACTGGCGCATGGCCGTGGGCAACAGCGCCGTGGCGGTGCGCAGCGCCTCGGTGGCGCGCAGGACGAGCACGTCCTGCTGGTATTGCACGTTGGCTTCGACCTGGGCGACGCGGGCCTGATCGAGCTCGTCCTCGCTGGTGGCGCTGCTGGCGGCCAGATTCTGCAAGCGGGAGAGGAACTTTTCGGCGTACTCGATGCGCGCTTCGCTGGCCTTGACCTGGGCGCCGGCGGATTCGACCATGCGGTCCATCGACTCGACCATGCTGACCGATTGCGCGTGTGCGGTGGTCTCGACGCTGGCGTCGTCGTTTTCGCGGATCGAAGCTTTCAGTCGCTCGACGGCCGCGGTGGCCAGCGACTTTTGCAGCTCGACGTCGACGGCCTTGATGCGGGCCACGACTTGGCCCTGGCTGACGCGCATGCCCTCGATCAATTCGATGGGTTCGATGCGCCCGTCGTAGGGCATGGTCACCAGGTACGTTTCGGCCAGCCGCGTTTTGCCTTCTTCGTCGACGTATTCGCGCACGGCCCCGCGATGCACCTCGACTGCCTCGACCGGCACTCCCGAGGTCCACGAAGCATAGCCCAGCCCCGCCAGGCTCACGGCCACCGCGGCGACCGCCAGCGCCATCCACTTACTCATCACCGTCGCTCCTTTCGGGCAATTGGCACATTGCTATTATGGCTCGCGGCACGCCAGGGGACCAACGGGCCGGCGTGGTTTACTCCTTCGTTTTCGAAGCGTCCAGCCAATCGAGCCGCACGATCGCCCGGTGTACGAACACGTGGGCCACCAATGCAAACACCGCGGCCAAGAGCACCGCGCCGTACCAGACGCGGGGCGGAGAGACCAAGGGAAAGCGAAACATCTCGGTGTCGTACAGCACCGAAAGCGTCCAGGCCAGGAAGTAGCCCAGCGGCAAGCCCGCCAGCGTGCCCAGCGAGTTGACCACCAGGCTTTCGCGCAAGAACAGGCCGCCCACCTGCCACTCGGTGTAGCCCAGGACGCGCAGGGTGGCGACTTCGCGTTGGCGTTCGGCCAGCGAAATCAACGAGGCGTTGAGCAGGCTGCAGAAAAAAATCACGCCGGCGAACATCACCACGAAGGCGATGAAGATGCGTTGCGTTTCCACGATGAACTGGAGATTGTCGATCACGTCGGCCCGTGCGTTGACCGCCTGTACCGCGGGCAGCTCCTTGAGCGCGCGGTACAGCTCGGCCCGGGCCGGTGGGCTGTTGTCGGTGGCCAGTTGCACGCCGTTGATCGCCAGCTCTTCGCCCATCAGCCGGCTGAGATAGCGAATGTCGGCATAGACGGCCATGCCGATGTAGCTGTCGGACAGCTCGGCCACCGGCATGCGCAGGGCGTCGCGCCGGCCGCGCGTGGGAATGACCGTGATGCTGTCTCCCGGTCCCACTTGCAGCAGGCTGGCCAGCTTGCGGCTCAGCGCCAATCCCGACTCGGGGATGCGCACCGCGTTGCCGTCGACGTCGCGCGGCACCGTCAG
>JBGSYQ010000297.1:0-4034 GCA_041750795.1 Pirellulales bacterium | reverse complement strand
CGGGCACGGCCGCGCAGCCAGGCCGCGTCGGGCGGCTGTTGCAGAAAGCGATACTGCACGGCCAGGGCCTTCGCCTTTCCGTCTGCCGCCAGCACACTGCCATCACGCGCCAGAATTCGCCCGCGCTGGGGCGCGAGCGTTACGTCGCGCTCGATCGACCGCGCCGCCAGCCGCCGAAAGTTCGCGCCGTCGGAGACTTCCAGTTGCACGGCCCGCAAGAAGATCACGCCCAGCACCAGGGCAAACGCCAGCAGCAACCAGCGCACGCGATCGCGCGACACGGCCACCGGTGGCGCCGCTTGCTCGTCGATGATCGCGTGCCAGTCGTGCATGGGAGGCTGGAGGCTGGAGGCTGGAGGCTGGAGGAAGATCAGATTTGAGACGGTCGTATTCCTGCAACGTGGCAGCAGGTGTTTGGATAGTTAACAAGGTGACCGGCTGGGCTACGCGTGTTTGTCCTTCCTCCCGTCTCCAGCCTCCCGTCTCCAGCCTGCTAAACGTCCTCGTCGCTGGATTGCAGGGCGCTGCGCCAGCGGTCGAAGTGTTCGAGGCAGAGATAGGTGCCGCGGGCGACGGCGGTAAGCGGATCGCCGCAGTAGCGCGCGGGCAGGCCCGTTTGTTCCTGCAGGAAGCGATCGAGGCCGCGCACGAGCGACCCGCCGCCGGCCAGCACCACGCCGTTGTCCACCAGGTCGGACGCCAGGTCGGTCGAGCAGCCGTCGAGCGTTGCGCGAATGGCATCGACGATTTGCAACAGCGGTGCGGCCAAGGCGTCGCGCACTTCCTCGCTGGTGATCGTGGCCTTGCGAGGCAGCCCGCTGACGGTATCGACCCCGCGCACTTCGTCGGACAGCTCGTCAACCAGCGGATGTGCGCTGCCGATGGAAATTCGCAGTTGCTCGGCTGCGGAGATGCCCACGCGCAGGCTGTAATGCCGCTTCAAATAGTCGGCCACGGCCAGGTCCATGGCGTTGCCGGCCACGCGGATGGATTGGCTGGCCACCACGTCGCCCAGACTGAGCACGGCCACTTCGGTCGTGCCGCCGCCGATGTCGCAGATCATGCTGGCCACCGGTTCGGCAATGGGCAAGCCGGCGCCGATGGCCGCGGCCTTGGCCTCGGACATGACAAACACCTGCCGCGCTCCGGCGCGCTCGGCGCTGTTATAGACAGCCCGCTTTTCCACCGGCGTAATGCAACCGGGCACGGCCACGACGACGCGCGGCCGCGCGACGCGGCCCTGGCGTTGCGCCTTGCGGATGAAGTAACGGAGCATGGCTTCGCACAATTCGAAGTCGGCGATCACGCCATCGGCCAGCGGCCGCACCACGGCGATCGATTGCGGCGTACGGCCTTGCATCTGTCGCGCCAGGTGGCCGACGGCACAACCGCCGGAAAGAATGCGCCGCGTGCCTTCCTCGACCGCCACAATCGACGGTTCATTGAGCACCAGCCCTTCGCCGGCCACGCTCACCAGCGTGTTGGCCGTGCCCAGGTCGATCGCCAGATCGGCGGCGAGAAATCCGAAGAGTCGTCCGAGCATCCTTGCTCACCGCGGGTAAAGAATGTTTTGCGAAGCGAGACGCAATTGGTGCGCGGCGCAACGGGGTGGTTATCGTCCTTTGAAATCCCAATCGTAGGCGGCCATTTCGAGCGACAGGAAAATGCAGCCAATCAGCACGGCCACGAATGACAGGGCCAACAGCACCGTGTAGATGTTGGCCGGCGGCTTTTCGACGACCACGCCGCGCGCAGCATCGGGGGCCTTGGCCTTGGCGGCCTTCGGCGCCTTAGGTGCCTTGGGTGCCTTTTCCTTTTTGTCCTTCTTAGCTGACCCGAAACCGAGTGGCGACATCATCACCTTTCTGAATAGCGGCTTTGCGGAATCCCGGCAGGATCTTGCCCACCGCGCGGTCGTTCGAGGTGTTGAGCACTTCGACTCGGCCCAAGTACTTGCTATTGCGATAGACTTCCAACGTATGACCGTTGCGCAGGCCATCGTCGGTGCCGAGCGAGACTTCGATCAAGTTGTCGCGGTTGACCGCCAGCACCTTGCCGTGCAATTGCGGCGGAATACCGTCGACCGGCGTGTCTTTCGACAGCCCGTGCGCGTTGAGCACCGTACGTTGCGAAGCGATTTCGGAGGCCAGTTGCACGCGGCGCTCGTCGAGGCGTCGCAACTCGCCTTGCGCCTGGTGGACTTGATCGGTCAGGCCGACGACTTGCTTGAAGTGGTCGTCGCGCGCTTGCTGGGCCGTGCGGATTTCGGTGCGGAGCGTATCGACTTCGCCCGTCAGTCGTGCCAGGTTCTGTTGCGCGGAATCGAGTGCGGCGACGGAGGCTTTGTCCTTGGCGGCCAGATCATCGCGCTGCTTGGTCAACTCGTCGCGCTGGCGAGCCAATTCATTCCGCTCGGTCTCCAGCTTGCCCAGCGCTTCGCGCTTGGCGAGGGCTTCCTTTTCGATCTCCACTTGGAGTGCTTCCTTGCGTGCCAGCTCCTCGTTGTACAAGTTCTGCGCACTTTGCACCAAGGCCTTCTGCTTGGTCGCTTCTTCCTTCCAGTTCTTGTGCGTGCCGTAAACCGCCACGGCAAACGACATGAAAACCAGGCTCATCACGAAAATGAGCACGACGAAAATCTTGCCGAGCAGATTCATACTGTCGTTCCTGAAAGCGCGCTAGCCGGGCCGACAGAACCTCCTCTCTGCCGAGGCCGGAAACTTCGAAATTCCCCATGTCCAGGGAGCGACGAATCCGAGACGCCGAGCAACCCCAAGCGTTTGACAGCACAGGAGATAACTCAGCCAGAACTGCTAAGTAGTTAGTATAATTAGGCTTGCCGAGGAAAGTCAATTCCGGAAGTTAAAACTCGATAGACCAGGGTATTTAGGGGGACTTTGCCGAGCCCCCGTTGACGCGCCGGTGAAATGTGCGGAAGCGCGTTTCGAGTCAACGCTTTATGGCTTTGGTACACCGCGGCCAATCATGCAGCAGCTACAGCGCGCCGACCGCTACGATCGCGCCAAGCGTCACGCACGGCCGCCAGTCCCAGGACGCCGGTGGCCAGCAGGCACAGCACGGCCGCCCAATCGCCATAGGCCAGGTACATGCTTTGGCGATCATCGAGAGCGGGCTCGGCGTAGATGATGCCCGTGGCGCGGCGCGGACCTTGACTCACGATGCGTCCCGCAGAATCGATCCACGCGGAAAAGCCGGTATTGGCCGCGATCAACAGCGGCTTGCGGCACTCGATCGCGCGAAACAGCGCACACGCCAGGTGCAAATCCAATTCGCTGGAGCCCCAAAACCAGCCGTCGTTGGTCAGGTTGACAAGGATGTCGGGTTCGGCTCCTTCGTTGCGCAGTTGCAGCACCTGGCTGCGAATCAAATGTGGCACGGTGTCTTCATAACAGATGTTGGCGGCGTAGCGCGCCTCCCCCACCTGCACCGAAACCGGCCCCGGCCCGGCGGCCACGCCCGCATACAGCGGCGTCAACTTGTAAATCCAGGGAAACACGTCGGCAAATGGCACGTACTCGCCGAACATCACGGGGTGGCACTTGTCGTAGCGGCCCACGACCTGGCCCTGGCGATCCAGATACAGCGCCGTGTTGTAGCGCAGCGGTTCGCCACCGTCGGCAGTGAAGTGTACCGTGTCGATGCCTAACAGCAGCGGCACTCCGAGCGGCAAGGCCGTGTTGATAACCGCGCGGCGGCTGCGGTCGACGGCCTCCTCAGCGGTGATGGTATCGGGCGGCGGCACGTAGCCGTCTTCGAACGTGAACCACGGATAGCGAAACATCGTTTCCGGCCAGACGAGCAGGTCCACATCCGGGCGCTCGCGCACGGCGCGTTCGGAAAGGTCAAAATACTCGTCGAAAATCCGCTGCGACTGGCTGGGATCGTGCTTCATGTCGATGTCGATCGATCCTTGGATCAAGGCCACGCTCGGGCCCGGCCGCGTGGTCTGCTGGTTGAGCCGCCAATGGCCGTAGGCAAGCGTTGCGATCAGGGCAGTCGCCGCGGGCAGCCCC
>JBGSYQ010000296.1:0-2493 GCA_041750795.1 Pirellulales bacterium | reverse complement strand
GCCGCCGTGCTGCTGGCGCTTGCCGGCGTCGCGTCGCTATACATCTATGCCCTGCGACGCCACCGGGTGGACGACTATCACGGCCGGTACCGCGTATGGCTGTGGACGGCGCTAGCGTGCCTCGCAGTGAGCTTTGGCGAGGCCAGCAACTTTGCGGCCGTGTTGCGCACGCTGTGCCATTGGGCGGCCACGGCGAGCAACGTCGATCCGTCGATCGCCTGGCCAATGATCGTCGCGGGCGCCCTGCTGGTGATGGGGCTGCGAGTGCTGCTGGAAGTGTGGCGATGCCGCAGCGCAGTTGCGCTGTTCTCGCTGATGGCGACCGGCATTCTGGTTGCGACGGCGTCGTTTCACGGCTGGATTGCGCAGGTGCCGGCCGAGCATCAACGGCTGCTCATTCGCGGCAGTTGGCTGGCGGCCTACATCCTGTTGCTGGCGGCGCTCTTGACGTACGCTCGCTACGTGGTGCTGGAAATCGAGGGAAAGGTGGCGGTAAAGGTCGCCAAGCCCAAGCCGCCGAAAGCCAAGAAGGCCAAGAAGGTGGCACGACGACAGGACGCCGAATCCAAGCCGGAGCCGCGCAAGGCCGTGCGAACGGACCTCGAACCGGCTCCCGCGGTCGCGGCCACGCTCAAGCTTTCGTCGGGAGACTCCGACACGCGGCAATCGAGTCGCACCGAATCGCGGATCGATCGCGACGACGAGCCGCAGCGAGCGCTGACGCGCAAGGAACGCCGACGGCTGCGCCGCGCGGCCTAGTGGCGCTTCGGAACGACTCAAAAACAACATCGGTGCTTGTTCGTGCCACTGGTGGCGCAGGCCACCTGGCACCTGTGCTGACTTGTCGCCGCAACACCACGTCTCCCGCCTCATTCCGCAGATTCACGGTCAACTGCTTGCAATGCGGATCGATTTCCGGGTAAAATATCTTCAGGGCTCCTTGGTGAGTTTTGGTGAGTGCAAACTACACCGTATTAAACCACCAGGAGCCCTCTTTCATGGAATCAGGTGGCGCACACCATCAGTGCAATTCTACAACGGGCCTTGCGGGCAACGGCGCCCGACGACACTGGTGGCTGCCGCCACCAGTGGCACCTGTGAGCAAGGAACGCCGACGGCTGCGCTGCGCGGCATAGTGGCGCTTCGGAACCGCTTACCGAATCAGCAGCCGCGCCAACCATCCGCGCGGCAGGTCGTCGACCAGGAACGATTGGGTGCCGCCGAGCGCCCGACAGACGCCTTCGGCCGCCAGGTAGCCGCTGCGCACGGCGCTTTCCATGGTGGCGGGCCACCCGGTATTGGTCCAGTCGCCGGCCAGGAACAATCGCTCGCAGGAGGTTTGCTGCGCGGGACGCACCATCTCCAATCCGGGCCGTAGTGAGAACACGGCGCCGTGCTCGGTGACCACGCGCGCGTGCAACAGTCGCGCCGTAACCGCTGCGGGCCAGATGGCGGCCAACTCATCGCGAACCTCCGCTGCCACCTCGTGCCGATCGCGATCCGCCAAGGCATACGAAGCGCTGATCACCACTTGATAGTAGTAGCCGGCCGCGCCGTCACTCGCGAGTCGCCAGCCGCGATCGAACACCCACTGCCCCAGTCGACCGACCAGGACGGCGTGTGGCAGATCCATGATCGGACGATCGAACCACAGGTGTACGCCAGTGATCGGCGCCGAGGCCACGGCGGACATGGCCTCGACCCAGGTCCATTGTTGCGCAATGCGCGCATCGAGCAATCCCGCCACTTTCGACCACGGCACCGCGACGATGGCAATGTCGGCGGCCAGAGATTCGCCGGACGCCAGTTCAACAACCGGCCGCTCATCGAGGGCGACGCGGCGCACCGCCGCGCCCAGTCGCACGTCGATGCCGCGCTGTTCCAACCAGCCGGCCAGCCGCCGTCCATAGAGTTCTGCGAGCGGCGCTTGCGGAACGTCGACCTGGTAGGCCTCTCGAGCAGCGAGAAAACCGTCGACGATCACCTTGCGCGCCGCGGCCAGCGATGCACGCTCCAGCGATTCGCCCAGCGCACTGACCAGGATCACGCGCCAAAAGCCTTCGATGGCCGCGGTGGATTGACGGTTGGCCGCGAGCCACTGGGCCACGGTCGGTCCGTCGGGCTCGTCGACCAACCGCAATCGCATCAGCTTGGCACACGCCCGCGCGATTGCCCAGCGATCGGCGGGCGAGAGATACTTCAGTCCCCAGAAGCCGGGCGCCAGGTGCAATGGCGCCGGCAGCCAATTGACGGCAGCAAACGGGTATGGACGCCCGTCGGGCCCGATGAAGTGGATGACCGAATCGCGGCGAAACAGCTCGTCGATGCCGGTGCGGCGACAGAAGTCGGCCAGATTCGTGCAACAGCCCATGCCCACGTGCTGGCAATGATCGACCAGCTCGTCGGTGGCCGGATCGCGAAACGACGTGGCGCGTCCGCCCAGCGTGCGACGCGCTTCGAGCAAGCGCACGCGGCAGGGCGCCTCTGCCAATG
>JBGSYQ010000295.1:0-6028 GCA_041750795.1 Pirellulales bacterium | reverse complement strand
GGCAGGACGAGCTGACCGATCAAATGAGCGTACTGCAACACCCGCCGCGGTGACTTGCTGGTCTTCATACTCCTTGTACTACGCACGCGGAGATGCTAGCAGACTAGCTAGCAAGGAGTGGATTTCTACAGAGCAGGACATTGTACTTTTCTCAAAAACCAGAACGTCCCCTTTTCCGATCCCGTGCTCAAGCGGGCCAACGCGCGGATGACGATTTTCGCGGACGCCGAAGATTTCGCGGCGCTGGAGAACGTGCTGGTGCAAGCCCCTCCTATTTCGTCCCCTGTTCCGTCCCCTGACACCTTTTCCGCCCCGAACCTGGGACCAACGGATTAGCAGCCTGTTGAATAATGCCGTCGTGGCATTTTTCGACAAGCGCCAAGTGCGAAGCAAGGCTTCGGACGGAAGCGCAAAATAACGACTTACGTCGCTATTTTGTCATCGCATCCCTGCGACGTCGCGGCCCGTCGAATTCTTCAACGGGCTGCTACGCCAGCTCGGCTTCGATTTCCTGGATGTCGTCGACGTTGGCGTGCTTGAGATTGAGTTGCTCGCGGCTGCCGATGCCCAGGCCGATCTTGATGCCGTGCTGCAGGAACGGGTTTTCCCACACGCTGTAGCGCTGCAAGCGGCGCTCGGTGCCGTACTTTTTGAGCACGGCCACGCCGGTGGCGTCGGCGGCAATGCGGTCGCGACTGGCGACGACCAGTTTGGGATCGACGGTGTCTCCGTGCGACGGCCCGCCGAACACAAAGCTGCTGGTGCCGTCCAGGATGTTCATGGACGGGGTGATGCCCAGGTTCAATTCGGCGACGCGATTCACCAGCGGCGAGACTTCCTCGATGTCTTCCTGGCGTCCCTGGGGGCCGAGCCGGCGGCGGCTGCCGGACGACTTTTGATCGGCCAGGTTGCTGTTGCCCTTGAACGAGGTGTGAAACTCGCGGCGCGCCCGATGGTGGCTCATGCCGACGAAGGCCTTCATCGACATGGTGAACCAGGCTTGGAAGTGCGTCTTGATGACCGGCACGTTGATGACGTGATCGACGGCGAAGAGCAACTCGGCCAGCTCGAAGCCGTTGGGCCAGTGCTCGGCCTTCTCGGGCTTGATGCGGCGCCACATGCCGGCGTCCTTGTCGCCGCCGGTGGTGAGCTTGCGGCCCAGCCGTTCCAGCTCGTCGGCACAGTCTTCGAGCCCGACGGCCACGACCGGCGCCTTGGCGTCGCTGATGGCCTGGTTCACCGCGTCGAGCTGGCCGACGCGTTTCATCACGTCCAGCGTTTTGGGCGTGGAGGTGACGAACAGGGGCGAGAAGCTGCGGTCGGCCACGATGATGCGCTTGGGCCCGCGCTCGGCGCACAGCTTGATGACGGCATAGAGCACTTCGGGGCTGGTGGTGGTGGGATTGGGGACCGCGCCGGTGACGTTCGGCTTGATGAGCACGGTTTGGCCTTCGCGGATGAAGTCCATGCCGCCGGCCAGTTCGACGGCGCTGCGAACGGCCTCTTCCATGTTCGATCCGCGTGCGATGCCCACGTCGGCCTGGGCCGCGGCGGCCGGGCCGTCTTCGCCATAGACGAGTTTGGGCAGGAACAGTTGGCTGGAAGCGGAAGCGGCCAGGGCGCTGCCGCCGAGGTGTTTGAGGAACTTCCGGCGATGCTGACACGGTCTGGAATCGAGCATGACGTTACCTCTGGATAATACCGGATCTCTGGATAAAACCGGCCGAGATGGTTGTGGGCGTCCGTTTCCGCGCTGGGGGGCCAGTGGCGTTACGGGTTCGATTGTAACCACTCCTGGAGCTCTTTGCTAAGCGAATCGGCACGCTGGTTGAGCCGCTGGGCATCGGCGGCCGAGATCTCCACGGACTTGTGGATGGCGTGCATGGTGGCGTGGCGGAGATCGTCGACCTGCTTGCGAAAGGCGTCGGGCACGGGGTTTTCGGCCGATTCGATGTTCCGCTTATGTACCTTACGCAGCGTGTCCCACAGTCGATCGTTGCCGTCGACCACGGCCGCCAAATTGGGGAACTCTTTTTCGGGTTTATCGTGACAATCGGCACACCACAGGGCCAGCTTGAAGTCGGCCGGCGGGTTGCCGATGTCGTGGTTGCCGTGGCAATCGAAGCACATCGGGAACTCGGTGTTGATCTTCTGCGAAAAATCCCAGGCATGCGGCCCGGAGGCCAGCACCGTGGCTTCCTCGTCGTGGCACTCGCTGCAATGCGCGATGTGGGCGCTCTTTTTGGTGCCGATGAAGCCGAACTCCTCCTCGTGGGCGCGGACGTCGTTTTCGATGTTGCCGCCGTGACAGTCGGCACACGACATCTCTTGCAGGTCGTGTACGCTGCGCGTGAAGTTGACGACGGCGGCCGTCAGCTCGCGGCCGGCGGTCAGGTGGCAGGTGGCGCAGTTCGATTCGACCAGCGGCAGCGGATGCCCCTTGGGCCAGTTGTCGGGCTTGACGAATTCCTTCGACACGGGCGATTCGCCGGCCGGCGGCGTTGGCTCCGCGTCGTCGGCCGACGTGTAGGACGCCGCGCCGAGATAGGCCGCTGCCGCCAGCGCGCCGCAGCCAAGCGCCAGCCAAGGCGCGGCGCGGCGGCCGATCAACTCGCGAAAGGCCACTGCCACGACGATGCCCAGCACGAGGGCAAACAACGATGCTTCCACGATAGTTTCCTTGACGATCTGTTAGAGGGTCGAACGAAGAATAACTTCCTGATTCTCGAACCCCTCACCCTGCCCTCTCCCACAAGGGGCGAGGAGATTTGCGGAGAAGTTATTTTTCGGTCGAACCTCAGCGATCTCGCGCGGGGATTCCAACGTCCAGTGATTCACCATCCAAGTTGGTTCAGTCCCAGACGCCTTCGGGGATGGGTTTGGCTTGGACGATCTCGACGCTCACGCCGTCGGGCGCTTGCACGATGAAACTCTTCATTTTGTATTCCGGGCGGTCGGTGATCGGCTCGATGACTTCGACGCCCGCGGCCTTCATCCGCGCGAACACGGGTTCGACGTCGCGATAGGAGAAGGCGATGCGGTCGATGGGACGGCCTCGGGTGGGTTGGATTTCCTTGAGCGGTTGGTCGGGCCACCAGGGCGGCGCCGGTTCGGCGTCGGGTTTGCCGAAGAAAATCATGGTCACGTTGTCGCACTGGATGACGTTCATCCAGATGCCGGCCAGGGTGGACATGTCGCCGGACGGCTTGCTGACGTGCGCGCGGCGCGGTTTGATGCCCAGGTGCTGCGCGTACCAGTCGGTGGCCGCGTTCACGTCGTCGCAAAAGAAGTGTACGTGCGCAAAACGATGATGGCCCATGGTGTTGATTTCGATCAACTCGTTGTCGGGGCCTTGGATATACATGTAGTAGTTATCCACGCCGGGCAGCGGCGAGAGCGGGGTATGGATCGGCACGTTGTGACGCTTCCACCACTCGTATTCGTTTTTCACGTCGACGCCGCCCCAGCCGATGTGCCAGATGCCGGTGTTCAACGTGCCGTCGGGCGGCTGGTCGACCTTGTTGAACAGCAGGAACGACTTCTCGGTGAACAGCCCGTCCGAGACGCCGCGAAACTTCACGGGCGAGGCGCCGAACACGCGCGCGTAAAAACGGATCGACTCCTCGGGGTTGACCGAGTTGATCATGACGTGATGGAAACGAGCGGGAGCAGCGTCCTGGGCAGGCAGCCGGGCGGCAAGGGCGAGAACTCCCACCAGCGCACAAGCACTCCCAATGCAGCCACTCCCAAAGCAGCGGCGCGCGCGGTTCATCCGAGAGTCTCCGGGCTTGCAGGTGGCTTGGGTTTGGCTCGATGTGCCTGCGGCTGGTCGTTTTGTGGCCGGACTGGGCAGCGCGCTGGCTGTGTTGATTCTGGATTGCCGCGCGGCGCGCGTCCAGCAGGTCGGCGGGCGAAATGCCGCTTTTTTTGTGTCCGTGGAGGGCAGCAAGGCGAACCATCGCTCCGTTCGGCATGGATTGTGCATTTAGCATTGGGCGGGTTGGCGTTGCAGCCCGCGGTTTACAATTCTCGTACAGCAGCACGGGGAAGGACCATGCCACGCGGCGACAAATCGAAGTATACGGACAAGCAAAAGCGGCAGGCCGAAAAGATCGAGAAGGGCTATACGAAGCGGGGCGTCGGCCAGGACGAGGCCGAGCGGCGCGCCTGGGCCACGGTCAATAAGATGACCGGCGGCGGCAAGAAGCCGGGCGGCTCAGGCCGGGGCCAGACCATGGATACAAGCCCCGCAAAGAAAGGGGGCCAGATCGGCGGCGCGGCCAGCGCCGCGCGCAGCAAGAAGGCCCGCTCTGAATCGGCCCAGAAGGCCGCCCGCATGCGCAAGCGAAACGCGGCCAAGAGCGGTAAGTGACGCGCCCTGCGTCCGCTACGACAACGGACGGCCGGTGGGCGTGCTTGCGTGGACGGGGTGATAGCACCGTAGGCGGACTGATCTAGCATCGGGGGGCCGGCTGCCGATACGCTGCCCATGCTGTTGCGCCGCTTGCGAGGGATCGCCTCGCGCCGCGTGGCCATGGGACTGGGCAAAGCCGAATGTCGATGCGCACGTTCTTGACGCTGTTGATGTTGACGATCGCCATCGCCTGTTGCGCGCCGTATCTGTCCGGCCAGGCGGCTGACTCGATGAAAGCGCCGGGCAAACCGGTGGCGCACCCTGCGCCGGTCGAAGTCGCTTTGGCACAGAATCAGCCGCTCTCGACCACGAACAGCGCCAACGCATTGCGCGAGCTCGTCGACAAAGCCGCCGAGCAAAGCGCGCGGTTCAGGAATCCCTTTACGGTCGATATGGCCCTGCAATGGCTGGCGGACCATGGACCCAAGTTGCTGGCGATTCTCATCGGCTTTCTGTTGTTGAGCTTCGCCGCCAACGTCATCGGCCGGCACCTGGCGCGAGTCGTCGCGCGCACCAGCAGTCGCGGGACGACGCTTGACCGGGAAAACCGGGCCATCACGCTGGTGGGCGTGTTCCGCAACACGGCCTCGATCGTGCTGGTGACCGGCGGGGTGTTGATGACGCTGGATCAAGTCGGCATACCGATCGGCCCGTTGATGGGCGGAGCGGCCGTGCTGGGATTGGCGGTCGCTTTTGGCGCGCAGAACTTGGTGCGCGACTATTTCTCCGGATTCATGGTTCTGCTGGAGGATCAGTACGGAGTGAACGACGTCGTGAAGATCGGCGACGTTGCCGGCGCCGTCGAGAAAATCACGCTGCGGATGACGGTGCTGCGCGATCTGGAAGGTTCGGTACACTTCATTCCGCACGGCAGCATCACGCGGGTCACCAACATGACGCACGGCTGGTCGCGAGCGGTCGTCGACATGGGCGTGGCCTATAAGGAGAATCCCGACCAGGTCATCGGGGTGCTGGCGGAGATCGGGCGGGAAATGCGTACGGATCCTAAGTTTGGGCCGTTGATCCTCGACGGTCCGGAGATGCTGGGAGTCGACAGCTTTGGCGATTCGGCGGTCACGATCAAGTTCTTCCTCAAGACGCAGGCGACGCAGCGCTGGACGGTGAAGCGCGAACTGCTGCGCCGCATCAAAAACCGGTTCGACGAGCTGGACATCGAGATTCCGTTCCCGCAGCGGACGATCCACTATGTACGCGACGATGGCGGCCCGCCGGATGCGGCGGAGGCATCGGGCGATCAGGATGGCGCGTAGCGCAAGGCCGCATCGGCCTACGGTTCGACCGAAAAACAACTTTCTGATTTTCCAACCCCTCACCCTGCCCTCTCCCACAAGGGGCGAGGAGATTTGCGGAGAAGTTATTTTTCGGTCGACCCTACGCGCCGGTGAGCCTGGCGTGGATGCGCGCGGCGGCGATGCGAATCGCCAGTTGGTTGATCAGTCCGTCGTCGAGCGGCAACGCATCGAGGTCGGACCCTGCCACCGCCTGCGTTGCCGCATGGGCAAGCACATCCGCCGACAGTGGGGACGATAGTGCGGCGGCGATGACCGGCGTCGGGCCAACGACTGGCGTCGCGCCGGATAGGGCAAGCGGCCC
>JBGSYQ010000294.1:0-10066 GCA_041750795.1 Pirellulales bacterium | reverse complement strand
GACCACGGCGGCCTGATTCATGCGGTGGCGGTGTCGCCCGACGCTCAAACGCTCGCCACGGCCGGCGCCGACGGCGTTGTGCAACTTTCTCGCACGGCCGACGGACAAGTCGTGCATCGCCTGCGCGGCCACGAGGATCGCGTGCATCACGTCGCGTTCTCTCCACGCGACGGCCGTTGGCTGCTCTCGGCATCGCGCGACCGCACAGTACGCTTGTGGGACACGGCCAGCGGCCGCGAGGTTGCCGGCTCGCCATTGCGCGGTCATGCCTGGTGGGTCTGGTCCGCGGCGTTCGCGCCGGACGAAAGCCGGATCGTGTCGGCAGGACAGGACGGCAAAGTGATCGTTTGGTCGTTCGATGCCAGTGCATCGCCACCTCGCATCCAGCAGCAACGCGCGTTTTTGGGCCACGACGGACCGGTGTTCGCCGTGGCTTTCGCGCCGGACGGACGCCATGTCGCCTCCGCAGGACAGGATCGGCGCGTGCTCGTGTGGAACCCCGACGAGATTGGCGACGTCGAGATCAAGCGGCTGGTGGCGAATGAGCCGGGCGTGCCGCAAAAGAGCCGCGCTTTCGAGGGGCACTCGGCTCCGATCCGCGCGGTCGCATTCTCGCGCGATGGCCAGTCGATTCTTTCCGGCGGCGACGACAACACGGTGCGAATCTGGGACGCGATGACTGGCCGCGTGCAGAGCGTGTTACGCGGGCACAGCCGGCCGGTACAATCGTGCGCGTTTGCGCCCGATGGACGGCAAGTTGTTTCCACCGCGCAGGAAGGCCAAATCAAGCTTTGGGACATCTTTGACAATCGGCTCGTGCTTGCGCCTCAGGGCCGCCTGCTGGCCGGCCACGAGGACGCAGTGCTCGCTGCGGCCTTCTCGCCCGACGGAGGCCGCATCGTGACTGCCAGCCGCGACCATACGGCGCGCGTCTACGACGCCGATAGCGGAGAAACATTGCACCGACTCAGAGAAGGCCACGACTTCCTCGCTTCGCGCGCCATGTACTGCAACGACGGAAGGTGGTTGCTAACCGCCGGTGGAGATAGCTCCGTGCGCATTTGGGATGCCGCTTCGGGCAGCGAATTGTGCGCGCTTGAGGGAACCGGCCGCAACGCCGCAGCGGCCGTCTCGCGTGATGCACGTTGGATTCTGACGGGCGCGTCCATCCAACTCGACGCCAGCGCGCCCCTCGGCCCCGATGCGCTGGCTGCCGCGCAGTTCTCCACGCCGCAAATTGCACTCTGGAAGCTCGATCCGACGGGCAAGTCGGCCGCGCGACATCCGCTGCCCAATGCGTCCTTCGGCACGGGGCACCGGGGCGCCGTGACCGCTGTGGCCATTTCGCCCGACGCGCAATGGCTCTATTCCGGTGACGAAACGGGGCTGGCCATGTTGTGGCGCGCCGACACCGGCGACCTGCACGCCACGTTGACCAGCCACAATAGCGCCATCACCGATGCCTGTTTCACCCCCGACGGCCAGCGCCTGCTAACCGCCGGCAGCGACGGCGCCGTCACTCAATGGGATCCACGCACCGGAAACGAGCTATCGCCCGTCTTGTCGCACGTTAACCCGCAGCATAGCGACGCCTACGATTCGCCCGTGAAAGGCATCTCGCTTACGCGCGATGGCAAGCAACTGCTAACGCTTGCCGAGGACGCCGAGCAGGGCATTCTGTACAGCGTCGTCCGGCTGTGGGACGTCGATCAAGCACGCGTACTCGCGGAGCTTTATCGCGGACCGCAAACGATCACGTCGGTGGCGGTTTCCGAAGACGGTCGCGCGGCGTTGGTTGCGGGCTCCGCACGTATCGTCAACGCCGACGGCGCAGAGTCCAGCCAAAGCTTCGCGCGGCGCTGGGATTTGGACACCCTGGTCGAAACCAGCGTGCCCGCCGGCGGGCCGTTTCTCGACTTTGGATCGCGACAGGAGGGCCTGTGGGCCGCAATCGAGGCGCCCCAGGGCTCGGGCGTGTTGACCATCGGAGGAAACGCCGCCTTGCTGTGGGATCCGACCAACCTCGAGCGTCCCCTGCAGAGCTTCAAGCCGCACAGCGGCGTGACGGCCACGGGCTTCTCCCCCGATGGCCGGCGGATCGTCACCGGCAGCACCGATCGCCGAGTGAAGATTTGGAACGCCGACACCGGCCATAGCGAGTTGCAGTTGCCACCCGAACATGCCCAACCGATCACCAGCGCCAGCTTCGCGCCCGGCGACGATCAACGGTTGGTCACCGCCAGCCACGATGGCACGGCACGAATCTGGCAACTCGCCGAGCGCCGCGTGCAGCACGTGCTCGAGCATCGCGAAGCGGATGCGCCCGTCCGCGCCGTTCGCGCCGCAGTCTTCTCCCCGGATGGTCAAAACGTACTCACGGCCGGCGATGATGGCACGCTGCGCATCTGGGATGCAATAAGCGGAGCGGCCATCAATGCCATTCCGCTCGACGCGCCCGTGTTGTGCGTCGCCTACTCCGCCGATGGCCGGCAGATTCTGGCCGGCAGCAATAACGGCCGCGCCACGATCATCGACGTTGCCACGCGAAAGCCGCTGGTGCAATACTCGGGACATACTTCGGCCATCAACACCGTGGCGTTCTCACCCGACGGACGCCGCGCACTTACCGGCAGCTCGGATCGCACGGCCAAACTCTGGGACACAATCCCTCCGGGCACCGATGAAGTGGTCGATGCTGTTGAGCCCGACGCCACTGCACCGCCGGAAGCGGTTAGCGTGCGCGACGGCAAAGAGATCCTCACGCTGACGCATCACGATCAAGCGGTCACGTCGGTCGCGTTTTCGCCGGACGGCCGTTCCATTCTCACTGCCGGACTGGACGGCACCGCGATGCTATGGCTGACCGACTCGTGGCAAGAAATCGCAGCGCAGTAACTGCTTCTAGCGACTACAACACTAAACCGGCCACCAGGTCGTCCAGCAGGTCGTGCTCCAGGCCCAACTCGCCGGCCACCTCGTCGATGCGGGTGAGGAGCTTGCGGGTGCCCGGGGTGTCCTGATCGGCCAGGTGCTGGAAGAAGGCGGCGATGCGGCCGCTGTTCAAATCCAGCGTCTGCAACCGGTTGCCGATGCCGCGCGGCAAGGCCGAGGTGACCAGGCTGCTGGCCTCGGGCGAGTCGTCGCTGGTGCTGGCCAGTGCCGAGGCAATGCCGGCGTCGCCGCCGGCGTCCCCTTCCGGTGCGAACGGTCCGGCGCTAGCTATGCTGATGCGCGGCAGCAGTCCCGTGCCGGCGCTCAGGATGGGACCGCCGTCGGCGGCTATCGTGACGCTGTTGCTCTTGTTGATGTCCAAGCGACTGGTGATGCCCACGTTGATTTGCGTGCCGCCGCTGAGTATCGGTCCCCGATCGGCCGCCACCGAGCGCGCGAATGCACCCGCGGGTGTCGCGTCGGCCGTTTCACCCAGCAGGTTGCCCCAGAAGAACACGTCCGTATCGGCCAAGCCCGTCTGAGCCGTGGCCAATACCTGCACTTCCAGGTACGTGTCCAAAATCGAGCCGGCAGCCCAGGTGATGGTCACCCGATCCGATCCGCTCACGCCGCCGCCCGGTGTCACCGAGATGGCACCAGGCGCCGGCGCCGGGTCCCACAGGTTCGGCGAGTTGTTGGCGCCCGCCTTGAACACGAAATCGGCCGCCGTGATGCCGCTATGGTCCACGCCGCTCGACAGGTCGACCATGATCCCGTTGATGCCGCGCGTGTAATTGGTGATGTTCGCCAACGTCGCCTGGCCCGCACCCGGAAACAAAGGCGACTTGTCCGGAGCGATGGCATCGTTGTCGTTGGCGGTAATCGCCGCATCGTTGCCGTCGAAGGCCGACTGGTTGTAGAAGATGTGACGGTCGACGACGGTAGAGCCCAACTGTGGCGCAAAAGCCGGCGCGTAGTGCTGTGCTCGGAACGTGAAATTGACCAACAGATCGGACAACCCAGGATCGGTGAGCCCGATGCTGGGGATCGTCTGCTCCATGCCGAGCATTCCGCCCGCGAAATATGGATTGACGTACCGCCACACCTCGGTGCCGCTTGAATCCACTTCCGAAAACGTGCCATCGACGCCGTACGTGATGAACGTGTTGCCGTTGGGCAGCCGCTCCACGCCCGAGATGATCGACGAAAAGTCGTTCAATGCGGCGGTGTAGGTCCAAGCCGTGCTGGCCGGTCCGTAGGGCTGGCCTGGCGAAATAGTGTAGTTGCCGTTGATGTCGACCGGTGGCGTGATTTCTTCGATTGTGGTGTAGTCCGCGCCCGGCCGGCCGAAACCGTTGTTGAAGATCGTAATGTTTCCCGCGCCGGGCGACCCATCCTCGATCCACTTGGCGTCGTGCTGGAAAAACAGCACGCGGTCGTTGGCGTCGCCGCGATCGTAGGCTTCGGGATTGCCCCAGCGATAGAGGATGTCGCCCCCTTTGCCGGAATTACCGCCGGTGTGTCCGGCGGCTTCGGCGGTCGTCGTGCTATGGTCGATGACCCAGAACTCGCTGAACTCGCGCACCGACAAGATGATCTGGTCGAGCTCGGCGTTGTAGTCGATGCCGTTGGCGTGTGTCCAATCTTCGGGCGCGCCGCCGCCGTTTGCCGGATCGGAGACATAGTTGATGTCGATCAGTTCCGGATGGTCTTCGACGCCCGTGGGGCCGTACCAATTGTCCTTGGTGGCGTCGTACTCCTGCACGAGGTGGTCCCAGACGTGCCACTCCCATACGATGGTGCCGCCGCCGTTGTTCAGGTCGGGCTGCACTTCCACGATGTGATCGGGATACAGGTAGCCGGCGCCGGGCAGATTCGGATCGCGGCCCGCCTGCGTGGCTTCCGCCTCGGACTTGTACTCCCAGGCGATTAGCAAAATGTTGCCGTTGGGCATCACTTCGAAATCATGATGCGCCAGATTCATCGTGTCGCTATACTCAAACTCCCAGGTTTTGGTTCCATTCCAATCGAAGCGCTCGAGGAGTCCGCCGGCGCCGGCGGCGTTGATCGATCCGTTGCCGCCCTGGCCATTGACGCCGTTGGCCGCGGCGCGGATCATGCTGCCGTCTTCCAGCAGGTATGAAATCAAACCTGGCGTGTAGCTCGACGACCATTGATTGACGACGTTGGCGTCCTTGTCGATCAAGAACGTTTGCGTGCTGGTGTTGGGAGCGAACAAGACGTAGCCGTCCGCGGCGGCGGGGTCGTGTAGGAACAATCCTGTCGTTTGTGCCAGACAGAGGCGGCTCTCCAACATCTCCTCGACGAGCCTGCGTTGGCGACGATTTCGGTTTCGTTGCGAGGATCGCTTGCTAGAGGTCGTTAGTTCGCGTTGCATGATTGGGTTCCTGGGGGGAGGTGCGCAACTCGTCTTGTTGCCAGTCGGTTGAGGTCGGCAAGCGGTGGGGCAGTCGCGCCTCAAAGCGATGGCCGACTCGATTGGCGATCGTGCCGCGCGCGACTCTTGAGCGTCCGCCTGATCGAGTGAGGTCTTAGTCGTTTGCCGCTGGCAGCGGGGCCGATTGCCGGCTCGCCGTGAGAGCTATGGTAACAGCATGGCGGGCAAGAAAAACCAGTTTCGTCCGAAAAACTTCCGGAAAATCCTAGTCGTCGCCGCGGGTCGAATGAGCCCCGTGTGGGACGGAAGGTGGGCGTCGGCCAGCACTGCCGGATCGCCGATCAATTCACTGCAGTTTGCAGACGGCCGGCGAGAAGCGTGAGTAGCGACTCGTCGAGCGAGAAGCGCGAATCACCGAAGTTCGGCGAAGTGAGGCTGAGCGGAGTGTCGGCCGGATAGTCTTCCATGACCGAATCCATTCGACGGTTCCGGCCGCCGCATTGCGTTGGTGATTCGCGGCCCCCAACTTCTATCGCGGCAGCCGAGCGTATCTTTCCACGAATGCCGTTGTGAGTCCATGCCAGCTGGCGGCATGGTTATGCGAGGACCTGTTCTCACGGCGACCGCCCTGCGATCTTTGACGGTCGTTTTGCCGGCATGATAGGATATGGAGGTTGTCTTCTTCTGAGGAGGTTATTCCATGCCACAGTTGCCCCCCGACATTGACCAGCAAGTCAAACATTACCTCTCCATCGGCCTCTACCAGACCGAGGAGGATGTATTGCGTGACGCGCTGCGAGCGCTGGGCGATGAGCACGACGTTCTTGGCGACATTCGGCAAGGAATCAAAAACCTGGAAGACGAGCGAGGTCGCGCACTCGAACACGTCGACGCGGAATTGCGCAAGAAATACAACATCCCGCGCGACGTATGAGCTACCGCGTTCTGCTCAACGAGCGTGCGGCGGGCCAGCTCGAAGCACTTCTGTCGTCACTGGCAAGGTCGATCCAAGTCATCGGAAATCCGCAACAGTGTTTGGCTATTCCGACCGGATGGTCGATACTCGAAACAGGCTAACTTCAATACGGACTTTCGTCCTTGGAGGGGCCTTCGCTTTGTCCCTTGGCGCTGTGCTCTGGTACATGGTCGCGAAAGCCAAGCATAGCGCCCGGGAATCCATCTGTCATTCGAATCTGGTGAAGCTGCGATCCGCTCTATTGGAATACGACGCAGTTCATGGTTCGTTGCCCCCGGCAGACACTCCAGGACCACACGGGCGCGCCTGCCACAGCTGGCGTGTTCTAATTCTTCCATTCCTCGATTCATTGGGAATCGATAGCGATGGGATTTACGATGCCTACGACATGTCGGAGCCATGGAATGGACCGAACAATCGTCGCTTGTTTCGACCTGTGGAACGCAGCAGATTCGCTTGTCCGTGTGGACCAGAGCAACAGACGACTCTCACGAGCTACGTGGTCATTGTGGGCGTAGATACCTTGTTCCCTGGAAGAGAGTCAGTGTCGACATCAGAAGTATCTGAAATGGCGGATCCCATTCTGGTCGTCGAAATATCCAATTCCGATATACAATGGGCCGAACCAAGAGACGTCACGGTTCAGAATCTTGAATCAACTAGCGGCCTCAACTTCATCGAATTGACTCACAGCCATGGAGGTGCGATTCGCTATATCACCCTGCGGGGAAAACTGGGCGTGCTGCCGGCCGCGACAAGTGCAACCGCGGTTGCACAGCTTGCGAGTATTAGCGGACGATTTGAACTGCAAGCGGAAGCACAGCCATGAATAGACGGACCGTTATTTGCTCGCCTACGCCAGAATCTTCTCAACTACGTTGCCGGCGATGTCCGTCAGGCGGAAATCGCGCCCCTGGTAGCGATAGGTAAGCCGTTTGTGGTCCACCCCCAGCAGGTGCAGGATCGTGGCCTGAAAGTCGTGAACGTGGACGCCGTCCTCGACCACGTTGTAGCCGAAGTCGTCGGTCTTGCCGTAGGTGATGCCGGGCTTGATGCCGCCGCCGGCCATCCAAATGCTGTAGCAGCGCGGATGATGGTCACGGCCAAAGCTGTCCTTGGTGATGTTGCCCTGGCTGTAGGCGGTGCGGCCGAACTCGCCGCCCCAGATCACCAGCGTGTCGTCCAGCAGCCCGCGTTGCTTGAGATCCTTGACCAGCGCGGCCGACGCTTGCTCGCAGGTCTGGCACTGCCGCTTCAGCTCGTTGGGCAGGTTGCCGTGGTGATCCCAATCGCGATGATAAAGCTGCACGAATCGCACGTCGCGCTCGGCCAGCCGCCGCGCCAGCAGGCAGTTGTTGGCGAACGACGCTTTGCCCGGCTCGGCGCCGTACATTTCCAGCACTTGCTGGGGCTCTTGCGAAATGTCCATCAACTCCGGCACGCTGGTCTGCATGCGATAGGCCATCTCGTAGGCGTCGATCCGCGTGGCAATTTCCGGATCGCCCACCGCTTCCAGTTGCAAGCGGTTGAGCTGCTGCACGCCGTCGAGCAGTTGCCGCCGCGTGGCTGGGTCGATCCCCTCGGGATTGGAAACGTACAACACCGGGTCGCCCGTCGAGCGGAACTGCACTCCCTGGTACTGGCTGGGCAGAAAGCCGTTGCCCCAATAGCGCGACAACAGCGGCTGTCCGCCGCCGCCCGAGAGCAGCACCACGTATTCGGGCAGATTCTTGTTCTCGCTGCCCAAGCCATACGCGGCCCAAGCGCCGATGGTCGGCCGCCCCGGCTGCTGATTGCCGGTGAGCAGAAACGTCACCGCCGGATCGTGATTGATCGGGTCGGTGTGCATCGAGCGGACGATGGCAATGTCGTCGGCGATGCCGCCGATGGTGGGCATCAACTCGGTGATTTCGGCGCCGCACTGTCCATAGCGCTTGAACGGATAAGCAGGACCGACCAGCAGAAGCTGCTTCTGCCCGCTGGTCATGCCGGTGATGCGCTGGCCCATCCGCACCGAGTCGGGCAATTCCTCGCCGGAGAGCTCCTTGAGCTTCGGCTTGTTGTCGAACAAATCGATGTGCGACGGCGCTCCGGACATGAACAGGTAGATCACGCGCTTGGCCTTGGGCGCGAAATGCAGCTTGCCCAGCGCCCCGTGCGTGGCCAAGCGCGGCGCGGCGTCGTCGGCGCGCAACCCGCCGTTCATCAGCGATGCCAGCGCCAGCGAGCCCAGCCCGTGGGCCGTGCGTCCCAACAGCGTGCGCCGCGTGATGGCCTGGCTGATGCGTTGGTCGAAGTTCATGGCGCTAGTGGTTCGTGATGGTTTCGTCGAGGTTCAAGAGCACGTTGCCCACGGCGGTCCAGGCGGCCAGCTCCGGTTCGTCGATTCCGTCAGGCAGCGGATACTCGCCCACGCGAATGAGCCTGGCCGCGGACTCGGGTTGCGCGCGGAACCTTTCGGCCTGCGTTTCGTAGATGCGAGTCAGAATGCTCAGTTCTTCGGAATCCGGCGCGCGGGCCGTACACAGCTTGAATGCGAATGAAATCCGTTCGGCCAGGGATGCGCCCCCTTCGGTCACGACGCGCTGGGCCAGCACGCGCGCCGCTTCGACGAACGCCGGATCGTTCAACAGCACCAGCGCCTGCAACGGGGTATTGGTACGCGCGCGACTGTCGGTGCAAACTTCGCGATTGGGCGCGTCGAACGTCGCCAGAGCGGGGTAGGGGAGCGAGCGCTTCCAATAGACATAAATCCCGCGGCGATACAGATCGCTGCCGTGGCTTTGTACGTATGTCTGCGCCGAGAACTCGCGCCCAAAGGCAATCGCTTCCCAAAGCCCCGGGGGTTGATACGGCGCCACGCTCGGGCCGCCGAAGCGCCGGTCGAGCAGGCCGCTGACGGCCAATGCGTTGTCGCGAATCATCTCGGCGTCGAGCCGGAAGCGCGGGCCGCGCGCCAGCAGCCGATTGTCCGGATCGCGCGCGAGCAACTCCTTGCTCACGTGCGACGACTGCCGATACGCGGACGACATGACGATCCGCTTCTGTAGCGCCTTGACGTCCCAACCGCTGGCAACGAACTCGCCGGCCAGCCAGTCGAGCAACTGCGGATGGCTGGGCGGTTCGCCCTGGCTGCCGAAGTCCTCGCTGGTCTTCACCAACCCCGTGCCGAAGTATTGCTGCCAGAAGCGGTTCACGGTCACGCGCGCCACCAACGGATTGTTCGGATCCACCAGCCAGCGCGCCAAACCCAAGCGATTGGGCGGCGCGTCCGGCGGCAGCGACGGCAAGCTTGCAGGCACGCCCGGCGAAACCTTCTCGCCGTTGGTGCGGAAGTCGCCGCGCACCAGCACGAAGGTATCGCGCGGCTCGGCCATCTCTTGCATCACCATGGTCGATGAATACGAAGCCTCGAGCTTGACCTGCTGCTGGCGCAGTTTGTCGGCTTGCTTGTTGAGCGGATCGAATACACTGCGTGTCTGGCGGCAGGCGTACCGCACGAAATGATCGCGCGCCAGACGTCGCTGCTCATCGCTTCGCTGGGCCAGTTCCACCGCCAGCACGTCGCGCACGTGCGGCGGCAAATTCTCGCGCCCCCGTTCGACCAGTTCCCAGGTGGTTTGATTCTCGAACAGCGAATCGCCCTGCGGCATGCGCGACACGATGCCCAGCTTGTCCCAGAACACGCGCCCGCCGAACTGCGTGCAGGCCAGCCCGTCGACCACCGTGTTGGGCGCCAAGCCCACGGCCGCGGCGTCGAC
>JBGSYQ010000293.1:0-5250 GCA_041750795.1 Pirellulales bacterium | reverse complement strand
GCGGCGGGCGCCGTCCGGGCCGCTGCCGACTTTCCGTTGTTTGCGCCGCGCGGATATGTCGCCCGCATGCGCCCGAGAGACCCCCACGATCCGCTCTTGCGGCAGGTTCTCCCGCTGGAAGACGAACGAACCTCGCCGGTCGGCTACCGCGCGGATCCGGTGGGCGACGGCCATGCGACCCTCAGCCCAGGGCTCTTGCACAAGTATCAATCCAGGGTATTGATGGTAACAACTGGGGCCTGCGCCGTCCATTGCCGTTACTGCTTCCGCCGCCATTTCCCCTATGCTGCGGGCCCTCGATCGCTCGACGATTGGCAGCCGGCACTGGCGCAAATCACGGCCGATCGCTCGATTCGCGAAGTCATTCTCAGCGGCGGCGACCCGTTGACCCTGGTCGACGGACACCTGGCGGAGTTGGCTCGGCGGCTGGCGGCCATCGAGCACGTCGCACGCTTGCGCATCCACACGCGACTGCCGCTGTTGATTCCCCAGCGCGTCACCGACGAGCTGCTCGACTGGCTGCGGAGCACGCGGCTGGCGCCGATCGTGGTCATCCATGCCAACCATGCCCACGAACTGGACGAATCGGTCGCCGCGGCGCTGGCCCGCCTGAGCGACGCCGGCATTGTGCTGTTGAACCAGTCGGTGCTGCTGGCGGGAGTGAACGACTCGGCCGATGCGCTGGCGGCGCTCTGCGAGCGGTTGGTCGATCTGCGCGTGATGCCCTACTATTTGCACCAGTTGGATCCGGTGATCGGCGCGGCGCATTTCGAGGTGCCCGTGAGCAAAGGACGGGAACTGGTGGCCGAGTTGCGTCGCCGGCTGCCGGGCTATGCCGTGCCACGTTACGTGCAAGAGATCGCCGGCGAGCCGCACAAGACGCTGCTGGATTGACAGGTTCGTTTTCGCGATGCTCAGATGCACACCATGAAAGCAGTTCTTGAAATGAGACTTGCAACAACGGCGCGCTGCGCAGGCCTGCTGTCGTTGGTGCTGGCGCTCGGCACGCAGTGGAACGTGGCGCAGGCGGAGAACTGGCCCCAGTGGCGAGGTCCGCGCGGCGACAGCACCAGCCAGGCAACCGGGCTGCCAGTGGCCTGGAACACCACGTCGAAATTCGTGTGGCAGGCGCCGCTGCCCGGCTGGGGCACGAGCACACCTGCCGTGTGGGACGACGCCATCTTTGTCACCACGCAGCACGACGACGCGTTGCTGCTGCTCAAGCTCGACGGCCGCGATGGCGCGATCCAGTGGACCGAAACGGTCGGCACGGCCGGCACCCCACGCGGCGGCCCCAAGCGCGACAAGCAGGTCTTTCACCAGTTGCACAACCTGGCCAGCCCTTCGCCCGTGACCGATGGTGAAGTGGTGGTCGTGCATTTCGGCAACGGCGACCTGGCGGCCTACGACTTTGCGGGCAAACAGCTCTGGAAACGCAATCTGCAGGACGACTACGGCGCGTATACGATCTGGTGGGGACACGCCAACAGCCCCGTGTTGTACGGCGACCTGGTGATCTCGGTGTGCATGCAGGACTCGCTGGCCGACGTGGCCGCCACGCCGGCGCCCAGCTACCTGGTGGCTCACGACCTGGCGACCGGCAAGCAGCGCTGGAAATCGAACCGCCTGACCGATGCTCCGGCGGAACAGGCCGACGCGTATACGACGCCGCTTCTGGTGGATGTGGCAGGCCGGCAGCAATTGATCGTGATGGGCGCCAATCAGTTGGATGCCTACGATCCGGCCACCGGCGAGCAGTTGTGGGTCGTGCCCGGACTTACGGGTGGTCGCACGGTGACGGGGCCCACGGCGGCCGGCGGCATGATCTACGTGACGCGCGGCATGCGCGGCACGCTGCTGGCCGCACGATTCGACGAGGACGGCAAGCTTTCCAACGGCGACGTCGTGTGGAAATACAGCCAGGGCACGCCGGACACCCCCTGCCCCGTGCGGTGGCAGGAAACGTTGTTCACGGTGACCGACGACGGCATCGCACGAGCGCTGGGCGCGCTCAACGGCAAGCTGCACTGGAAAGAACGGATCAAGGGAGACTACAAGGCTTCGCCCATCGCCGCCGAAGGACGCGTTTACTTTCTCAATACGTCCGGGCTGTGTACGGTCGTGTCCGCAAGCGAGCGGTTCGAGAAGCTAGCGGAGAATCAACTGCCCGATACGACGCTGGCCTCGCCGGCGGTGTTGGGCAACAAGCTGTTGATTCGGGGCCGTGCGGCCTTGTACTGCCTGGGCGACAAGACGATTGGCCAGCACCGATGAAACGCGTCGCCTGGCTGACGGATATTCACTTGAATTTCTTGAGCGAAGCCCAGACGCGGACGTTCCTGGCCTCGGTGGCGGCTGCGCGGCCCGACGCACTGTTGATCGGCGGGGATATCGCCGAGTCGCACGACGTTTGCGAGTACCTGGCGCGCATGCGCGAGTCGATCGCCGCGCCGATTTACTTCGTTCTGGGCAATCACGATTATTACCACGGTTCGATCGCCGAAACGCGGCGGCGCGTGATGGATTATTGCGCGGAGCATGCGGACTTGCACTACCTGTCGGCCACCGAAACGCCCGCGGCGCTATTGCCGCACGTGGGCCTGGTGGGGCACGACGGTTGGGCGGATGGCCGCACCGGGGACTTCGCTCGATCGATGATCAGCATGATGGACTACCGGCTGATCGGGGAACTGGCGGGTCGCGACAAGCGGTCGCGCTGGGAGATGCTGAAATCGCTGGGCGACGAAGCGGCACGGCACGTGCGCACGCTGCTGCCTGCGGCGCTGGCGACGTTTCGCGACGTGGTGCTGCTGACCCACGTGCCGCCGCTGCGCGAGGCGTGTTGGTACGACGGGCGCATCTCGGATGACGAATGGGCGCCGCATTTTACCTGCGTGGCCATGGGCGAAGCCCTGCTGGAAATCATGGCCTCACATCCCCAGCACCGGCTGACCGTGCTGTGCGGCCATACTCACGGCCGGGGCGAATGCCAGCCGCTGCCCAACGTCCAGGTCCTCACCGGCGGCGCCGAATACGGCCACCCCGCCATCCAACGCCTGTTCGAGTTCGATTGAGCGGGGTGGCGCGATGTGCGGCGGGTTGAGCGCGCTTGGACTACCCTGCTACCATGACGCCGGCACTTTCGCCGGTCACCCACTTTTCCTCGCCGAGAACCCGCCTCCATGAAGTTCGCCATCTGCAACGAGACGTTTTTGGATTGGCCGTTCGAGCGGGCTTTTGATTTCGCGGCCCAGTGCGGTTACACGGGCATCGAGATCGCGCCATTCACGCTGGCTTCCGACGCGGCCGACATTACCGCGGCGCAGCGGGCCGAGGTGGTGCGACAGGCGAAGGCCGCGGGCTTGGAGGTCGTTGGGCTGCACTGGCTGCTGGCCAAGACCCATGGTCTGCATCTGACAAGTGCCGACGCGGCCATCCGCCGGCGGACGGCCGACTATGTGCAGGAACTCGCCCGACTTTGCCGCGACATGGGGGGCGACGTGCTGGTCTTTGGTTCGCCCCAACAGCGGAATCTGCCCGACGGCATGTCGCACGACGAGGGGATGCGCCACGCCGCCGACGTCCTGCAAATGGCGCTGCCGGTGTGCGAGGCGCAGCGAGTGACCATCGCCGTCGAGCCGCTGGGACCGACCGAAGGCAATTTCCTCCGCACGGCGGCCTTGGGTATCGAACTTTGCAAAATGGTCGACTCCCCCTGGTGCAAACTGCACTTGGATTGCAAGGCCATGAGCAGCGAGCAACAGCCGATTCCCGACATTCTTCGCGACAGCCGCGAGTGGATGGTCCACTTCCATGCCAATGACCCCAACAAGCTGGGGCCCGGCATGGGCGAACTCGACTTCCGGCCCATCTTCTCGGCGTTGAAAGAAATTCAATACGAGGGCTGGGTATCCGTCGAGGTCTTCGACTACTCGCCCGGCCCCGAGCGGATCGCCCGGGACTGCATGGCCTACATGCAAGAAGTTGCGGCGGCGGTCGGCGGCGTGTGACCCGCACTACGGTTCCGGCCGGCCCAAGGCGGCTCAGTTGGCGGCCTTGAGTTCCGCTAGATGTTGGGCCGTACCGACCAGGCGGTCCCAGTTCTCCTGGATATATTCCGGCGGACCGCCGATTTGGGCCACCACCTGGGCCACCTGCTCGGTGGGAACCATTTCGATCGCGTCCCAAGGGCAGACGGTCAACTCGTAGGGATTGGACTTCTTCTGCGGTATGTGAACGCAAACCTCGCAGCCCACGCACCGCTCCAGGTCGATCTCACACCACTGCTGGGTGCCTTTGATCACTCCTCGGTCGGTCTTGAGCAAGATGATGCAGTCGACCGGGCAGACCTCGAGGCACGATTCGCAGCCGGTGCAATTGTCGGCATTGATAACGGCCAATTCCTTGGGCAGTTTTTTACGAGGACCTTTTTTGGCCATGGCGAATCTCGGCCGCCGAACTTATTGCCGGCGTTGGCTTTCTGGCGATCAGGATTTTTGAAACAAACGCCGGAACAGGCCGGCGGGGATTGTGAAATCTGTCACAATCATAGATGCAAATCGACTGGCGGCCAACGCCCGCTCCGGCGAAATTGCCGGATTCGACTGGAAAAAATCGAGCGACGCCTCCTATCCCTAGGTTTACCGCGATGCTGCTCCGCCCGCGCCGCTGTGGAAATCACTCGCCGGCGGGCCGGACAGTCGTGACTCAGGGCTGGCCCACATAATGGAGCAGGTCGGCCAGGTCCTGGGGGGAGAGGTCTTTTTCCACTCCCTCAGGCATGAGGGATTTGCCGGTGCTGCGGAGTTCTTCTAACTCGACTCGCAGCAGCACCTTCGCTTTGCCTTGCGAATCGACCAGCGTCAGGCTGCCACCGGTTTCGTCGGTGAGAATTCCCGAGTAGGTCCGCCCGTCAATCGTCGCCGCCGTATAGGCCAGGTAGCGCGGCTCGACTGCCTGGTTCGGATCCACAATAGCCCGGAGCAGCGTGGCCGGCGTTTTGTCGCTGAGCGAGGCCAGGTCGGGCCCGACGGGACTTCCTTTGCCATGCAGTCGATGGCAGACCGCGCAGCGTTTTTCAAAGACGGCAGCCCCGCGTTCCCGGTCGCCGGCCAATTCCAGCGCGGCCAGGGAATCCCGGATCACTTCTTCACGCCCGGCGGTGCCGGCGGTGATGAGTTTCTCGGCCCTCGCGCGGACGTTTGCATCGGGATGTTGGGTGAGGCGTTGCCGCGTGGCGGCGTCGAGTTG
>JBGSYQ010000292.1:0-12835 GCA_041750795.1 Pirellulales bacterium | reverse complement strand
GAGGGTTCGCCGTGCTGGCGCTGACTGCCGCGGCGTCGGCCTGGATCTTCCAGCGACGTCGCTATCTGTATGGCGCGGCGCTGTTCGTCAACGTGGCCGGCTCGGTGGCCTGGCTCGAAGCCCAGGTGCTGCCCGGCATGTTGGACTTTGCGTTCGCCAATATCGTCCTGCTGGCGGCGCCGGCGCCGCTGTGGTTGATCGTTGAAATGATGCGCGCTGGCCGCGCTGGTGCGACCTCGCGCAGCGCCGCGCCTCCCGCCCATCGGGCAGTTACGCGGCTGTCGATCGCGGCGCTGGGGATCGTGGCGGGCATCGGATTGTTTCTCGACGCGCAGCAGTTGGCGCCTTTCGACGGGACGCCGTGGATGCCGTGGCTCGCGCTGGCCGTTACCGCGGTTGCGGCGCTTGCTTGCTTGTGGGAAGGTCCGGCGCGCGACGCGATTGCCCGGTTGTACGTGCTGGGACTCGTCGCCGCGGCAATGATCGTGAACGTGTTTGACTTGCCTGGGCAGTGGCTGCTGTGGACTGGCACGATGGTGCTGGCAGCCTATGCCTTGGCGACCAGCTATCTGTGGAGCCGGCGCCGCGGGCTGCGGTCGATCGCCGATCGCTTGCGCATTCCGCCCGCAGCCGACGACGAACTGGCCGGCCTGACCTGGCTGGTGCCGTGCAACCTGACCCTGATCGCCGTCGTCGTGGGGCTCACCGGTTTGATCGAGTTGACCGAGAAGACCGTGGCGCTGCGCGTGCTGGCCGCGCAGGCCGTGCTGACCCAGGTCGTCAGCGTGGTGCTCATTGCTCGTGGAGATCGACGCGGAGTTTTGCAGTCGACCGCGTTGGCGCTGGGTGCGATCGGCGCGGTGTCGTTCGGCTGGGCGTGGCTTGAGCCAGGAACGACCGGCACGCTGCTCAACGCGTTGGTCGTGCTGGCGGCGGCGCTGGCCGGTGTGGCAGCGTTGTACGGCCTGGGACTGGGCAAGCTGCTTTCCGACGCCAGCGATTGGCTGGCGCCCGCGCGGCGGATGACCCCGGTTGTGGCCGCGCTGACGCTGGTGTCGTTGGCAGGCGTTCTGACCACCGAGATTTATCAGTTTGCCCGCGTGGGCGAGGTCGCGATCGCCTGGCCGGCGATTCTGGTTGTCGGTCTCACGCTGTTCGGATTGAGCGCGGCGGCGTTGTCCGCGGCCGTGTTGCCAGGCCGCGATCCGCTGAATCTCAGCCTGCGCGGCCGCACCCTGTACGTGTATGGCGCCGAGTTGCTCTTGGCGTTGCTGTTCGTACACGTGCGGCTGACGATGCCGTGGCTGTTTTTGGGATTCTTCCAGCAGTACTGGCCGCTGATCATCATGGCGATCGCATTTGCCGGTGTGGGTTTTGCCGAGCTTTGCCGGCGATATCGCCAGGAAGTGCTGGCCGGTCCGCTGGAGAACACCGGAGCGCTGTTGCCCGTGCTGCCGGTGTTGGGATTCTGGGCCAGTGGCTCTCGCGTCGATTATTCGCTGCTGCTGGTAGTTGTGGGCGTGCTGTACGCGGGACTGTCGATCGCGCGACGATCGTTTGGCTTCGGAGTGCTGGCCGCACTGGCTGCCAACGGTGGGTTATGGTTTTTTCTCAATCGGCAGGACGGATTCGGGTTCCTGGCCCATCAGCAAATCTGGCTCATCC
Source organism: Pirellulales bacterium (assembly GCA_041750795.1). Classification (GTDB taxonomy): domain Bacteria; phylum Planctomycetota; class Planctomycetia; order Pirellulales; family PALSA-1355; genus JTS-RE94. Next base: position 11,170 of record JBGSYQ010000292.1, on the reverse strand, counting down.
CGCCGGCGTTGTGCATCCTGGCGGCCGCCTATCTCAATCGGGCTCAACTCAGCGATGAGCAATTGACCGCGGTGCGCTACCTGACCTCCACGACGATCTACGTCTCGTCGACCGCCGACATCTTCATCAATGGCGTTGCGCAGCAGCCCTGGTTGCCGGTCGTGCTGGCCGCGCTGGCGCTGGCCGGCATTGCCGCGGGCATCGTGCTGCGGGTCCGCGCGTTTCTGCTGTTGGGCACCAGTTTTCTCGGGCTGGCGCTGTTCACGATCATCTGGCATGCGGCCGTCGATCTGGACCAGACCTGGATCTGGTACGCCAGCGGCATCATCGTGGGCGTTGCCATTCTCGCGCTGTTCGCCCTGTTCGAAAAGAAGCGCGGCGAAGTACTCGAACTGGTCGAGCAAATCAAGCAGTGGGACGCGTAAGGCAGCGGCATGCTTGAGGCACCCGTGACGCAAAGTCCGCTTGCCTATGGCCTGGGCCGCGAGTCACAATGCGAAGCCCGGCGCGGCCTGGCCGCGAACCTTTTTCCGCTGCGGCGCGTCCGTGGGACGAACGCTTGTTGTTTCGGACGACTTCCCGGAGACTCCTGATGAACCGCGATCTCATCGAACAGTATGCCGCCGGCGCAGTGCAACCGGCCGAGGCCATCGCCGGCCTGACGCGCGAACAACTCAACGCCTTTCCCGTGCCGGGCACGTGGAGCATTCAGCAGATCGTTGTTCATCTAATGGATAGCGACTTGATCGGCGCCGACCGCATGAAGCGCGTGGCGGCCGAGGATCGCCCGCCCACGTTGATCGGGTACGACGAGTCGGCCTTCGCCAGCAAGCTGTTCTGCGACCAGCTCGATCCGCAAATGGCCTGCGACGTGTTTGCCAAGAACCGCCTGCTCACCGCCGAGATTCTGCGCCGATTGCCGGCGACGGCCTTCGAGCGCACCGGCCATCACAACGAACACGGCGTGATGACGTTGGCCGAGCTGCTGGCCAACTACGTCGAGCACTTGAACCATCACCTGAAGTTCATTCTCCAGAAGCGCCAGTTGCTCGGCTGTCCGGCCTGACAGTCTGTTGAAAAATGCCATCGTGGCAATTTTCAACCTCGCCAAGTGCGAAGCAAAGCTTCGCACGGCTCGCAAAATAACGACTTGCGTCGCTATTTTGATATCGCATCCTTGCGATGTCGCAGGAGCGTCGAATTTTTCAACGGGCTGCCAAAGCGCCAGGAGAGTGTTGACGCATTCAACAGCCTGCTAAAACGACGAGCGACAGGCCGCTTGCCCTTCGGGCTCGATCTGGATCGTTACGTGGTCGATGCCGAAGCGATCGTGCAGCGTCTTGCTCAGCGTCTCAAGCGCCGTCGACGGATCGTGCCCGCCGGCCAACACCACGTGCGCCGACAGCGACACCATGCCGCTGGTAATGGTCCAAATGTGCAGGTCGTGAATGTCGCACGCTCCGGGGGTTTCGGCCATGGCGCTGCGCACCAGATCGACGTCCAGATGCGAAGGCGTGCTTTCCATCAGGATGGCAATGGCTTGCTTGAGCAGATTCCACGACGAGTACGTGACCAACAGCGCGATCAGGACGGAGGCCACTGGGTCGACCCAGTACCAACCTGCGAACCAGATCATGCCGCCGGCCAACAGTGCCGCCACGCTGCCCAGCGCGTCGGTCAGCAGGTGCAGCCAGGCGCCGTGCATGTTGAGGTTCTCGCCCTTCCCGCTGTTCAGAATCGCCAGGCCGATGATGTTGATCACCAGCCCGCCCGCGGCCACGCTGAGCATCAACAGCCCTTCGACCGGTTGCGGCGCATTGAGGCGATGGATGGCCTCGATCACGATCAGGATGGCGATGGCTACCAGCGTGGCGCCGTTGACCAGCGCCGCCAGGATCTCCGCACGATAGTAGCCGTAGCTGTGCGTCGCGGTTGGCGGCCGGGCGCTGATCCAGGCAGCGAACAGGCTCAGGCCCAGCGCCGCCGCGTCGGAAAACATGTGCCCCGCGTCGGCCAGCAGAGCCAGCGACCCGGAAATGTACCCGCCCACGATCTCGGCCACCATGTAGGTCAACGTCAGCACCAGCGTCCAGGCCAGTCGTGCGCGGTTTTTCGCGCGGATGGAGGGAATGCCGTGGGTGTGTCCGTGATGATCGTGTCCCATGCCGTCTTGCTTTCGACCGTCTTTTCGAGTGTTCAAGGGTCCACGGACTGGCGCGGAAGAAACTGGCTCGTCCAGGCACGATCGGGTTGGGCATCGGCCGGCTTGAGCTGTCCCGTCTCGATCAACTGGTCGGCCAGCGTGTTCCACCGCTCGGCGGACATCGTGCCGATGCCCTGCTGCTGCGAGTCGTCGTTCCGCACCAGCGGTCGAATGGCTTCGGCGCCGAAGGCCAGGATATCGAGATCCATTTCCGGATTCACCTCGTGAATGCGCCGATTGGCCTCCTCGGGCGACTCGATATATCTCTGCCAGCCGCGCACGCTGGCGGCCACCATCTTCTCGACCAACTGCGGCTGCCGGGCGACGAGGGCATCGCTGGTGAACAGCAAGCTGGTGTAGGGATTGAATCCCAGGTCGGACACGAGCAGCACGCGCGGATCGCCACCCGCCTTGCGCGCGACAAATGGCTCGCTGAACACGTAGCCCTGCTGGGCATAGTCGCGGTTGACCAGAAACTGCGCCACGTTGCCCGAGTAGGGCACCACGCGCACTCCCTCCAACGGCAGCTTGTGTTGCAAGTAGTGTGTAAACGCGCTGCTGGGAGACATGGCAATGGTCATGTTTCTGAGCTGATCGAAGCTGGTAATGCCCGAGCTCTCGTGAACGATCAGGCACCTCGGGCTCGTCTGCAAGGGCGCCATTAGCGCGACGACGGGAGCCTGCTGCGCACGGGCGAACAGCATGTTGTCGGCATTGACGACGCCGAACATGGCGCTTTGCCGCGCCACTTGCTGCACCACCGGCGTATCGGGCCCGCCGGAAAGAATGGTCACGTCGAGCCCGGCATCGCGGTAATAGCCGTGTACGAGCGCCGCGTAGTAACCGCCGTGCTCGGCCTCGGGATACCAGTTCAATTGCAGCGATACCGGAATCAGCGCCCCATCGGCCGCGGCCGGCTTGTCGGCGGGCGCGCACCCGGCGGCGGTCGATGCGAACATCATGGCCGCAAGGCCGGCGATCCAACGGTCGCGCACGCTCATCGGGCAGTCTTCCGGATCGGGGTTGTTGAGGAATGGCGTGTCGTGTCGTTGCGCGGCGCGGCAATGTGCCATCGCCCCAGGATCGTCGCGCCCAAGGACGTTACCGCGACGAAAATGGCGATCGACAAAAGCGTGGCCGCGATCACGGCCGCGAACGCGTACGCCGTGTCTAGATTACCCGTATTCATGTTAATCAGGTAACCCAATCCGAACCCTTGGGCGCCATAGCCGGCGAAGATCTCGCCGACGATAGCGCCGATCACCGACAGGCCACAGGAGATTCTCGCCCCGGCCACCAGGTAGGGGACCGAATTGGGCAATCGCAACTTGACGAGCGTCTGCCAGCGCGAGGCATTGCAGATTTCGAACAGCTCGACCAGTGAGGCGTCGACGCGCTTCAGTCCCGCGGTGGCGTTGGCGATGATGGGAAACAGGCTCAGAATGAAGGCCACGGTCACCACGCCGCCAAACCCGTTGCCGCACCACATCACCACCAGCGGCGCGATGGCTACGATCGGCACGGTTTGCAGGAAGATGGCATAAGGGTAGATGCTGCGCTCGATGATTTTAGATTGCGAGAACACCAGTCCGGCCGCCGTGCCCACGAGCAAGCTTAGCACGAAGCCGCACAAAGCGCCGCCGGCCGTCATCAACGATGCCCGCGCCAGATCGGCCAGATGCTCGCGCGCCGCCGCCAGTACGCGCCCGGGCGACGGCACCAGGTAAGCCGGAATCTCCCACAGCGCCGTGACCGCTTGCCACGCCAGCACCACCAGCGCCAAGAACACCACCGGCGGCCCCGCAACCTCCCACGTCCATGCGATCGCGCGCTTCATGTCGCGGCCCTCCGCAAGCTGGCTGCCACCTCGCCGGTGATGCGGGCAAACTCCGCCGTCGCACGCACGTCGGCCGTGCGTGGCGAGGGCAGACCGACGCTCATATCCGCCACGATGCGCCCCGGCTGCGCACTTAGCACCAGGATCCGCTGGCTCAGATAGACCGCCTCGGCAATGTTGTGCGTGACGAACAGGCTCGTCCAGCCGTGCGCCTGCCACAGGCGCAGCAATTCGTCGTTGAGCGCGTGCCGCGTCAAGTCGTCGAGCGCGCCGAACGGTTCGTCGAGCAACAGCAACTCGGGTCGCGTGACCAGCGCGCGGGCCAACGACACGCGCATCCGCATGCCCCCGGAGAGCTGGCTCGGGAAGCGTCGCGTGGCATTTTCCAATCCCACCAACGCCAGCGCCTCGTCGACACGGACGCCCCGTTCCGCTTGCGCAAAGTGCGCCAGCTCCAGCGGCAGGCCCACGTTGTCGCGCACGTTGCGCCACGGCAGCAGTGTGGCATCTTGAAACACAAACGAGAGCCGCGTGGCGCTTCGCCGTGCGATCGCGGGCGTCTGCCCGGCCACTTCGACCGTGCCAGTGGTGGGAGCGATCAGTCCCGCAATCACGCGCAGCAGCGTCGACTTGCCGCAGCCCGACGGTCCGACGATGGAGACAAACTGTCCGGGCGGAACTTCGAACGCCAGGTCCACCAGCGCGCGGACTTCACCCAGGTAGGTCACGTCGAGCTGGCTGGCACGCACTAAAGCTTGGGTATGCAGCAAGTTAGCGAGCCTTGTGGCGCAAAGGTGAAGGCGGCAAATTTTTGGGCAGTATACGCATCGCGGACGAAAAAGGCGACGCAGCACGCCACAAATCTGCGCCGAACGGCGAGCACGATCGCCCGCCTTGGCGGACGACATTGGCACGCTTTTCCGTTGCTCGCGGTCGTGCCGGAGGTATGATTCATCGTGGGCGCCGTCGTGTCCCCAACTCCCTTTCGATTGCGAGTCTTGGCATGATCCGCCGGGCATTGTCCTTGGTTGTCTTGGTAGCGCTGGTGTCGGGTTGCGGGTACGGCAGCCACGGCACCCCCACCGAGCGCGGTGCGGCGCTGCTGCGCAGCGGCGACTACGACCAGGCGATTGCCACGTTGACGGAAGCCATCGGCAGCGAGCCGCGCAATTCCCAGGCCCATCTCTTTCGAGGTCGCGCATACCTGTTTCGCAACGATTCGGGCGATCTCGATGCCGCCATCAGCGACTTTACGACGGCCATCGACTTGAACCCCAAGGATCACGAGGCTCACTACAGCCGTTCGATCGCCTATCGCGACCGGGGTGAATTGACCAACTCGGAAGAGGACGCCGCCAGGGCGTTGGCCGATCACGCGACCGCGCGCGGCCTCGACCCGGGCATCATCGACAAGCACGAGCCATTGGCCCAATCGGATACCGACGACGAGCCCGAAGTAACCACGGCGCTCCCGTTCGAAGCGACCGTCGAAGAGCCACCGATCGAGCGGGAATCGTCATTTGACGCGCGGCGTCGAGTCGAGGCGGCCGCTGCTGCCGCGACGCGCGGCGAGGCGTTCGACCCGGACGGTGACAACGAGGTGGGGGTCGGATCTTCGCGACGCAACTCCGCCGATGCGGCGAGTCGCGCTCGCAGAGACAGCGATGCAGATCAAGAAGAGAGTACCCAAGGCGATGCCAAACAAGGAAGCCGCTCTCCGTACGGCAGCATCGGCGATCGCCTGTGGCCGCGGCAGCCAGCCGGCGACGACCGACTGCCGATGGCCCAACCGATCCCCGTCGTGCCGCCGACGCTCAGTCCGCTGACGCCGTCTGCCAACAGCACCGCGGCGCCGCTGACTCCGTCTGCGACCACGCCGGCGCCGCATCGGGGCGGCACATTGCCGCCAGTGGCCTCGTCCCCGTTCACGTCTCCCACGCCGTACGCGCTGCCGCAGGGCGCCGCGGGCAGTGCCACCGACTTCCAGACCCGCGGACCCTATCAGTCGCCCTACCAGTCCCCGTATCAATCGCCCTACCAATCGCCCTACATCCCCAGCGGCCCGGCACCCACCGGCATCGTGCCTTCGCGAACGTTGCCGCCGTCAACCGGCCCGCAGCAACCGCGACCTCTGGTGACGCCGATTCCCGGCCGGATCAACTTCCCGGCGACGACGCGACCGGGCCTCTATAATCCATAGGGTCGCAATCCTTAGAGCCGCTGCCGCGAGTTTCGCGCACAGGTACCAGGTGGCGGCAGCCACCCGTGTCGTCGGCCCCGTTGCCCGCAAGGCCCGTTGTTCAATAGCACTGGTGGCGTGCGCCACCAGTGGCACACGAACAAGCACCGAAGCTATTTTTGAGTCGTTCCTTAAAACCGCTGCCGCGCGCTTCGCGCCTCATGCCGGTTGCGGTTTGTCGAAGGCGATGTCGGCCAACAGCGCGCGGTGATAGGCCGCGTCTCCGCAGAGCACCTCGGACGCTTTCGATCGCTTGTAGAACAACTGCAAGTCGTGCTCCCAGGTGAAGCCGATGCCGCCGTGGACCTGCACGCCCCGGTTGGCCACCTCGCGCGAGGCGTCCGACGTGTACGCCTTGGCCAGCGAGACGGCACGCGCCGCGTCCGCCGGGTCGGCGCTCAACGCCCAGGCCGCGAAATAGATCGCCGAACGCGAGCTTTCGGTCCACAACAGCATGTCGGCGCACATGTGCTGCACGGATTGGAAGGTGCCGATCGTCTTGCCGAACTGTTGCCGCGTCTTGGCATACTCGACGGCCGTTTCGAGGATCCACTGCATGCCGCCGAGCATGTCGGCCGCGACCACCAGCGTGGCAACTTGCAGCGAGCGGGTCAGCGCACGCTCGGCCTCGGCGCCCACCGCCGCCACGTCTTCGGCGCCGACGCTTACGCCCGAGAATTCCACGTCGTACAACTTGCGCGTGGCATCCAGCGGCGTTACGGCGGCAATCTTCACGCCGCCTGCCGTGGCCGGCACGGTCAACAGCGCCAATCCGTCGGGCGTCCGCGCAACGCAGACGATGGTGTCGGCCGTGCCGGCATCCAGCACCCAGCACTTGCGGCCGCTGAGCTTGAAACCCTTGCCTGCGGGCGTGGCTTTGAGCTGCACGTCGCTCGGGCACCACAGCGTATCGGGCTCCACCAGCGCCACGGCGCCTTTGGCCTCGCCCGTGGCCAGCGGTTCCAAGAGTTTCGATTTGGGATTGGCTTCGGCCAGCAGCGTGGCCGCCCAGACCGTGCCGAGAAACGGGCCAGGCAGGCAGGCTCGCCCCATTTCCTCGGCCACGACGGCCAACTCGACAGTGCCCAGCTCCAGTCCGCCGCACGACTCGGGCAGATGGATGCCCAGCCAGCCCTGATCGGCCAGCGACGACCACAGTTCGGCGTCGAAGGCGGTGTCGGTCGCCATCAGCTCGCGAACCCGGGTTGTCGGACACTGGCGCGCGAACAGGTCGCGCGCCGATTGTTGCAGCAGCTTTTGTGGTTTGGAGAGTTCGAATTCCATGGCGATGGTATTCCTGAATCGGTGGAGTTGTGCGGTTAGTAACTGCGCGGCAGGCCGAGCACGCGCTGGGCGATGATGTTGCGTTGGATTTCGCTGGTGCCGGCTTCGATGGTGTTGCCGCGCGAGCGCAAATAGTTATAGACCCAGCGGCCGTTGTCGTACCCGGCGTCCAGCGCGTGCGGACCCAGCACTTCCAGCGCGATCTGCGCGTTGCGCTGGTTCAACTCGCTCCAATACAGCTTCTGGATGGAGCCTTCCGGCCCCGGCGCCCCGGTCTTGTTTAGCATCGAGAGCGACCGCGTGGTGTTGAGCCGGAAGACTTCCAAGTCGACGTAGGCCTGGGCCAGCCGCTGGCGGATGACTGGATCGGCCAGCGTCGGTTTGCCGTTGCGCTTCAGTTTGCGCGCCTGTTCGACGATGGCGTCGAGCGTGCGCTTGAAAACGACGTACAGTCCGGTGCCGAGATTGGCCCGTTCGTTGCTCAAGGCTGTGATGGCCGTGTGCCAGCCTTCGTTGACCTTGCCCAGCACGGCCGACACCGGCACGCGCACGTTGGAAAAGAACATTTCGTTGAAGCCCGAGTCACCCGACATCATCTTCAGCGGCCGCACGGAGATGCCCGGCAACTTCATGTCCAGCAGCACGCAGGTGATGCCCTTGTGCTTGGGCGCGGCCGAATCGGTTCGCACCAGCAGCATGCACCAGTCGGCAATGTGGGCATAGCTGGTCCAGATTTTTTGCCCGTTGACGACAAAATGGTCGCCGTCGAGGACGCCCTTGGTTTCGAGCGAGGCCACGTCGCTGCCGGCGTTGGGCTCGGAGAAACCCTGGCACCAGACCTCGTCGCCCGAGAGAATGGCCGGCAGATAACGCTTCTTTTGCTCTTCGGTGCCCACCGCAATGATGGTCGGCCCGACGAGCCCCTGGCCGATGGTGCCCATGCGCTCCGGCGCGTCGGCCAGCGCCATTTCTTCCTGAAAGATGGCTTGCTCGATGAACGAGGAGCCGCGTCCGCCATACTCCTTGGGCCAACTGACGCCGGCATACCCGCCGTCGTACAGTTTGCGCTGCCATTTCTTCAGGAACGCGTGATACTCGGCGTAAGAGGCAGCCGTTTTGGGCGGTTGCTCGTCTTTCGAGGGGAGGTTGGCCTTGAGCCACTTCCGCAATTCGTCGCGAAACTTCAGTTCGCTTTCGGTGAGACCTAGATCCATAGCTTGCCTTTCAACGAATGAAGGAGGGTTGGCTCATGGTGATTCGCGCCGTTTTCATGATGCTGGGGGTGGTTCGACCGTTTGCCAGAGCAGCTCGGCCACGTCCATGACGCGCACGTCGCGATTGCCCTTGGTGGCATTGATGCCGTCTTCGAGCATGGTCATGCAGAACGGACAGCCCACGGCCACCACGTCGGCGCCGGTTTCCAGTACCTGCCGTGCCCGTTCCTGGTTCACGCGCTGGCCTGCGGGCTCGTCGACGAAGCTCATGCCGCCGCCGCCGCCGCAGCAAAAGCCGTTTTCGCGGCTCTGCTTCATCTCGACCGGCGAGTCCTTGGACGAGATTTGCACCAATTGCCGCGGCGCGTCGTACTCGGCATTGTGCCGCCCCAAGTAGCACGGATCGTGGAACGTCACCTTCCGGTCGTCCGGAAGCTGGCCTGCCAGTTTGCCGTCGTCGACCAGTTGCGCCAGGTACTGGCTGTGATGAAACACTTCGTAATGGCCGCCAAACTGCGGATACTCATTGCGAAACGTATTGAAGCAGTGCGGGCAGCTCGTGACGATGGTCTTGACCTTGTGCTTGTCCAGCGTGGCGATGTTTTCCTGGGCTAGCTGCTCGAAGAGGAACTCGTTGCCGATGCGCCGCGCCGGATCGCCGTTGCACTTTTCCTCGCGGCCCAGCACGGCGAACTTCACACCGGCCTTTTGCAGAAGCTGCGCCGTGGCGCGGACGACTTTCTGATTGCGCTCGACCAGCGCGCCGCCGCAACCGACCCACAACAGCACGTCGGCGTCCTTCGTGTCCGCCACGGTGGGGACTTCGAGCCCTTGCATCCAATCGACGCGCGAGAAGGCCGTGCCCCGCATCGGATGGCCGCGCGTTTCCAGCGAGGTGAGCGCCTGCTGCATCGTTTCCGGAAACTCCGCGTCCTCCATCACCAGGTAGCGGCGCGCGTCGACGATCTTGGGCATTTGCTCGATCGACACCGGGCAGGTCTCGACGCAGGCGCCGCAGGTGGTGCATTCCCACATCGCTTCGACCGACAGCGCCGGTGTCGCGCCGATGAAGGACTGGGCGGGATCTCCGGCCGGATCGCGCGCCAGCCGCTGCAAGTCCAGAATGATGTCGCGCGGCGACAGCAGCTTTCCCACGCGATTGGCCGGGCAGACCGCCGTGCACCGGCCGCACTCGGTGCAGGCGTCGAAGTCGAGCCGATCTTTCCAGGTGAAGCCGGCCAGCGTGTGAATGCCAAGCGCCTCTTCCGAGTCGAAGTCGACGCGCCGCAAGTTCGCCCCGATGGGCGCCAGCCGCGCCGTATAGATATTGGCCGTTGACGCCACCACGTGCAGCATTTTCGTATACGGCGCCCAGGCCAGAAAGCCGAACACCAACAGCAGGTGCGTCCACCACGCGAAGCGATGTGCCGTCGTCATCGCCTCGATCGACATCAGCGGGCGCGAGGACATCGCCACCAGGTTTCCGAACGGCGACCAGGCGGCCCAGGGATCGTCCGTGGCCGCGATCCGCCAACCTTCCACCACGAAACCCGAGACGAGAATGACGAGGATCAGCATCAACAGCACGGACGCTTCGGACGTGTAAACCAACAGCGACGGCCGCACGATCCAGCGCCGCGCGCCAGCCATCAGCACGCCCACGATCGCCAGCGCGCCGAAGGTGTCGACGATCAGCGATTGAAAGATCAAGTAGAACTTGCCCCGCATGATGGGGATGCCGAAATCGTAGTCGATAAGCACCACGACTGTGGCGATGAACAAGATGACGAAGCCCCAGAACAGCATGGCGTGATACGAGCCCGGATACGCGCTGCGCCACGTGCGAAGCTGCAAGACGGCATGCTTGACGACCAGTCCCAGACGCGTCCAGGGACGGTCGAAGCGGTTTTCAGGTTTGCCCCGTCGCCAGGCGCGCACGCGGCGAACGATGCCGTAGGCGGCGATGATCGTGGTCGGCGCCAACAGCGCGTACATCACCCACACGTGCTCGATGTTCCAGAGAACCTGGCGTGTGGCGTCGGCGTCGTTCATTTCGACTGGGCCAGCTTTTCGCGCAAGGGGCCGACGACTTTCTGATAGTCTTCCACCAGCCCGAACCGGCAGTGCTTGAAGATCGGCGCGTCGGCGTCGGTATTGATCGCGCAGATCACCTTGGAATCGGCGATGCCCATGATGTGCTGGCTGGCGCCCGAGATGGCAATTCCCAGATACAGTTCGGGGGCGACCTTCTTGCCGGTCTGACCGACTTGCCAACTGGGCGGCACCCAGCCGGCGTCGCAGGCGGCGCGCGAGGCAGCCATCTGCGCGCCCATGGCCGCGGCCAGTGCCTTGAGCTGTTCGAACGGCTCGGGCCCGCCCAGTCCGCGCCCACC
>JBGSYQ010000291.1:0-7585 GCA_041750795.1 Pirellulales bacterium | reverse complement strand
AAATCGATCGACTCGGCGCCCAGGTCGCCCACCAGCCTCGACTCCGGCTTGACCTCATCTTCGTCCACGCCCAGGGCATCCACCAAGGCCAATTGCACCTTCGAAAATACTTCCGCTTTCGTCGCCATCGCTGGCACCTCCCCAGGAACGTGTGGACCCCAAAAAACGCGCGGCAGTCTGGATTCGAAGGGCAACGGACGAGCGGCCCACGCGCTCCCAGAAAGCGCCCCGGCCCTTGCGATCGTGCGAAACCAAGATCTGCACCGGAAAATCCGGCGAATCGCTCCGCGTGTTGCGGCCAGTCTAGCGTTTCACTTTCGGCATTACAACGGCTTTAGGAGAGCCCGGAAAGCATGATAATCGTCCCCGGCGGCGCGGCCGATGGCTGGTGCCGGCGCGGCGTGGCGTCACCCTGGTCGAAACCACCCCATGTGAGACAAATCGGCACGTTCCGCCCTGGATTTCGAGACGCTTGACGCTCGCGAGGCGCGCGTCTAGCCTCGAAGATGATGGCACGCCTTGCCGAAACCTTCCGGTCAGCCCACTACCCGACCTCCGTCCGCGGTGGGCTGATGCTGCTGGCATTGTGGCTGGCGGTTGGTGTTTGGCCCAGCGGCGCGAACCGAGCAACTGGCCAAACCCCAGTGGCGATCCCGCCGCGTATCGAGGAATTCCTGCGCGCTTGTGAGGCATCGCGCAAGGGCACGATCGCGCAGCTCGAGTTCGAGCTGCGCGGACTGCGCGCCGGGGCCGACAACTCGGCCGGCACGCTGCGCCGCATCAAGGCGATCGAAGCCAACCTCGCGTCGCTGCGCGCCAACAAGGAACCCATTGTGCCGGCCCTGCACTTTCCGCCGGAAGTGGGCCATATTGGGAGATTGCCGAGATTGGCTTGCCATGTCGATCAGATTCTCTCGCAGGATCAGATGCTGGTGCGTTGCAACTTCTCGTTGAAAGTGCGCACGGTGCGCAACTTTCAGCCCCGGCTGGAAACCGTCGTGCGCACGATTTCGTTTCTCATCGATGGCGTGGCCACCGACCAAGTGTCCGAAGGGGCTGACGTTCCCCTGCTCGACGTCTTCGAAATCAGCGGACGGCGCACCTATCGCTCGATCGACGGCGAGTCGATCGAAGTGCTGGTGCTGACGCCGTTCGATATGAAATCGATCGAGCCATACTTCCGGGCCATGATCTTCAGCCGCTAGCCACCCCCCACGTGGGTGCGAAAAGTTGCTGCCCGATTCAGCGTTTTTCGATGCGAAGCGCGAGCCGTTCGGGTGGGGCACGGAATGCCGACAAGGCGCTACGCCCCAGCGAAAACCCCTGGGATCGCCGATCCGGCCCTATATACTAGACTTCAACTAGACATTCAGGGCCGTCTCCCGTTCCGCCCGCGAGCCGTTGACAAACCGGCCTCGAAAGGGGGACTCCGTCGGGGGGATTGCCGCTATAATGGTGACACAGACGTCGGACCCCGATCTGCTGGCACCGTGGGGCATCGGACGGGGCATACGACGAAGTGGAGGAGGCTCGATGAGTATTAAGTTGTTGATTGCCGACGATCACGAAGTGGTCCGCTCCGGCCTGAAGAGTTTGCTCGCCGGAACGGACATCAAGATCGTCGCCGAAGCGTCGACTGGCGAACAGGCGGTGCGCCTGGCATTGAAACACGAACCGGACGTCGTGTTGTTGGACATCCGCATGCCGGAAGGGGACGGTTTGAACGCGCTGGGGCGCATCAAGCTGGATCGACCGAACATGCCCATCTTGATGTTATCGACGTACGACAACCCAACGTACGTGGCACGTGCCGTGGCCTTGGGTGCTAGCGGTTTTCTGCTCAAAGGAACGTCGCGTGACAAGCTGATCGAGTCGATTCGGGCCTCGGCGGCGGGGCAAAGCACCTGGACGCGCGAGGAATTGCGCCGCGTCACCGGCGCGCTGGCCACCCCGCGCTTGGCCGCCGACGTCGAGGTGCCGCTTACGCAGCGCGAAAGCGAGGTGCTGCGACAGTTGGCCTATGGCCTGACCAACAAGGAAATCGCCCTGGCCTTGCACATTAGTTACGAGACGGTGAAGGAGCACGTGCAGCACATCTTGCGCAAAATCGGCGTTTCCGATCGCACGCAAGCCGCGGTCTGGGCCGTGCGCAAGGGCCTGGTGTAGCAGCCGGCCGCTTCATGCGCAGGGACCGAGTTCGACGGGCCGGCACGTGCTGCGCCTTGCACAGGCGGCGGCGACGCCCGACAATCGGAAGCTCTGCATTCCTCCGCCCCCCGACCTCCTGCGGTACTTTGCGCCGTGTCTCGACCGACCGACATTCGCCTGGTTGCCGCCACAGCCAGCACCGAGCGCATCCCCTATCGCACTCCGATGAAGTTCGGCGGCCGCGTCGTCACCGACGCACTGCTGTTGAACGTCAGCGTAGACGTCGAAACGCGCGACGGACGCCGCGCGCGGGGACTTGGCTCGATGCCGTTGGGTAACGCCTGGGCATGGCCCAGCAACACGTTGGCCGGCAGCGCGACGCTGGATGCCATGTTGTCGCTTGGCCAGCGCCTGGTGCAAGCCGCCGGCCAGTGTACGGTGGTCGGGCATCCGCTGGAGATTACGCACGCGCTGGCGCAGGATCAGGCGCCGGCGGCCGGGGAAGTAACTCAGGGCGCAGGCCTTGCCGAACCGATGCCGCGGCTGGCCCAGCTCGTGGCGGCCAGCCCGCTGGAAGCCGCCATTCACGATGCGTATGGCAAGGCCCTGGAACAGAACGCCTACAACCTGCTGGGCGCCGAGTTTGTGAATGCCGACTTGGGACACTACCTCGGCCCGGATTTCGCCGGCGAGTATCTCGATCGCTATACGCTGCGCCAGCCCAAGCCGCGGATGCCCTTGTATCACCTGGTCGGCGCGCTCGATCCCTTGACGCACGCCGACTTGCCCCAGCGCCTCGACGACGGCCTGCCCGAGACGTTGCCCGAGTGGATCGCCGCTGACGGGTTGACGCATCTGAAGATCAAGCTGGCCGGCGATGACCTGGCCTGGGACGTCGAGCGGGTGGTGGCGGTGGAAGCGACCGCCGCGCCGGCGCAACTGGCGCGCGGATGCCGCGAGTGGAACTACTCGCTCGACTTCAACGAGAAGTGTGCGAGCGTGGACTACGTGCTCGATTTTCTGGCGCAGTTGCAGGAGCGATCGCCACGGGCGTTCGCTCGAGTTCACTACATCGAACAGCCCACGCACCGTGACCTGAAGGCCCATCCCGAGAATCGCATGCACCGTGCGGCGCAGATCAAGCCGGTCGTGATCGATGAGTCCTTGGTGGATCTCGAGAGCTTGCTGTTGTGCCGCGAATTGGGATATACGGGCGTGGCGCTCAAAGCGTGCAAAGGCCATAGCGAGGCCTTGCTGATGGGCGCAGCGGCGCAAAAACACGACATGTTCCTGTGCGTGCAGGATCTGACGTGCCCGGGCCAGTCGTTCCTGCACTCGGCGACGCTATCGGCGCGCATTCCCGGTGTCGCGGCCATCGAGGGCAATGCACGCCAGTATTGCCCGGCCGGCAATCGCGACTGGGCCGAGCGGTTCCCGACGATGTTCCGCGTCAACGACGGCACGCTGGGCACGGCGGCGCTGGCGGGACCCGGTTTGGGGTATTAGCGGCCGGGCATCAAGCCGCGTGCTTGAAGCTGCGCCTGTGCGGCGCGCACCCGGGGCAAGCGCCGCTGTTGCACCGCATGGCATGCCAACAGCGGCACTCGCCCCAGTTCTTTCGGCGTGTGAGCCTTACTTCACCTGGGCCAAACCAATGATGCCAACGGCGATGCGTGGGCCCGCGTCGCCGGCTGGTTGCGATGTCAAGTCGTCGGCGCCACCGTGGACGACCAACGCGCGGCCGAGCACGTGGTGCAGATCGAGGCCCTCGGCCTTGATGTCGACCTTGGCGACGCCATTGGCGGCGGCGTCGATGTTGCCGAAGTCGCCGGCGTGGCGTTCTTTCGAGTGCGGACCGCCGTGCTTTTTCATGTCGGGATTGTAATGCCCGCCGGTGGCCATGCCGTCGTCGGAGCGGAGATCGCCGAACTGGTGAATGTGGAAGCCGTGCTTGCCGGGCGTCAGGCCCTTCACCTCGCCGGTAACGTGGACGAAGTCTTTTTCCTGCTTCAAGAGGATCGTTCCGCCCACGCCGTCGCTTCCCTTGGAGGGAATCAAGACGGCAACGGCCTCGCCAATCATCGTCTTGTGCTCGTCAGCCGCGCGGGCTAGCGCCGCAGTTGCCAATACCGCAAGCATGGCGCAAACCCCTAGCATGTAATTCTTCATCGCTCGGTCCTTTCTGCACGGATCACTCATGGTTCCCAATTGTCGCTCAGTGGTGCTGGGCAAGAACCCAGCCGCGACCTATTCTAACGCATTGCCACGGAAGTGTCGCCCGAGTCCGGGCGATCGCCAACGTAACCCGACGGTAAGCTTACCTTTAGAATCGCTGGCATGCCTGCTGGCCCAAAGTCCGTTTCAGGAAGCAATTTCATGCAGCCGGTGAACTTGCACGACTACGAGCAGGCCGCGCGCGAACGGCTGCCGCAGATGGTTTTCGACTATTACTGCGGCGGCGCCGAGGACGAGATCACGCTGCACGCCAATCGGCAAGGCTGGCAATTGCTGCGGTTGCGGCCGCGCGTGCTGGTCGACGTGGCCCGGCGCGAGCTGTCGACCACGGTGCTCGGCCAGCGGATCGCGTTTCCCGTGCTGACCGCGCCCTGCGCGTTCAATTCGTTGGCGCACGCAGAAGGTGAATGCGCCGTCGCCCGAGCGACCACCGCCGCCGGCATTGTCCAAGTGGTCAGTACGGCCGGCACGCACAGCTTGGAACAAGTCGCCGCTGCCGCGCCCAACGGCATGCGCTGGTTTCAGCTCTATTGCTATCGCGACCGCGACGTGACCCGCGGGCTGGTGGAACGCGCGATCGCCGCGGGCTACAAAGCGCTGTGCCTGACAGTCGACGCGCCGCTGGTCGGTCGGCGCGATCGCGACACGCGCAACAGCTTCGGCCTGCCCAGCGGCATGACCTGGAAGAACCTCGAGCAAGTCGGCCTGGACCACATGGATGCCAGTGGCGAAGGCTCCGCGCTGGAGAAGTACATTGCCGACATCTGGGACGCTTCGCTCACCTGGGAGTCGGTCCAGTGGCTGCGCAAGCTGTCGCCGCTGCCGCTGGCGATCAAGGGCGTCTTAACGGCCGAAGACGCGCGGCGTGCCGTCGATCACGGCGCCGACGCGATCGTAGTGTCCAACCACGGCGGCCGGCAACTCGATGGCACACTGCCCACCAGCGACGCCCTGGCCGAAGTGGCCGACGCCGTACACGGACGCGTCGAACTGCTCGTCGATGGCGGCATCCGCCGCGGCAGCGACGTTGTCAAGGCGCTGGCGCTGGGCGCGCGGGCCGTATTGATTGGCCGCCCCTATCTCTGGGCGCTGGCCACCGACGGCCAGGCCGGCGTCGAGCGCATGCTCGGACTATTGCGAGACGAAATCGATCTCTGCATGGCCCTGGCCGGCCGGCCCACGATTGAGAGCATCGATCGCACGCTGCTGGCAGCGCCAAGAGCGTGACGAGTTGCAGCCGTGCGGAAAGTTTTGGCGCGCGGATATACTGCAACCTTGCAATCTTCGGCGAAATAGGGTTGTCCGGTCGTCGGTCGTGCCGCTTTTGCAAACCACTCGCCGGCTGGTTAAACTAAACGTCTAGCCTGCCCCGCCCTCCTCTGTTCAACTGCATCCACTTGTCTCCCATTCACGAAAAGGGTTTTCGTCCGATGAGCCATCATTCCCCCAATCGTCGTCAGTTCTTGCAGACTTCGGCCGCCACCGCGGCCGGCTTGAGCGTGCCTTATTGGTTCACGGCCCGCGGGGCGTTGGCCGCCGAGGCACAGAGCAAGAACGATCGGCCGCTGGTGGGTTGCATCGGCACGGGCGACCGCTGGCAAGGGGGCCTCGTCGGCGGGGTGCGCCACTTTGGCGATATCGTGGCCGTCTGCGACGTCGACAAGAAACACGTCGAGCAGGGCAAGGAAAAGGCCGGCGGCAAGGCCGACATGTTCGAAGACTATCGCAAAGTGCTCGACCGCAACGACGTCGAGGTGGTCACGATCGTCACGCCCGACCACTGGCACACGAAGATCGCCATCGAGGCGATGAAGGCGGGCAAGGACGTCTATTGCGAGAAGCCGCTGACGCTCACCATCGACGAAGGCAAGCTGATCTGCAAGGTGGCCAAGGAAACCGGCCGCGTGTTCCAGGTCGGCACGCAGCAGCGCACCGAGATGAACCAGCGTTTCTTGACGGCCATTGCCATGATTCGCGACGGACGCATCGGCAAGGTCCGCCGCGTCACCTGCGCCATCGGCGACGCTCCCACCGGCGGACCGTTCGAGCCGATGCCCGTGCCGCCCGAGCTGAATTGGGAAATGTGGCAAGGACAGACGCCGCTGGTGGACTACACCGAGAAGCGCTGCCACTACGAGTTCCGCTGGTGGTACGAGTATTCGGGCGGCAAGATGACCGACTGGGGCGCGCACCACGTCGACATCGCCCAGTGGGCCATCGGTGCCGACCACACCGGCCCGATCTCGGTCGAAGGCACCGCCAGGCACCCGGACGTCGCCAACGGCTACAACACCGCCATCGAATTCCTGGTCAATTGCAAGTTCAAGGACGGCACCGACTTGATCATCCGCCACGACACGGACAACGGCATCACGTTCGAGGGGGACGACGGCAAGATCTTCGTCAGCCGCGGATCCTTGAAGGGTGCGCCGGTCGAAGCGCTGGCCGACAAGCCGCTGCCCGAGGACGCCATCGAGAAGCTTTATGGCGGCAAGCCGACCAGCCACATGGGCAACTTCTTCGAGTGCGTAAAGTCACGCAAGCAGCCGATCTCCGACGTGTTCACGCACCACCGCTCGATCACCACCTGCCACCTGGCCAACATCGCGATCCGGCTCGGCCGCAAGCTCAATTGGGATCCCGACAGCGAGCAGATCGTCGGCGACTCCGAGGCCCAGGGCTGGCAATCCCGCGAGCAGCGCAAGGGCTACGAGATCGTGGCGTGAGCCAAACAGCCTGGAGGCTGGACGAAGAAGCATGCTGTATACGGTGGCGGGTCTCGCCCTAACCGGGGATGGTTTAGCTCCTCTTCTTCCCACAGCCTACTCAAGCCGCCACTTTGCTCTCGACGTAGCGGCACATGTCTTCGACGGTCAGCAGGTTGCCGAAGTCTTGCACGACGGGGTTGGCCTCGAAGGCGGTCAGGTTGGCGAACTTCATTCGCTCTTTGAGGAGCGTCAAGCCCTCGGGCGTGACGCGGCCGTTCTGCACGTACTCGGCGTTGTTGAGGATGTCTTCGGGGAACAGTTCGCCGCGCGGGATCTTGATGTCGAACGCTTTCTCCAAACGGAACACGATGTCCAGAAAATCGATCGACTCGGCGCCCAGGTCGCCCACCAGCCTCGACTCCGGCTTGACCTCATCTTCGTCCACGCCCAGGGCATCCACCAAGGCCAATTGCACCTTCGAAAATACTTCCGCT
>JBGSYQ010000290.1:0-6226 GCA_041750795.1 Pirellulales bacterium | reverse complement strand
GCCGTCGACGGACACTTTCGCACGGCGCCCCGCGCCGACGACGAGCGCCGCGTGGTGTTCACCGCGGCCACGTGCTTCGGCAACGACGACCAGGATTCGACCGAGGGCTTCAAGATCTACGGCTCGATGCTCGCGCTCGATCCCGACTTCTTCGTCCACCTGGGAGACATCATCTACTACGACCAGTTGGCCAAGACCGCCGAGCTGGCTCGCTACCATTGGCAACGCATGTACGGCTGGCCTGGCGCCGTGGCCTTTCATCGCCAGGTGGCCAGTTTCTTCATCAAGGACGATCACGACACGCTGCGCAACGATTGCTGGCCGACCATGAAAACGCCCTACATGCACGAGTTCACCTTCCGCCAGGGGCAAGCCATCTTTCGCGAGCAGACGCCCATGGGATCCTTGACCTATCGCACGCAGCGATTCGGCAAGAACCTGCAAATCTGGCTGGTCGAGGGGCGCGACTTTCGCATGCCCAACGACATGCCGGACGGCCCCGAGAAAACGATCTGGGGCGCCGTACAAAAGCAGTGGTTTAAAGACACCGTGGCCGCGTCGGACGCGACGTTTCGCATCCTCTTCACGCCCACGCCGCTGGTCGGTCCGGATCGCGAGCAGAAGCGCGACAACCACGCCAACTTGGGCTTTCGTCACGAAGGCAACGAGCTGCGCGCCTTTCTGGCCCAACAGCCCAACGTCGTTTCCATCTGCGGCGATCGCCACTGGCAGTACGCTTCGATCGATCCAACCACAAAACTGCGCGAATACTCGGTCGGACCGGCCAGCGACGAGCACGCCAGCGGCTGGCAGCAGGAAGACTACCGCCCGGACTACCACCGCTTTCTGCGCGTAGCGGGCGGGTTTCTCTCCGGCACGGTCGAACACACCGCGGCCGGACCCACCCTCACCCTGCGCCATCACGACGTCGACGGAGCCGTGACTTTCGAGGATCGCTTGACGGCGGCTCCCTGACGCAAAGCCGCCACATGGTTATGACTCGACTGGCAATTCTCCTTTCTCTCGCGCTGGTGTGGCTTGCCGGCGCCGGCACGCTCGGCGCCGCCGACGATGCACCGTTCGGCCTGGAGCGGCGCGTGCCGTGGCGCGATTCGCGGCTGGTCGGTTCGCCAGAGCCTCCCCTGCCCTACACGGTCGAAAAGACGTTCGCGAATCTCGACTGGCCGGCGCCGATCTACTTGATCGACGAACCCGCTAGCGACTACCTGTGGGTCGTCTCGCAAGGGCAAGACGCCGAGCGCACCGGCTGCATCGAGCGCATCTCCGACGACCCGCTCACCGACGCGCGGCAATTGCTGCTCGAGGTGCCGGACGAGCTGGTCTACTCGGTCTGCTTCGATCCCAAGTTCGCAACAAATCGAATCGTTTACACGTTCAGCAACGGCCCGACGTCGCAATCGCGGCGGAACAATCGCGTCTGCCGCTACACCGTCGAGCTCGGGCCGGCTCCGCGGATCGATCCCGACAGCCGGCAGGTAATCATCCAGTGGCGCTCCGAGGGGCACGATGGCGGCGACCTGGCGTTCGGCCTGGATGGCATGCTGTACATCGTCACCGGCGATGGCACGGGCGACTCCGACTCGTGGAACACGGGACAGTCGCTCGACGACCTGTTGGGCGCGGTGCTGCGCATCGACGTCGCTCGCAGCGAGGGCGAACGGCCCTATGCCATTCCGGCGGACAATCCGTTCGTAGAGATGCCCGGCGCCTGCGGCGAGGTCTGGGCCTATGGACTGCGCAATCCTTGGCGAATGGCGATCGATCCGCGCAGCGGGCACGTGTGGGTCGGCAACAACGGCCAGGATCTGTGGGAAACCGCACACCTGGTCCAACGCGGCGACAACCTCGGCTGGAGCGTCTACGAAGGAAATCACGCGTTCTATCCGGAGCGTCGGCGCGGACCGACGCCGCTGGTGCCGCCGACGATCGAGCACTCGCACGCCGAATTTCGCTCGCTGACCGGCGGCGTCGTGTACTACGGCGACAAACTCCCCGAGCTCGAAGGCGCGTACATCTACGGCGACTATTCGACCGGCCGCATCTGGGGCATGAAGCACGACGGCCAGCGCGCGCTGTGGCATCGCGAGCTGGCGGACACCAGCTTGCAGATCGCCGCCTTCCGGGTCGACCAGCGCGGCGAAATGCTGGTGGTGGATCACGGCGGCGGCATCTATCGGCTGAAGCACGCAGAGCCCAAGGCCGCGGGCGCGCCGTTTCCCCGCTTGCTCAGCCAGACCGGCCTGTTCACCTCGACACGCGACCATCAGCCCGCGGTGGGCGTGATTCCTTACTCCGTCAACGCCCCCGGTTGGAACGACGGCGCCGTGGCCCAGCGCTTTATCGCCGTGCCCGGCGACACCAAGGTCGGTTACACGTCGAACGGCAGTTGGCACTTTCCCGACGGCACGGCGATCGCACAAACGCTCTCGCTGCCAGGCGACGACAGCCGGCCCTCCTCTCGCCTGGAAACGCGCGTGCTGCTGCGCCAGCAAGGCGAGTGGGCCGGATACTCGTATCGCTGGAACGACGAACAGACCGATGCCGTGCTGGTAGACAAACAGGGCGAGCACGTCTACCTCGGGCCCGCGGCCATCAACGTCAGCGACGCCGGCGCCGTCGCGTGGCGCGTTCCCAGCCGGGCCGAATGCTTGACCTGCCACAGCCGCGCCGCGAACTTCGTGCTCGGCCTGAGCGAGGCGCAGTTGAATCGCCGGCACGATTACGGCGCCGTGCCAGACAATCAACTGCGAGCGCTGGATCACATCGGGCTGTTCGAGCAATCTCCGGAAAAACCGCCGGCCGAACGCGCTCGGCTGGTCGATCCCTACGATGCCAGCGCCGAGACGGAGCCGCGCGTGCGAGCCTATTTGCACGTCAACTGTGCGGCCTGCCACGTGGCGGCCGGCGGCGGCAACGCACAGATGGAACTGGCCATCACAACGCCGGCCAGCGAGATGAAACTGCTCGCCGCGCGCCCGCAGCACGACACCTTTGGCATCAGCAATGCGATGCTTGTGGCCCCGGGCGACCCAGACAGCTCGGTCTTGCTGCACCGACTGTCGCGCCGCGGTCGCGCGCAAATGCCACCGCTGGTATCCAACCGTGTCGACGAGCAGGCCGTCGGGCTGATGCGGCAGTGGATCGGCAGCCTCAAACCCATCTTGCCCTTCGTCAAGCAATGGCAGATGGAAGACCTGCTGCCTTCCTTGAACGAACTAAGCAGCGGCCGCTCGCAGGAGGCCGGCCAGGTGGCCTTCCGCACCACCGGCTGCGTCGAGTGTCATCGTTTTGCGGGCGATGGCGGCACCGTCGGCCCGGACTTGACCGGCATCGAGAAGCGGCTGAAGGCGCCAAAGCTGCTGGAGTCGATCGTGCAGCCATCGAAGGAAATTGCCGATGAGTACGCCAGCTATGCCATCGAAACCGACGACGGACGCGTCGTCGCCGGCCGCATCGAACGCGAGACCGACGAGGCGGTGTTCGTGCGACCGCATTCGGCGACCGACATGCCCACCGAAGTGAGCAAGCAAACCATCGTCGAGCGCCGCCGGTTGCCGATATCCAACATGCCGGAGGGGACCATCAACCTACTGCAAAAGGAGCAAGTGCTGGACCTGCTGGCCTATCTTTTAAGCGGCGCCACGGCATCAGAGCCGTGAGCGGCGACTGGGCCGGCCTCGTGCGACTTCGGCATTGATTGAGGGCTGTGCGCGGTTGGCATTCTGGCCGCGGTTGGGTTACAATTGGCAAACCCGCCTGGCTGCCGTCGGTCCCCGCCCGAATCCCACCTGCGATGCCCGCCATGCCAAGAGCCCTGCTCACGATTGCCGCGCTGCTGATGCCCGCGACACTGTTTGCCGCGGAGCCGCCGGTCGCTGCCGACGGCGCGTTGACGTTCGAAGCAAGCGTACGTCCCATTCTCAAAGCGCACTGCTGGCATTGCCACGGCGAGGAGTCCGAGCCGGAGGGCGCGCTCGATGCGCGTCTGGCCCGGCTGTTGTTGGCAGGGGGCGATTCCGGCCCGGCCATCGTGCCGGGTAATCACGCCGAAAGTCTCCTGGTTGCGCGGATCGCCGCGGGCGAGATGCCGCCGGGCGACAAGAAACTCTCGGCGGCGGAAGTGCAAACGATCGCCCGCTGGATCGACGCGGGCGCCAAGACAGCCCGTGACGAGCCCGAGTCGCTGGCCGCCGGCGACGTGTTCACCGAGGAAGATCGATCGCACTGGTCCTTCCAGCCGATTCGCCGGCCCGCTGTGCCCAATGTTGCCAACGCCGAATCGGCGGCCACGCCGATCGATGCCTTCCTGCTGGCGCGGTTGGAGCAACAGTCGCTGGGCTTCGGCCCGACGGCCAATCGGGCCACTTTGATTCGCCGGTTGTCGTTCGACCTGGTCGGCTTGCCGCCCGAGCCCGAGGCCGTCGAGCGCTTCGTAAACGATCCCTCGCCCGACGCATACGACCGCCTGGTCGATGACTTGCTGGCTTCGCCCGCTTATGGCCAGCGCTGGGGCCGCCACTGGCTGGACGTGGCGGGCTATGCCGACAGCGACGGCTACGGTGCGAAAGACGTCGAACGCCCGTGGGCCTTCAAGTATCGCGACTACGTCATCCGCTCGTTCAATCGGGACAAGCCGTGGGACGAGTTTCTGGTCGAGCAGCTTGCCGGCGATGAGCTGCTAACGCCGCCGTACGACAACTTGTCCGCGGCCGATGCCGACCGGCTGATCGCCACCGGCTTCTTGCGGATGGGACCCGATGGCACCACCGATTCGCAAGTCGATCAGAACGTGGCGCGCAACGACGTCGTGGCCGACACGATCAAGATCATGTCGACCGCGGTACTGGGACTGACGGTCGGCTGCGCCCAGTGTCACTCGCACCGCTACGATGCCATCACGCACGAGGACTACCACCGCATTCGCGCGCTGTTCGAGCCGGCCTACGACTGGAAGCAATGGCGCCCGGCCGGCGCGCGGCTGGTTTCGTTGTGGTCGGACGAAGTTAAAGCGAAGGCAGCGGCCGTCGATGCCGAACTGAAGCAGATTGCCGATCAACGCTCGCAAGAGCTGGATCAACTGGTGGCCGAAACGTTCGAGCGCGAGTTGGCCAAGCTGCCCGAGGAGGTCCAGCCGAAAGCACGCGAAGCGCGCGACACTCCCGCCGACAAGCAGACCGACGACCACAAGCAACTGATCAAGGAGTATCCGTTTCTGAAGGTCGACCGCGGCTCGGTTTATCTCTACTTGGATGACCGGCTCAACGGCTTCAACAAGAAATGGGACGAGCTGACCGAAGCCAAGCGCCGCGAGCGCCCCCCCGACGACAACGTGGCCTGTCTGACCGAAGTGCCGGGACACGTGCCGCCGACTCTGCTATTCGCCCGAGGCGACATCAATCAACCGCGCGGCAAGATTGCGCCTGGCGAGCTGGCGGTGCTGAACCGCACCGGCTTCGTCGTGCCATCCAACGACGCGAGCCTGCCCACTTCCGGCCGGCGGCTGGCGTACGCCCGACATTTGACCGATGGAAAGCATCCGCTGGTGGCGCGGGTGCTGGTCAACCGCTTCTGGTTGCATCACTTTGGCAGCGGGCTGGTCGACACACCGGGCGACTTCGGCTTCTTGGGTCAGCCTCCCAGCCATCCCAAACTGCTCGACTGGCTGTCCGATGAATTCATGCGCGGCGGTTGGAAACTCAAGCCGCTGCACCGGCTGATCGTCACGTCGACGGCCTATCGGCAGTCATCGGCGCGGCGCGAGGAGTTGGGGGCCGTCGACCCGGACAATCGCCTGCTGGGCCGCATGAACGTGCGCCGGCTGGAGGCGGAGACGATTCGCGACGCGTTGCTGGCGGCGAGCGGCAACTTGTCGCCCGCGATGGACGGCAAGCCGGTGCCGGTCATGCCGGATGAGGTAGGGCAGATCGTAGTGGGCGTCGACACGCGCGATTCGGCGGGCCGCCCGTCGGGCAAGGTGGTGCCGTTGGGCGAAGATGCGTTTCGCCGCAGCGTCTATGTGCAAGTGCGCCGCTCGATGCCGCTGGGCATGCTCGAACCGTTCGACGTGCCCACGATGACTCCCAATTGCGAGCAGCGCGCCTCGTCGACCGTGGCGCCGCAGTCGCTGTTGATGATGAATAGCGCGCTGGTGGTGGAGCAGGCCGGCGTCATGGCCGCCAGGATCCGCCGCGAGGCCGGCGACGAC
>JBGSYQ010000289.1:0-17801 GCA_041750795.1 Pirellulales bacterium | reverse complement strand
CGTTGTTGCAAACTGCGCGCCGGCGCCGTCTCGCTGTCCGGTGCGGCAACTTCCGCCGGATTGACCGCCGGCAAGAGCGCGTCCACCGCGTTGGCGTCCCACTCCTTCAGGTGAACGAGCGTAGCGCGATCGCGCCGCTTGACGTCGGCCAGGCCCTCGATGACGCGTCCCAGGTCATTGCCCGCGATCAAGGCGAGATGGTCAAAGCCGATTGCGACGCTCAGGTCGACAAGCGCCCGATCGGTTGGCCTGGGTTCGCGCGGGTGCGGCGATCCGTCGTTTTCGGGATCCAAGGCAATCAGCAACGTCCTTGGATGGTCGCCCAGGAGCGTGCGCAAATGTTCGATGCGACCTGCGGCCAGAAAATTCTCCGCGCTTTCGACGATGACCAACCAGGACTCCGCCATCGGCGATTGCAGCGCCGGAGGCGCCGTCGGCGAAACGCCCTCCGCGGGCCGAATGACCTCGTGTTCAGGATCGACGCGCGTGAGGCGCTCGCCCTCGCGTACCATGGCGGTCGAATCCGCCAGGCCCCACAGAAGCTGATCGCCGCCGTCGAACAGGCGGCGCAGCGTCACCGACAAACTGTTCATTTCGAGCTTTCTTTCCAGCGCCTCGCCTGAGGATAACGGAACGGAGTCAAGCGAGCCTCCCGGCAATTGCGTCGCATCCACACTGGGGACAACGGGCCCAGCATCCGGCAATGATGGCGCCTGCCACGACTTGGCGTGGGCTGCGTTCGACATGCGAGGAGGTCCTTGCGTTGAATGGTGATCGCCTTGCCGCCGAATAGCGGCGCGAATGCGATAGCACCGATTATCCCAGCACGAATTCGAATGTCCATATTTTTTCGCCGTTTCTTGCGCAGCGCCGCAAGCGCGAAGCGCGCTCCGCAACGATCGGGAACTTGGCGGCCTCTGGGGCAGCAAGACCAGCTATGCCGATTAGTTCAAACACGCCGGTGTTATCAGCCATCGTGCAGATACACATTACAAAGGTCGCCGCACTCACGAGCGCTCGCCGGTCGCAACATCGGATTGACCAGCCGCGCTCGATGCAAAGTGACCTAGAGTTTCACTGTTCTCCTCTTCCCCCGACTACCGTTTTCGATCGACAGGTCTCCATGTCCAAGCAATCCACCACCGAGCGCTACTTCGCCGTCATCAATCCGGCGTCGATTCGAGCCCGAATTCTTCCCCACGGTCACGACTCGGACGCGGGTGAATGGGCACAACTGAAACGGATCTCGCCGGTCGGCGCGGTGTTGTTGTTGGCCGAGCCGCCCAAGATCCAAGGCGGTTGCCAACTCGAAATCGTCAGCGATCGCCTGCAGCAACCATTGTTGATCCAGGCGCGCATCGATTGGCTGCGCCCCGATCCGGCCGGAAGCTGGCACCTTCGCTGCGCCATCGAGCCGAAGCTGAACGAACGGGATTTTCGCCGCTTGCTCGACAGTGGTCTGTTGGAGCGTCGCTCGTCGCCGCGCGAAGAGGCACGCATCCTGGTCGAGATCCAATTGGCGCCCGGAGGCCCGCGGTTTTCGGCGCTGATTCGCAATATCTCTTTGAGCGGCGTTTGCTGCCTGGCCACGAATTGTCCGCCCGAAGGCACGCGGCATATCAACATCTTTGCGACCAACGACGGAACCGACTGTCGCATTCCGCTCAAAGTCCACTGGTGGACGCAAGCCGGCTCCGAGTATTTCCTGGGCTGCGAGTTCGTATGCAAGAATGACTTCGCCGTGTTGCGACAATTGCAACTCGACCAAGGCGACGCGCAACTCGTCGAAGCCCACGCTCGGCCTGCGGCGCTGCCTGCCGGGCCGAAGTAAACGAACCAAGCGACGGCAGACGCCGCCGTCGATGCGCATCGACGTCGCTGCGTGCCGGGCATCCGACCAGACCGCCGCCTGTCGGCGACATTTCCATTCGACCATTCGCGTTTCCATAGATTTCCATGCCCCTCTCGACGGGCATTGCCAGCGCCCCCCCCGGCCGGCAAATAAGGTACCGTTTCGCTAGATGAATACCGATGCCCCACCGCTCCGTGCAACCTTCGTGCGCGCCGCCATCGCCACCCTGCGCGCCTGGTACGACGGATTGATACGGCGCGATCTGCGACAGGACACCGAGAGCCTGCACCTGGCGAATCGTGTGGCGGCGTTCAGCCTGGCAATGTTCGTGTGGGTCGTCGTCTTCTCCGCCGTCTATTGGCTGCTGTCGGCCCCGATCTCCGCCAACGTCGTGTTGTCCGGCGGCGTGCTGCTGATCCTCATCCTGTGCATGCTGCGCGGCGGCCGATCGCCCAGGCTCTGCGCGCAAATCCTGTGTGGCGCTGCCGCTTACGTCTATGCGGTTTTGGGGATCCTCAACGGCGGCCTTGGTGCGCCGTCGACCATGTGGTATGCCTCGATTCCGGTGTTGTCGATGCTGTTGCTCGGCGGTCGCACCGGTATCTACTGGACGCTGTTGAGCGTGGCCGTCATCCTGACTTTTGCCGCGGCCGAGGGAGCCGGTGTGACATTCGGTCACGAGGTGGGCCCGGCAGGCGCGCGGTTCCTCGCGCTTTCGGGCCTCGTTTGCCTGGTCATCTGCGTGAGCATGCTGGTCTATGTGCTGAAGAACATCGAGCAGAATACCAATCTCGCGCTCTGCGAGGCCAACCGTTGCCTGCAACTGCAGGCTTCGACCGACGGGCTCACCGGCATCTTGAATCGCCGCGGCTTCGACCAGGTGCTGCAGGACGAGTGGCAGCGCCATCGCCTCGCGTCCATGCCCATGACGCTGTTGCTGATCGACGTCGATCTCTTCAAGCAATACAACGACGAGTTCGGCCACCTGGCCGGCGACGACTGCCTGCGGGCGATCGCCGGCGTGATCCAAGGCAGCATTCGCCGCACCGAAGACTACGCCGCGCGTTTCGGCGGCGAAGAGTTTGCCATCGTCTTGCCCAACGCCAATGCGGCCATCGGCGAGGCCACGGCCAATCACCTGCGGCTACGGATCAAGGCGCTGTCCATACCCAACCCGCGATCGTGGATCGACCGCACACTCACCATCAGCGTTGGATCGGCGACCATGACGCCCAGCGACGCCGATACCCACGTCGACCTGCTGCGCGAAGCCGACCGCGCGCTGTACCGCGCCAAGGAAGAAGGCCGCGACCGCGCGGTCCACTCGGCCGCCAACGAAATCGCCATCCTCGAAGCCATCGCCGAATTCTATCCGCAATAGCAACAGCGTTGCGGGAGGCCGGCGCGGCCAGCCAGGGTGAGAAACAAACGGCCTTCTTGACCGACGGTCGCATCGAGCCAACGGCCTGCTGGCTGAAAGACGCCGTCGTGGCATTGTTCAACAAGCGCCACGTTCGAGGCATCGCGTTGCGCGGAGGCGCAAAACAACGACAACCATCGCTACTTTGCCATCACATGCGCGGTTGCAGCCCCGCCGTTGTCAGGCTATCACTGCGCGCCCGTCTTGTCGCCGAGTCCGACTGAGATTTGCATTTTGCGACGCGACCAGTCAGAATGGCTCGTCGACGCGATGCTGCGTGCGACGCTGCCGCTTCCTGGCATCGCCGGCGCTTGCCGCACGTTCCGTACCCATTGTAGGCACCGCCGGATGACGATCGCCCATCGCCAAGTCGTATCCGCCAGCGCCGTCTTGTTGATCTGCGCGGCCGCCGCTACCGCGCGAGCTGGATCTGGCACGGTTTTCGACGTGACGACTTTTGGCGCCATCGCAAACGATGGGCTGGACGACTCGGCGGCCATTTCCGCCGCCATCGCGGCGGCCGCGCCAGGCAGCACCGTCTATTTGCCGGCGGGCACCTTTTCGATCTCCAGCTCCATCGTTCCTCAAAACGGCGTGCGCATCGCCGGGGCCGGCCGCGACAGTACGGTCATCGAGTTTATCGGCAGCAGCCCGTCGGCCATGGTGCAAATGCAATCCAGCACCAGCAACCAGGCAGTGGAGCTCAGCGGTTTTACGCTCGACGGCAAGAGCAACGTCAACGCCGTGCAAGGCATCGTGGGGTCCAACGGCGGTCAGCACCACATCCACGGATTGCGCGTCGCGAATCTGGTGTCCGGACCCAACTTCGGCCCCCACGGCATCTATTTCAGCCAGAACGTCGTCGGCTCGCAAATCACCGGCAACGAGTTCATCAACATTGGCGTCGATTCGGTGTGGGGCGGGGGCGTCCGTATCTCGAACGGCTCGAACGACAATCGCGTGGTGGGCAACACCGTGCAAAACACCGGCCGAGGCGGAATTCTGGTCGATGCCTCCACCACACCGGTCATCCAAAACAATACGATCAACGGCTCGGGCCTCGCGCCCGGAGGACCGGGACTCGGAATCGAAGTCTGGGGCGGATCGCACGGGGCACTCATCGAAGACAACGTCATCGACCACTGGCTCAGCGTCGACTCCTCCAATTACTCGGCCGTCCGCCGCAACACCGTCAGCAATACCAGCGGGCCCGTCAAATTCATCGGCCTGGAACTGGCCGGCAGCGTGGACGTCATCTTCACCGACAACGTCGTCGATCGTGGCGCCCACATCGGCATCTCCACCTCGAACGACGCCCCCAAGCAGCGCGTCTTTTGGGGCTACAACTCCATCTCCGGCGCCGAAACCTGGGGCGCACAGATCCAGGGCGATGAGAGCGGCGTCCAGCAAATGGTCTTCTATGAGAATACCTTCGAACAAACAAACGCCGGCGCGCCCTACCTCTACAGCGGGCAGGGACACGGCTTTCGCGTCAACGGCAATACCCAGCACCTGGTACTCGACAGCAATCGCTTCGTCGACAACGACGGGATGGGAATTCAGCTCGGCGGAGGCAGAATCGACCAACTGGAGATCATCAACAACACGATTGCCGGCAACGGCGGGGCTCCCATCCGAGATTCGTTCGGCTCGAGCCTGTGGTATCTCGGCAGCGACCTGGTCTTCGAGAACAACTCGATATACGACAACGGCTTCGATCAGCAATTTTTCTTTTCACAGGGCTTCGCGGGCAACCAAAAGCCCCTGGCCTCGATCATCTCGTCTGACATCGTGCCCCTGGGCGAAGCGGTGGACTTCTCCTTCAGCTTTGCCGACGACGGCTACGTCGCCAACGTGCTGTGGGATTTCGACGAGGGAGTTCCCCAAATCGATCATCAGCCCTCGTTCACGTTCACGCGGTTGGGGACGCACCGCGTCACGCTGTTGGTTTGGGACGATGGCGGCCGCGTCGCGCACGACGAATTCGTGGTGATGGTCGTGCCCGAACCCTCGACAGCGCTGTTGGGGGCACTCGGGTTGTTCGTCCTGCTGCGATACCGCATCCGTGCGAAGTAGCAGCACGTCGAATTTGAGATTACTTTTCGCGCGACTGTTTCCGTAGCGCCAAATTGTGCGCATCGAGGTTCGCGAAGCTATATGGAACCGCATCACCATCCTGCAGACTGGACATCAACGATTGCCAGATGACGGGCGAATGGGGAGTCGACGGTTCCAAATGCCTTACGACGTCGACCAGCGCCGATCTTTGCCGAGGTGACAGGTACTGGATATCCGTTTGAACGCGTGCGCGACGATCGTCGGCTTCGCGATCTGAAAACGTGAGTCGCCCGACGATTCGATCCCACAGCCAGTCAGAGTCCTGATTCTCCAGGACGAGAAGAAGCAATCCGGGCAAGAAGTAGTGAAACGCTTCCGCAGTCAACAGTGCAATGTTTGCATCACCGTCATCGGCGCCAAAATCGCTCAGTTGCAATTGCGACCAGGTCTTGCCTTTAAATCTGGAAATCTCCCATTGGCATTCGGCGCAAGCACAAGCGCAAAGAGACCGATCCTCTGGGCGAGGCGTCTTCGCGAAGGCGTTTATCACTTCCTGGCGATCGACCATGAAAACCTCGCGCAGCCGCGCTTTGGTGACCCGGGAGTTATGAGAGCACAGCGAGCCGAATTCCGTTCAAGCGATCTCTAATACGGCGATTATCGACGGCGCTCCATTACCCGCCCAGAGGTACCTCGCTCGCAGGATCGATTTCGTCGGATGCGGCTTCAGCCTCAGCCTGAAACGTTTCGATATATCGGCGGATTTCGAGCGGAAGAAGGTCGGTGTCCTCGAAGATATGGTACCAGATAGAATACCACATTTCGCCGCGCTCGAAGACTAATCGATAGGTGAACCTAGGCGGCTCGTCCAACCATGAGCCGTCCTGGCGCTCGACCAACTCAAAGGCCTCTTGATTCTGAAACGTGACGCGAGTTGCCTTGGAAACGTCCAACGGCTGTTTGCCTGAAATGATTGAAATGCCAGACGCGTATCTCCTCCGAGGGTAAAAACTCTTTGGCCATGTCGATAGCATCGCCGGCTCCCCCTCATGGATCCGAGTGCCCCAGTTGGTCGGCGCGACTATTGAAAAGCCAGCAGGGTGTCTGACACGGTATTGCTCAAGAGGCTCCTCAAGTGGGATGTCCTGTCCCTCTCCCTCGTGCAAGTAACGCGAGAGCGAGACAACCGCAACCGTGACGACGGCCAGCACGACCAGACTGATCACGTGCCTTCTGTACATCGTCTCTTCAGGCTAAGGGACTCGCGCACACGAGCCCAACGAATCCGAATTAGCCGCGACGCTCAGCCGCGACGGCGCTTGCGCGATCCATTCTTGGTTGGTCTGATTTCAAGATCAGTAACGAGGAGCACGTCGATGATATGGGCAGCACATCTCTCCCATACACGGCAATCGTCCTTCCGCTCGGCGCGCGCGTCATAAATTCTCGGTGCTCGACCGGAATCTGCCGACCATCAGCGAAGCGAATGACGAACGGCTGAAATGGCTGGGCATCGTACAGCGTTCGGATCTGATCGATGGTCATCCCGAAGTCCCTCTGTTCTGCAAGTGGTTGTCATTCCCGCGGCAACCACCAACTCCGCTGGTGACGGAAATATCTCAAACTGCTCGTTGCTCTAGGCCCTTGATCAACCCTGAAAGCATGCGTGCAATCTCTTCAAGATCGGCCTTGAGCGTGTTGTGTTGGTCGTCGGTCAGCAATCCCCTCCGCCGGGCCAGTTCGAGCAAAGGCACGCATTCTTGAACCGAACCGCGTGCGATACCGAAAAAATTCCTGCGGTCTGGTTTGGTGAAGCGACCGTTTCCTTCGGCGATGTTCGCCGCGATCGAAAGCGCCGCGCGGTTCAACTGGTCGGAGAGAAAGCCATAACCGCGCGAGAAAGTTTCGGTGGCTTGGCAAGCACGATCCGCAAAGGAGACGGCCTTCTGGTAGACGTCAAGCTTCTCGAAAGCAAAGGTCATGAGCGCAATAAAAAAGAGGAGAGGAGAAAGTAGTAAGTAGACCGAGGAGACCAACCCATTGTGCATGACTGCACGGCGTTGGCAAACTTCTTCTCGTTCTACTCTCTACTCTCTCCCTGCTCCTCTCAATTTTTCGGCCTGCGGCCGAAAAATGGCGGGGACAGGATTCGAACCTGTGACCTCGAGGTTATGAGCCTCGCGAGCTACCGGGCTGCTCCACCCCGCGATATGTTGTGGCGGTCGTCGGTCGCCGTCGGGAGACACGCGCAACCAAGCCACCTGGGTTATTGTAGCCGGCAACCCGCTCAACGTCGAGGGCCATCGCTCGATCGACCGTCGGCAGACCAACCGGATCGCGACGCCGTTTTCTTCGCTCAACCTTCGTCGCGCACGACAATCCGTGCGTACGGGATCCACCCGGCCGCGGCCAGCGCAGCTCGTCACAAGTCCGTCCACTGGCTGGCCTTCTTGCTTGGCGCTCTGCCGGTGCAGGGGTAGACTTCAAGGTTGGGCCACCGTCGCGGGCTGCCACCCGGTATCGAACGGGTAAATTCGGGTGCCGCAATGCCCGCGACGATTTATCCGCGTGCGCGCGGGACAGCAGAGATCCGCAATGGCGGTCCCCAATCCTGACCTGCCGCATCTCAATCCAACCGGCGCCGGTGGTCCCGCCAAGGGGCCGGTGCCGCATTCGGGAATGGGAAACCGGCCGATCGGCCTGGGCGCTTCCAACCGCCCCATTCCGCTCAAGCCGCGCGCCGGAGAGTTTCCCGACGACGACGATGATGATGACGACGATCTCGACGAAGAGTCCGAAGACCTTCGCG
The DNA here is from genome assembly GCA_041750795.1 of Pirellulales bacterium. Lineage (GTDB taxonomy): Bacteria > Planctomycetota > Planctomycetia > Pirellulales > PALSA-1355 > JTS-RE94. Next base: position 9,662 of record JBGSYQ010000289.1, on the reverse strand, counting down.
AAATCCTCCGCAACGCGCCCGCCTGGCTGGTCAGCACCGTGTTTCACATGGTCTTGCTGATCGTTTTGGGCTTGCTCGTCATCGGCTCGAATCTGCGACCGACCGACTTGGAAGTGGAAGTCGGTTATTCCGAAGACCTGGGCTCGCAACTGGAAGACGCCTCGGACCTGGCCACCGACGCCAACCTGGAAGTCGTCGACCTGCCGTCGTCCGTCGCCAGCGACCTGCCCCAGATCGAAACGCCGGTGCTGGTGCCCCCGACGCTCGAGCGCATTCAACTGACGCCGCTGGAGGTGACCGACGTGTCGCCCAATGGATCGGGTCGCGCGCCGGGCATCGATCTGGCGTTGTCGGGACGCGGCGCCGGCACGCGCGCCGGACTGCTCAAAAAATACGGCGGCACCAAGGGAACCGAGTCGGCCGTCGAACTGGGGCTGGCCTGGCTGGCCGAACAGCAACGCGCGGACGGATCGTGGAGCATGCTCGGGCCTTATCCCGACGGCGCCCGCGTCGAAAACACCGCCGCCGCCACGGCCATGGCACTCTTGGCCTTTCAAGGCCACGGAGACACCCATCGCGACGGCCGCTATCAGAAAACGGTCGGCAAGGGCTGGGACGCCTTGCTCAAAATGCAAAACAAGGAGGGCCGATTCGTCGGCTCGATGGCCAAGCCCGTGCAGATGCTCTACACCCACGCCCAGTGTACGATCGCCGTCTGCGAAATCTACGGAATGACCAACGAATCACGATTCCTGGCGCCCGCGAAGCGTGCCGTGGAGTTCGCCCTCTCCGCACAAGACAAAGACAAGGGCGGCTGGCGCTACCAGCCGCGCATGGATTCCGACACCTCGGTGACCGGTTGGTTCGTGATGGCGCTGCAAAGCGCGCGGATGGCCAAGCTGAACGTCCCCAATGAATCCCTGCGAGAGATTTCCCGTTACCTCGATTCGGCCGCGCTCGACGACGGTCGGCGCTACGGATACTGGCAAACCGTCAACGTCTCGCCCGCCATGAGCGCCGAGGGCTTGCTTTGCCGGCAGTATCTCGGCTGGCCGCGCGACGATCCGCGGCTGGTCGACGGCGTGTCGGCGCTGCTCACAACTCCCGTCACCTACGACGATCCGAGCAACCCTCCGAACGTCTACTATTGGTACTACGCCACCCAGGCCGCCCACCATATGGAAGGCGACCTCTGGGAAACGTGGAACGGCCGCATGCGCATCGAAATACCCGCCCATCAAATCAAAGACGGACCGCAGACCGGCAGTTGGGATCCGCAGTTCGACCAATGGGGAAACGAAGGCGGGCGGCTCTTCGTGACTTGCCTCTCCATTTACAACCTCGAAGTCTACTATCGCCACTTGCCCATCTACGCGGGCTACGCCGCCATCAATCAACTGCCTCCCATCACGACCCTCGACGAGCTACCCGATGGGGAGCCACCTGACGGGGAACCGACCGACGACAACGCGCCGCCCGAGGATCCGAACGCGGACGCGATGCCGGATGCCAGCCAACCCTAGCGCGGACCTTGGGAACGACTCAAGAATAACTTCGGTGCTTGCTCGTGCCACTGTGGCGCACGCCACCAGTGCAATTCAACAACGGGCCTCGCGGGCAACGGGGCCCGACCACACTGGTGGCTGCCGCCACCAGCGGCACCTGAGAGCGTTTACGGAGGTTACGTTTGAGTCATTCCTCAGAACTCGCGCGGGCCGCTTGGCATCGGTAACTTCGGCGCCGCATCGGCCGGCATCGGATCACCCGGCCGCGCATCGCTCGGCGCTGGCAGCCTCGGACCAGCGGCCGGCGGAGCTCCCGTGCCAGGAGCGGGCAAGGCCGGCGGCGCGGCAATCACTTCCACCGGGGCCTCCTCATCGTACACCGGCCGATAGATCCAGCGATTGGGCGACACCTGCTTGGACTCATAGCCGATCGGCTGCCGAATCGGCGGACCACCGATCCGCGGTCCCCACAAGCTGTTCGGCCCGTACGAGCTCGACCAGGTCATGAATCGGTTCAGGTCCAGTTGCCGCGCGACTTGCTGCAGTCGCTGCGTCTCGGCAATGTCGTACAACTCGGCCGCCGGATTGACGCCGTCGGTGTTCGACTCGCCGTCGATGCCCGCGGAGGCGATGCGCGGCATCAGCAAGGCCGCCACCAGCAGCGCGGCGGCAAGGGCATCGAAACGAAGCTGTATTCGCTTGCAAATCATGGCAGCCAGTGCGACTGGACCTGGGCTAACAGTCTGTTGAAAAATGCCATCGTGGCTTTTTTCAACCTCGCCAAGTGCGAAGCAAAGCTTCACACGGCTCGCAAAATAACGACTTGCGTCGCCATTTTGTCATCGCATCCATGCGATGTCGCAACCTGTTGAATACTTCAACAGGCTGCTAATCTTCTTTCGACTCTGCCAGTATTTTAGCATATGCTTCGCGAGCCTTGGCGTACGCCTCGGCCGCCGCGGGCTGTTCCTCGGACCGAATTCTCTTCACTTTCTGCTGCCAGCACACGTCCACGGCGTCCAGACACCACTGCGCGCTCTTACGGCTGGCGCGAATGGGCTTTCCGTCAACCTCGACAAACACCGGGTTCGTGTGCGCGCTGGGCAAAATGCGCAGCGCCACCCAGCTCGATCGCTCGGGCGTGTAGTCGAACTCCAGCTCTTGGACCTGGCCATCGCCGTCGATCGTCTGGGTCGCCACCACCTGGCCGTTGACGATCAATTCGACGGGCACGGTCTTGGTGTCCTTGATTCGGGCGCGTTCGACGTGCCAATAGGGCTTCTCGTCCCACGACTTGCCGCGGATGTCATCCCGCGGCTGGTCTTCCAGCAATGCCGCGGCGCGCACGCGCACTTGGAGCGGCTGCCCGCTCTTGACCGCCAGCACGCTCGGCCGATCGTCGGCGTCGCGCTGGCCCACGCCCAACTCGTTGACCGTGAAATCGAACAGATGGCTCAGCCCGTCGGTGCAGTAGCTTCGCCCGTCGCGCAAGCGAAAAACCCATTGGTCATAGTCCAACGGCGGGCCGCCTTCGAGCTTCACGTACGCGCGGCCCAGCCCCACCTTGTCGCCATAGATGCAGGGAAAATCGGTCTCGCCGCTGATGCGGCAGGTGTAGCCGCAGTTGAGCGTGTGATACCAGATGTTCAACTCCCAGACGGCCGGCGTGTCGACCGCCGAAATGAAGTCGCACGCGTCGTGGACCACGTCGACGATGTATTCGTTGGCGCCGATGCCGTCGAACTTCGGCATCTCGTACGTCGGCAGCGTGGTGCCGGCCACTTGCAATCCCCAGCCGCTGTGCGAAAAGCCGACCACGCCTCCTTGCGATTTGCCCCATTGCAGCACGGGCAAGGTCCAACTGGGCCACTCTTCGATTTGCGTCGTGCCCGGATAGTCGTCCTCGCTCAGCCGCAGCAGGCACAAATGCCCCGCGTGCGAACTGGGAAAGCCCGACACCTCAACGTCGTAGCGCATCAGGTAGTTCGGCTGCGAGAGCTTGTGGACCTTGCCGTCGAAATACTGCTTTTGAAAATACCAGCACGGCCCCCACGAGAGCACACAGCCCACGTTCAAATCTTCGCCCAGAATGTGCCGCATCATGTCCACCGGCTGCACGCCTTCGGTCGGCGACTCATAGTGGGCGCAACCGGCCGCGTGAATGTGATGATCGCCCGACACCCAGCCATAGTCGGCCATCTTGATCCATCGCTCGAGCTCGAACTTCTCCTTGTGCGAGACCGAGTCGGGCACGTCGATTTCCCTGCTGCGCAGGTAGTATTCCGGTCCGCGACCGTAGCGCACGGTGTACTTGCCCGGCGGCAACAGCACGCTCTCGCCGCTGTGGCGATAGATCTGCTCGTGAAAGAAAAAGTCCGGCGCCAAGCGGCGCGACATGGCCGGGTAGACCCGCCCCTTCGTATCCTTGAAGACGAAGTGCCCGGTGGTCGGCGTGCCGTCCGTGTCCAGGATCTCCAAAATCACTTCCACGGCCGGCTCGCAATGGAACAGGATGTTCACCTCGTTGCGAAAGCCGAGATCCTGCGTCCCCTGGCCGACGTCGAACACCAGCTTGGCTTCGCGCCGCCCCACGTCGCGGCTATACAGCTCGATCAGCCGGTATTCCAGCGGCAGGCCCGACAAGGTCTTGTTGAGCGGCTGGCCGTCGATCATGGCCACGTCCAGCCAGCGATCGCCCACTTCGTGCGGCTTGACAGTCACCTCGGGGTTTGGGCCGTTGTGCGATCGCTCGTACAGTGGCTCTGAGTTCGGGCTCGACACGCGCAAGGCCGCGGTCACGCCGGCCTCGTTGTGGACCTTCACCAGAAACAGCCGCCGCCCCTGTTGCAACAAAACAGCCGGTGCCTCTCCTGCGGCCACCTTCACGCGGCTCTCCGGATTGATGTTCACGCCCACCAGGCACAACGGATCGAGCACCGCCTGAACCTGCTTGATGGCTTCCGCCTCGTCCGAGTTCGTCAATGCCTTCTCGAGCGCCGCTGCTTGCTCCGCGCTCAGCGGCGCTCCGGCAAACTCCAGTGCTTGCGCAACGCGTTTCACACCGGCGGCCAGCGGTTGCAATTCGACGTTCGTCACCAGCGGCAATGGCTCGGCCAGCGCGATCGACGTTGAAAACGCGTGAAGCAATAGCGCCAGCGCGACGACGTTTACTGTTCTGCACATGACAGGCACTCCACGGCAAAGAAGGGCAGGGCAGAGGTTTGCGCCCCTATGATACGCCCGCCCCACCGTTGGAGTACAGCCTTCGGGCTGTCCGGCAGTCCCGCGGAATCGCTCCGGGCGCAACCGCGTGTCCTGCAACGACCGCATTTCCTACGCCGACTCGTTCACTCGAGCGACAGCCCGTTTTCGCCCATCAATCTGCGTCGTGCTTCCGCGCCATACGGCCGGCCCGTCGGACCCGGACTGCCCTGAAGCGAAACCAATATGAGCAACAGCGAGGGCTGCCAGGCCTTACTTGAACGAAATCAGGCAGCAGCCCAGGTCGACCGCCTTGCCGCTGCGCCGCGACACGACGCCGGGGGCCAGCCGATAGAGCACCGCTTTGCCGTCGCGCTCGGCGATCACCAGCCCCGCGTCGCGCAGCGTTCGCAGGTGATGCGACAACAAGCTCTGGTCCAGGTTCAACACGGCGTTGATCTCGCCGACGTGCTTGGCGCGGTCGAGCAATTGCTGCACGACCGCCAGCCGCGTTTCATCCGCCAGGACTTTCAACAGCGTTGCACACGACAGATCCGCGGCAGCGCTCATAGCACAGGCTCCTGGGAAACGGGACCGCCGACTTGACTTGAATAGATATTCATTTAAATTCTCGATCATGTCAATGCGACCGATCGGGCTGTTACTTTTCCGACGCCCCATTATGCGAAATCGTTCGCAGCGCGCCAACTCGCCGCGCCGCAGCGCGCGATCCGCCTTTACGATTGTGGAGCTGTTGGTTGTGATCGCCATTGTCGGCATGCTGGTGGCCTTGCTCGTGCCGGCCGTGCAAGCCTCGCGCGAGGCGGCCCGCCGCTCGCAATGCCAGAACCATCTGAAGCAGCTTGGATTGGCGATCCAAAACCACCACAGTGCCCTCGGACGTCTGCCGACCGGCGGTCAAGGGACCGACTTTCGCGTCACACCCCCGACCACCACGTTCGACCTGCACTCGCTGTTTACCGTCCTGCTGCCCTACCTGGAAGAGGCGAACGCCTATCAGCGGTTCGACGTTCGCGTGGCCTATAACGCCACGCCCGGCAACCTGGCGGCGGCCCGGCAATCGATCCCGGTCTACCTTTGCCCCAGCAACTCTTGGCGCGATGGCGCGGCCGATTCCGACGGTTTTGGCTTCACCGACTACGGCGCGACCTACTACGTCGACCTCGATCCCGTCACGGGCGTCGCCAATAAGGATCTGCGCGCCGCCGGCGCCCTCGTCGCTGGAGGCAGCCGCATCGCCGAAATCACTGACGGCACGACCAAGACCATCGCGATTGCCGAGGACGTCGGACGCGATGAGCGCATGAGCACCGGCTATATCGATCCCATCACCGGCGCCGGCCGCGCCTTCTGGCGCTGGGCCGAGCCGGATAACGCCTTCGGCGTCTCCAAGACCATCAACAATAACAACTCGCCTCCCGGCGGACCGCCCAACTGCCTTTGGAGCCAGAACAACTGCGGGCCCAACGATGAAATGTTCAGCTTTCACTCCGACGGCGCGTTCGTGCTTATGTGCGACGGCTCGGTCCGATTTCTGACCGACGACACCAGTGCCGGCATCCTGCGCGCGTTGGTCACCAGGAGCGGCGACGACTCGGTAGGCGAGCCATAACCGTACCTGCTGTATGTCGCGAGGGTTTGTCGCATGATGACGGTTATCGTCCTGCTGTCCGGCCTGCTGCTGGCCTACGTCAACGGCGCCAACGATAACTTCAAAGGCGTGGCGACGCTTTTCGGCAGCGGCACCGCCAGCTATCGCACGGCGCTGGTGTGGGCCACCGTCACCACGTTTCTCGGCTCGCTGGCGGCCGTGTTTCTGGCCGACCAACTGCTGGCGAATTTCAGCGGCAAAGGTCTGGTCGACGAATCCCTGGTCACCAGCGTCCATTACACGGCCGCCGTCGCGTTGGGAGCGGGCCTGACCGTGGCCCTGGCTACCCGCGTCGGCATGCCGATCTCGACCACGCACGCCCTGGTCGGTTCGTTGATCGGCGCGGGACTCGCCTCGGGTTCGCGGATCGATCCTGCACAACTTGCCGGCAGCTTCTTCTTGCCGCTACTGGTCAGCCCGCTGTTGGCCATCGCCGCCACCATTGCAATCTATCCGCTGCTGCGCGCCATCAGCCGGCCGCTGGGCATTACCGGCCAGACGTGCTTGTGCGTCGGCAGCGAAGTGATCGAGGTCCTGGCGCTTTCAAGCGACGCCGCGGCGATCGCGCGCGCCGAACAGTTAACGCTCAGCAGCGGAAACCTCGTCACCTGCCAGCGCCGCTATCGCGGCCGGCTGTTCGGCCTCGAGGTCGACGCCGCGCTCGACCGGTTGCACTTCTTCACCGCCGGCGCCGTCAGTTTCGCCCGCGGATTGAACGACACGCCCAAGATTGCCGCCCTGCTGCTGGCGGCGCCGGCGCTGGGCGGCCTCGCGCTGGCCGGGCTCGCCGGCACAGGGCTCGTGGGCCTGGCCATTGCCGTGGGAGGACTTTTGAATGCACGCCGTGTGGCCGAAACGATGAGCCGCAAGATCACCGCCATGAACCACGCCCAAGGATGCACGGCCAACCTCACCACCAGCCTGATCGTGATCGGAGCCAGTCCCCTCGGCCTGCCGGTTTCGACGACCCACGTGTCCTGCGGAGCATTGTTCGGCATCGGCACGGCGACCGGCCAGGCGCACTGGGGCACGATCGCCAAGATCCTGCTGGCCTGGATCACCACGTTGCCGCTGGGCGCCGCGCTGGGCGCACTGAGCACCTGGCTCGTCCGTGCGCTCTAAGCGCGATTTCGGCTCCAATCGCGTGGTACGCTCGACTAGAATTGGGGCTCCCCGACGCAGGTCTTTGCGACCGCGATCCCGCCCTAGTATCGCGCGGCAACGATGGTTCAACAACTCGACGTTCACGATTCACCTGCGCCCGCGATCGATGAAAACGCGCGTCCCGGCCGGAGCATCTGGCTCTCGCTGAGCCATGCGCGGCTCGATCGCCACGAGATCGCCGGCTCGCTGGGCGACCTGGGAACGTTTCTGCCGCTGCTGGTGGGTATGGCGGCGCAGAACGGGCTGAACTTCGCCTCGGCGTTGTTCTTCGCCGGACTCTTCAATATCATCACCGGCCTGACGTTCTCGATTCCCATGGCCGTCCAGCCCATGAAGGCCATCGCCGCGGTGGCGCTGACCGAAGGTCTAACGGTGCCGCAAATCCTGGCCGCGGGAGCGACCGTCAGCGTGGTCATCCTGGTGCTGGGCGTGACGGGTTGGATCGAGTGGCTCAATCGCGTCGTGCCCAAGAGCGTCGTGCGCGGACTGCAACTAGCGCTCGGGCTGTCGCTGCTGATGAAAGGCATGCAGATGGTCGCCGGCACGAACCAGTGGTTCGCTCCGGATGGGTATCTGACCGGCCTGCTGGCGACGCTGGTGGTGCTGTTCTTGTTCTTCTCCACGCGCGTGCCGGCGGCGCTGGTTTTGTTCGGCGCCGGTTTGGCGGTTGCCGCCTGGACTCACCCGGGCGTGCTCTCCTCGCCGGGCATCGGCCTAAATCTTCCCAGTTGGACGCGGCTGGCCTGGTCCGATTTCGTCAGTGCGTTTCCCAAGGCCGCGCTGCCGCAGATTCCGCTGACCACGTTGAACTCGGTGATCGCGGTGTGCGCGCTATCGGCCGACTTGTTCCCGGATCGGCGCGCGACGCCGCGCCGGGTCGCGGTATCGGTGGGCATGATGAACCTGGTCGCCTGCTGGTTCGGCGGCATGCCCATGTGTCACGGCGCCGGCGGACTGGCCGGACAATATCGCTTTGGCGCCCGCACCAACGGCTCGATTCTGTTTCTGGGCGTCGTCAAGCTGTCGCTGGCGGTGTTGCTGGGCGCCTCGCTGATGACGCTCTGCCAGGCCTTTCCGGCCAGCGTGCTGGGCGTCATGCTCGCGTTTGCCGGCATGGAGTTGGCGCTGGTTTTCCGCGATCAAACCGGCCGCACCGAAGCCTTCGTCATGCTGCTGACCGCCGCCGCCTGCATGGGCCTGGGCAACATCGCGCTGGGCTTCCTGCTCGGCCTGGCCATGGCCTGGTGCCTGCGCTTGGGCTGGTTTCAGATCGAAGAGCCGGCGCGGCGCGAGTGAGCCGAGACCGCGCTTAGGTTCGACCGAAAAACAACTTCTCCGCAAATCTCCTCGCCCCTTGTGGGAGAGGGTCGGGTGAGGGGTTGGAGAATCAGGAAGTTGATTTTCGGTCGAACCTTACGGAAGTTTTGCAATCGACGCGCGATTCCAACTCGACGAACGCGCATCGTGCCGCTTCGGCGTCACTCCCCCGGCGCCGCCAACCCCAACTCTCCGGCCAGCTTCACGAGCGCACCCCAATTTCCGTCGTCCAGCGGTATGCCGTCGGCCGAGCGCTGGGCCATGATGCGCCGCTCCGGATCTCCGGGCAGCAGGATCTCTTGCACGCCTTCGATGGTCGGGCAGGAGCGGACGAAGTCGCACAGGCCGGACACTTCGTTGGCGAAATGCTCGGCGCCGCCGACGTGTCCGGGGTCGATCAATTGCAGGAACACGCAGTTGCCGTTTTGCGTGATGGGCACTTCGCGAATGCACGGCCCGCCCGACAATGCGCCGGCGAAAATCTCAACCATCAGCCCCAGGCCGAAACCTTTGTAGGCCTGGTCGCCGCCCATCGGCCGGATGGTGCCCGGCGGACTGGCGTACAGCGAATTCGGGTCCTTGGTCGGCTGCCCTTCGCAATCCAACAGCCAGCCATCGGGGCAAAGCTGCCCGGCGATGCGCTTTACGCGCACCTTGCCTTCGGCCGTGGCGCTGGTGCCGAAATCCAGAATCATGGCGCCGCGGGACGCGGGCGCGCCGATGGCCAAGGGATTCGTGCCCAGCCGCGGCGCCTTGCCGCCCGGGGGCGCCACGCGGCGCGCGTTGCCGTGCGTGTTGACCAT
>JBGSYQ010000288.1:0-6642 GCA_041750795.1 Pirellulales bacterium | reverse complement strand
CGAAGGCCGTGGCCTTGCCCCTTGCTCCGACCGATTCTGCTCGACTTGATAGGCTTTCTGGAACAAGTGGTCCGAAAAGCTTCTCTCTTCACCTCGTAAGCCGACTGCGTCAGTGGTCACCCGTGTCCGGTAGGACTATCGCGCAGTATACAGATTTGCAGACAATCACCAAGCGAAAGTCAGCCACCCCGAGAGAGAGGGGGAAGGGCGATTTCCTTTTGGCGGTCCGTGCGAGTCGGCGGCCTTGCGCCCGCCGCTACATTCCTGGGCCCCAACGGGGCCAGTGTTCATAGCCAGGGGTGGAAACCCCTGGGACGGTGGCGATTCCCATTGTATCCATTCTTCCGCGCGATCCCCAACGGGGCGGAAGACGGTGTGGCGATTAATCGCTCCGCAGGGTGTCGGACGGTTTTCCGTGAGGCCCTGCGGGCTGGCGCCCCGTTGGGGCTTGGGCGTTGGTCGGGATGACGAGATCCCAGGGGTTTGCACCCCTGGCTATTGACTGGTCGCCGCGTTGCGGCTCGATCGCGGCGACGGAATTCGTTCTCTTGCGGGAACGTCGTCGCGTGGCAATGGCGCTTGAGGGGTGATCGGTTCCGCGCTGTGGTACCATGCTGGGCAAGGTGCGTCCTGAAAGATTGGCCGATCGGCAGCGCGGCGATTCGTGCTGTGTCAGACTTGCGTCCTCGATCATTCCGCCGAACAAGATTGGGGGCCCATTACGTTCAACCCAACACTGTTGCACGGCAGACTCCTTTTCTGTCCTGGCATCCACTCTCCGCCCGCCAGGCCGCCCAAAAACTGAAAAACGGTTCCTGACACCATTTCCGCTCCCTTTTCCGCTCAGCGAGGCACTTCCCACGATTGTGGCTGTCTGTATACTGACTGCTTGCAATCGGTTGCTCGCCGCGCGGGACACAGGGCCTCCCCTCCTTCCCACAGCTTGCTGGCAGGTGGTTGTGCTTTGGTCGTAAGTAGTCGCAATCCCACTACTCTTCGCCATCGGAGGATCGCCGGATGGCCGCGAATTCTGCGCGCGTTGACCAGCACTTCTTGCAAATGTCCGTGGAGAACACGGGCTTTCTTCTAGATCGCCTCGGGCAAGACTGCCACCCGTTGCAGTTCCTCCGGGAACTAACCCAAAACGCGATTGAGGCGATCAAACGGACCGGCGAGCCAGGTCGCGTTATCTGGGACGTTGACTGGAATACATACGAACTTGCCGATACTCGCGTGCTCAAGCTGTCCGTCATCGACACCGGCGATGGAATGACCGGTGACGAACTTGAAAAGTACATCAATCGACTCTCGTCATCTGTTGCAAAACAGTCGCTGACCGGCAACTACGGGGTTGGCGCGAAGATCGCTGCGGCGACGAAGAATCCACACGGAGTCGTCTATTTGTCATGGAAGCACGGCGAAGGAAACATGATTCACTTGGCCCGCGACGCATCGAGTGGTCAATACGGATTGAAGCAATTTCAACAGGCAGACGGCAGCTACTCGTATCATCTTCCTGTTGATGACGACATCAAGCCAGAATGGATCGCGGATCACGGCACAATGGTTGTGCTTTTCGGGAATAGTGAAGATGACGACACGATGACTGCGCCCAAGAGTGCGGCGTCGCCATCACGGTGGATCGCAAAGTACCTCAACTCCCGCTACTTCGCGTTTCCCGACGACGTTGAAGTCCGCGCGCGGCAGGGATGGGAGTTCCCTCGGAGTGACTCCGATAACAATGTCTTACGAAAGCTCACGGGACAAAAGGAGTATCTTGAAGAGCATATGATGGGTGGCGGCAGTGTAGAGCTGACGAATGCAACTGCTCACTGGTGGATACTTAAGGAGGAAAATGCGATAACCTCGAACTCTGGTCACATCGAATCGGCGGGACATGTCGCCGCGCTCCATCGGAATGAGTTGTACGAGCACGAGGTAGGGCGTGCTGGCATGAGCAAACTTCAGCAATTTGGAATTGTTTTCGGCTACCGACAAGTCGTGATTTACGTCGAACCGAACGACGACGAGAGTTTGGAAGTCACGACGAACACGGCACGCACGCACCTTTCGATTCGGAACATGCCGCTACCGTGGGCCGAGTGGGCGCAGGAGTTCCGCGATTTGATGCCCGGAGAACTGAAAGAGTTCATTGACGAGAAGGGAGCTGCGGCTGCATCGACGGACCACACTCACTCGATACGAGAGCGGCTCAAGAGTATTCTCAGCTTGTATAGACTCACTCGCTACCGCCCGTCGTCGGCCGGCGAATTTATGGTCGATGAATCACAAACTGCGCGCGGCGGCAAGACGGGCAATCAGCAACAGAATGTCGCATCTACACGAAACCCAGGTTCCGGGCAGAGCAAGAGCGTCGGTGGGAAGGCTGGCAACGTTTATTCCCTGTTTGAGAGAAAGAATGGAACTCCTGCCACGCGCGTAAGACCGGACCCATTTCCGCACGTTGCCTGGGTACAAGTTAGCGATGGAACGCGCGCACCAGGGTTCTTGGAAGATCGAGCCGCCAAATACTTGCTTGATCAGAATAGCCTGCAAATCAATGGAGACTTCCGCGCCTTCACAGACATGATTGACCATTGGTGCCTGGAGGTCGGAGACAAGAAAGGCATTCGGGAAACCGTCGAAAGTGCCTGCCGCAATTGGTTTGAGCAGGCCTTGGTTGAAACTGTAATCGGAGTGCAGGCGCTTCGCAACTCAAAGGAGTGGTCAACTCGCGACATTGAACAGGCTCTTTCCCCGGAGGGACTTACAACGGCAGTCATGCAACGATACCACATCAATGTCGCGGTGAAACGAGAGCTCGGTTCAAAACTGGGAAAACTCCAAGCCGTATAGAAGGAGACTTGATTTGCGAGGCTTTGCCTGTTCTCTCATTTGATTTTCGTTTTGTTCGTGTCCGCTCCGCGAAACACGGGGTGGGGGGCTTGGGAGCGGGGCGGCTTATTGGGCGGGGGCAGGGGTTCGGCCGCGTCGTCGCGCTGCCACGCGTTGGGCAGGAACTGCACGAGCGTGTCGGGGTCGTCTGCAGAAAGGATCGGCAGCTTGGCCAGCACGCTGGTCAGGTAGTTCTGCGGATCGATGCCGTGGCGTTCGGCGCTGGCGATGAGGGACCATAGGCGGGCATGGTTGGCGCACTTTGGATTCACGATTGACGAACGCCATTCGTGGACGTGATGTTCCGCCCTTGCAGGGCTGGTTTTTTGCACGGGCACGTGTTCCCAGCGCGTTGCCCTCGTTGCCCTGGGCTAGTATCGGTTGGGCCGTTGGCCCACGATGTGGCGGAGCGTTGTGTCTCCCGCTGGCGCTTCGGGCTGGTGTTTTTTTTGGCGCGCGGCGGGGTGTCGGGCGGTTTTGTGTGAGGCGTGGCGGGCTGGCGCCCCGGTGGGGCTTTGGCGGTTGGTTGGGGCGACGTGAGCCCAGGGGTTTCCACCCCTGGCTATTGACTGGTCGCCGCGTTGCGGCTTGATTTGCGGCGACGGGCCGGGAAAGATTCTCGGCCCTCGTTTTTCCTGTCGAGGGCAAGAAGTTCGTCGGGCCACGGCCTGACCTGCCTGGCTATTTCACCTGGCTGGTCCGCGCCACGGTCCACTGCAGAGGGCGCGTTCGAGGCAGTGGGTTTTCCATCCAACTCGTATCTGGCAACGGAATATCAACTGCCCTTGAGACTGGAAGCCAGCCGTGTTTCAAATCAAACTTACTCAGCTTCCCGCGTTTGGTGATCCACTGAAAACAGCGCTTAGCCGTGCAGGTTGTCGCAACCTGGAGTGTCAAAAAGCAGTCGTTTGCGACGTACTTCAATACACTTGTGTGTTGCCCGGAGGCCCACAGAGCGGGCGCGTTGAAGCCGCTGATATCTGACGGCTTGCCGTCCAGTCCCAGGCCGTGGCAAGCATTGTCCAAGCTGACTGGGAAACCTCGGTCGCAGAGGATATGGAACATCATGTCAACGTGGTTGAGTGCGAGCGCTTTGCACTCGTCGTACATGCCCGACTCTTCGGCAAGGATGTCGAAATCGAAGCCGAGCCCATTCCAGGTGACGAGCATCGCCCCGCCTGCAACCATTTGCTGTAAGTGACCCACTAGCTGCTGCAAGTCGGGTCGAGTCATTTGAGCGGCGGGTTTTCCAAATTGATCAGCGCTGTGCCAGTATTGGCACTCGTGCGCTCCTTCTCGCAGTATGCCCGCGCACGTGATCCCTAATGGGCGATGCGCCTTCAGATCACCGACGAACTCAGGCAACTGCTTTGCGGTTTCGATATCGAACGCCACAAAGGGAGCACGACGTGATCGAAGTGTTTGGCTGCTATCCCTCCCCATTTGCGGCAATTTAATGATGCCGAGCGAGCGAGGCAAGCCATTCAATTCCGGGAACGGGTATGGCGGGTGCCGTGCTCACGCTTAGAGTGAACATGTGAAAAGCCCGTACACCGTACCGCATCATGACCACGCATGCGCGGGCTTCGAAGCGAGGTTGCGCGAATGCCGCTTGTTGCTTCGCAATACCGACAACGTGTTGTTGTCGGAGCCGGCCGCGAAAACGCCGAGTGATGCCTGGCCCCCTCACCTGGTTGACTTCGTCAACCGTCCTCTCCCGCGAGGGGCGAGGAGAAGTACGTTTACGCCGCTCTGCCGCGAGGGGCGAGGAGAGACGCTTCATGCTGCTTGCGTGTCGATCGGGCCGGCGGGGCAGCGGAGTTGGAAGAGGCCGAAGATTTCCTGGTGGGTGAGTCCTAGCTTGGCTTGGGGTTCGACGTCGCTGAAGATGGTGTCGAACAATTCGCGCTTTTCGCGCAGCACCTGGTCGATGCGCTCTTCGATCGTGTCGAGCGCCAGGAAACGCGTGACGGTCACCGGACCGGCGGCGCCGATGCGATGGGCGCGGTTGATCGCCTGGTCTTCCACGGCCGGATTCCACCAGCGGTCGAACAGGAACACGTACTCGCTGAACTGCAGATTCAAGCCCACGCCGCCGGCGCCGTAGCTGAGCAGCAGGACGTGCTGTTTCGGGTCGTCGCGAAAGCGCTCGAGCACGCCGTCGCGATCCCTGGGCTTGATTTGCCCGTGGTACTGCGCGGGACGCAGCCACGACAAGCGATCGCTGAGCATTTCCAAGGTCGAGACCCATTGGCTGAAGACGATGGCTTTGCGCCCGCTGGCGGCCACTTCGTCCAAGTCGGCGGCCAGCCGCTCGAATTTCGAGCTGTCGCCGGTGGCCGGATCGAAATTGCAGATTTGCTTGAGCCGCAATACCAGCTCGAACACGTGCTGGATCGTGGCCTCGTCGCCCATCTCGGTCAGCCGCAACACGCCTTCTTCCTCGGCCATGGTGTAGCTGCGGCGCTGGGCGGCGGTGAGCTCGACGTCGGCATCGCGAAACGTTTTGGGCGGCAGCTCGGTGAGCACGCGGTCCTTGGTCCGCCGCAGCACGTAGTCGCTGGCCGCTCGGCCCAGCTTGCGCGGCTTCATGGCATCGTTCAGATAGCCGGGCGCGAGAAATTCGAAAATGCCCACCAGGTCCTGCGGGCTGTTCTCGACCGGCGTGCCGGTCAGCGCCCAGCTGCGGCGGCGCGACAAGGCACGCACCGAATGGCTGGTGGCGCTGGTGCGGTTCTTGATGCGCTGCGCTTCGTCGAGCACGACCAGGTCGAACTGCAAGCCCAGCTCGGCCACCAACTCGCGGTCGCGCTGCAACAGCTCGTAGTTGGCGATCTTCACCGGCGTTTCGGATTGTTGCCATTGCCAGCGGCGGCGCGCCTGTTCGCCTTCGATCACGCTCAGCGGCAGCTCGTCGGCCCACAGCGCAAACTCGCGCTGCCAGTTGGTCACCAGCGGCTTGGGGCAGATCAAAAGCACGCTGCGCAGCTCGCCGGCGTGCAGCAGCAGGCGGATGGCCGTGATGGCCTGCATGGTCTTGCCCAGGCCCATCTCGTCGGCCAGCACGGCGGCATAGCGGGGATATAAGAAGGCGATGCCCTCGAACTGATAGTGAAACGGGCGGGCCGGCATCGACAGCGAGGCCTCGCCGATGAGCGACTCGAGCGAAGGCTGCAACAGATAGAACAGCCGGTCCTCCAGCTTGATGACGTCGCCCGGCGGCTGGATGCGCGTGCGCGAAGTTGGCCGCGGGGCGGCCTGGTGTGCAATGCCGGTGGCGGTCTCGACGTTGGCTGCCGGCGGCCTGGCCTGCTGTTTGGTTTCTCGCCAGGCGCCCACTTGCGGGAAGGGGAAGCTCGCCACTTTGATTCTGGGGGCCACGATCGGCAGCGAGACGGCGCCCACCGAGATGCCCGATAGCGGCATGCTGTCGACGGAAACTTGCGGCGCGGCTGGCTCGGTGAGCGAGATGCTGTCGACGACAGAGACGGTGATTGCCGGACAGACGCTGGTGACCGACGTTGGCAACGCGGGCTGCGCGGGCTGCCACGATTGCACGTGCTGGTGATCGGCGCGAAACTCGTGCATGGCAGGCTTTGTTGGTCGGGGGCGGGGTTCTGGCCGCTGGGCCACTGGGCAACTGGGCCACTGGGCCACTGGGCCGCAACTACGCGCGGCCGCTCTTGTGCGCTTCTTCCACGGCCTGGCGAATCCGCTCGAACGGCTCGGCCAGGTCGAGCGCGGCCA
>JBGSYQ010000287.1:0-2441 GCA_041750795.1 Pirellulales bacterium | reverse complement strand
GCGCCGCGCGGCACCACCTTGGTGTCGCCGGTTGCGATGGCCACGCCCGCTTCGCTCGCGGCCGCAGCGATGCCGCCGAGCACCGCCTCCAGCGTCTGCAGCTTGAGTCCCTCTTCGAGAATCAGCGACAGGCTGATCCACAGCGGCTCCGCTCCCGAAACCAGCAAGTCGTTCACCGTGCCAAACACGCACAACCGCCCGATATCGCCGCCGGGAAAAAACAACGGCGACACCACAAAGCTATCGGTCGTGAACGCCAACTCACCATCGATTGCCGGCAGCACCGCGGCGTCCCCGTCCGCGGGCAATCCACCGCGGCCGAGCACCGGCAGGATGCGCTCGCACAGCAGCTTCCGCATCAGGCGCCCCCCTTCGCCATGCGCCAGCGCAATTCGCTCGACGCCGGCGGCGACGTCCGCCGGGCAACTCCAAGTTGTGCCAGTTCCTTTCGTAGCGGTGTCTTTCGTGGCAGTGTCCTTCATGGTCCTGATGCCCTTTCGAGCGAATGGGCCGTGCCGCCATAGCGATAGTATGCCGCGCAAGCCCCCTCGGACGAAACCATCGGCGCTCCCAGCGGATCCTCCGGCGTGCATTTCGTGCCGAAGCTGGGACAGGCCGTCGGCCTGATGCGCCCCGACAGCACGTCGGCGCTTTGGCACTCGACCGGATCCAGCACCGGCAGGCCGGCACGGCCGAACCGCGCCTCCGCGTCAAAGTCGCCATACGCCGCCCGCAGTTTCAACCCGCCGCGCGGAATCACCCCAAAACCGCGCCACGGACGATCGCACGCTTCAAACACGTCGGCCACCAATTGCTGGGCCGATCGATTTCCGCCGTCGTGTACCGTGCGAGCGTAGCAATTGGCAACGCTCCGCCGACCGGCCTCCAACTGGCGCACGCACTCCAGGATGCCCTGCAGCAGGTCCACCGGCTCGAACCCCGTCACCACCACCGGCATGCGATGACGCGCAACGAACGGCCCGTACTCGTCGAAACCCGTCACGGTGCAAACGTGTCCCGCGGCCAGAAACGCCTGCACGCGGCAGTCGCTCGATTCGGCAATCGCCTGCATGGCCGGCAACACGCGCACGTGCGCCACCAGCAGGCTGAAATTCCGCAAACCAAATGCCGCCGCCTGCCGCACGGCCAGCGCCGTGGCGGGCGTGGTCGTCTCGAAGCCCACGGCGAAAAACACGACCTGCGTCTCGGGCTGTCGCCTGGCAAGCGCCACCGCATCCAACGGCGAGTACACCGATCGAACGTTTCCGCCCGCGGCGCGCGCCTCCAGCAGGCTGCCGTTGCTGCCGGGCACTCGCAGCATGTCGCCAAAACTTGCCAGCAGCACGTTTGGCCGCAGGCACAGCTCGCGCGCGAAATCGACCGCCTCCAGCGACGTCACGCACACCGGGCAGCCCGGCCCGTGAATCAACTCGACTATGCCCGCTAGCTCCGCGTCGATGCCGTGCCGCAACAGCGAGTGCGTCTGACCGCCGCACACCTCCATCAACGTCCAGCAGCGCGTGGCCTCGCGCCGGATCGTCGCCAACAACGAGCGCGCGGCAACCGGGTCGCGAAACTCATCCAGAAATCTCATGGCCTCACCTCGCTCTGGCCGCCGGCATCGCGCCACTCTCCGTCGTCGGGCAGGCTGGCCAACTCCGCCAGCGCCCGCAGCGCCTCCTGGGCATCGAGCCTCGCAATGGCCACGCCGGCGTGTACCACGACGTAGTCCCCCACCCGCGCCTCGCTCACACACGCCATGTGGCATGGCCGCACGACCCCGCCAAACTCCACTTCGGCAACCGCCAGTAGCGGATCGTTGTCGATCCACCGCACCACCTTGCCCGGAATTGCTAAACACATGCGCGCCACCCCGCGGCCATGCGCGCCGCTGCTACGGCCAACTGACCGGCCGCCAAACCACCGTCGCCAGCGGGAATCACTCCCGGCGTGGCCAGCTCGCGCAGCCGGTCCATCCGCTCCACCACCAGCTCCGTCAGCACTCTGTTGTAGAAACAGCCGCCGCACAGTGCCACGGGAAAATCGCGCGCGTGATCGGCAACCGCGACGATGCCGGCCGCCAGCGCGCGATGAAAGCGCATCGCGATCACTCCAGCCGGCCGGCCAGCACGCCGATCTTTGAGCACTCCCTGGACCAGCGGCCGCCAATCGAGGCTGGCAGTCTCGCCGGGAATCAGCGGCAAGGAATACTCGCCAATGGCGTCCTGCTCGCACGCCGCTTCCAGCAGCATCGCAGGCTGACCCTCGAATGACGATCTCGCGACGCCCAGCACCAGCGATGCAATGCCATCGAAAAGCCGTCCGGCGCTCGTCGTGTTCGGCCACAGGCCGGGCTTGTGTAACAATGGCACCAGGTTCGAGACCTCAGGAGCGGCGACGCCATGGAAGCCAAGTCTGGCGGCCGCCTCCGCGCCCGCCGC
>JBGSYQ010000286.1:0-4004 GCA_041750795.1 Pirellulales bacterium | reverse complement strand
CCCAAAGACGGCCCCTCGGCCGGTGTGGCCATGGCCACGGCGCTGGCCTCGATGTACACCCAGCAACCGGTGCGCGGCGACACGGCCATGACCGGCGAGATCACGCTCACCGGGCTGGTGCTGCCGGTGGGCGGCATCAAGGAGAAAGTGCTGGCCGCGCGGCGCGCCGGCATCCTGCGCGTCATTCTGCCGGCCGACAACGGCAAGGATCTCGGCGAACTTCCCGACGAAGTCCGCGCCGAGATGCAGTTCATCCTGGCCAAGCGCATCGAGGACGCGCTGGCCGCGGCCATTCCGCAACTGGCCGAACGCCTGGGCGACACCGCCAAGCTGGTATTCGCCGAAGCGCCCCCGGCAGGCGGCAATGGACGCCAAGCCGCCCAAAGTGCTCAACCGACGATCAAGTCCGAGGCACAGCCGCCCGAGAACTCGGCGAATTGACGCAGCAACGCCGCGCGATTGCCTGCCAACGACACAAAAGTGCCTTCGGTGCTCGTTCATGTGCCACTTTCATGTGCCACTGGTGGCGCAAGCCACCAGTGCAATTCAAAAACGGCCCTTGTGAGCAACGCGCCCCGACGACACTGGTGGCTGCCGCCACTAGTGGCACGTGAGAGCGTTTACGGAAGTTATTTTGAGTCATTCCCTGCCAACGCGCCGGCATCGGTGTGCTTGCTGTGCGCGGCGCGAGCATCGATAATGGCCCCGTGGGTGGGTGGCGCGGTCGGCGGTGGTTCTCGATGGTTTGCAGCGGCCGGTTTGGTTGAGGATGTCATGCTTCCGCGGCTTTCCTGCTTGGTACGCGCAACGTGCTCGCCGTTGGCGATCGGAATCGCCATCGCTGCGCTGGCCGGCCTGGCCGCGGCCGATGACGCCGTGCAGTTCAACCGCGACATCCGGCCGCTGTTGTCCGACAATTGTTTTCAGTGTCACGGGCCCGACGCCGCGCAGCGGCAAGCCGACTTGCGGCTCGACGTCGAAGCCAGCGCCAAGCGCGACGTCGATGGCGTGCATCCCATCGTCGCCGGCGACCTGAGCGCCAGTGCCGTCTACCAGCGCATCACCAGCAACGATCCTGACGCGCGCATGCCGCCGCCCGACTCGGGCAAGCAACTCGCGCCGGATCAAGTCGAACGCATCGCCCGCTGGATCCGCCAAGGGGCCGCTTGGGAACCCCACTGGGCTTTCATTCCCCCGCAATGCGCGGCGCTGCCGCCGGTCGATGATTCGGCCAGGATCGAGAACGCCATCGATGTGTTCGTGCAAGCGCGGCTGGAAGCGGCCGGGCTGACGCTCTCGCCGCCGGCCAGCAAGACGACGTTGTTGCGCCGCGTGACGCTCGATCTGACCGGCCTGCCACCCACGCCCGCGGAAGTCGACGCCTTCCTGGCCGACGATGCGCCGGCAGCCTACGAGCGCGCGGTCGATCGCCTCTTGGCATCGCCCCGCTACGGTGAGCGCATGGCGGCGCGCTGGCTCGACGCGGCACGTTATGCCGACACCAACGGCTATCAGGACGACGGAATCCGGCACATGTGGCGGTGGCGCGATTGGGTGATCGAGGCGTACAACCGCAATCTGCCGTTCGATCGCTTCACCATCGAGCAACTGGCCGGCGACTTGCTGAGCGACGCCACGCTTGCAGAACATCTGGCCACCGGCTTCAACCGCAACCATCGCACCAATGCCGAAGGGGGCATCATTCCCGAAGAGTACGCGGTGGAGTACGTCGTCGATCGGGTGGACACCACGGCCACGGTCTGGCTCGGGCTGACACTCGGCTGCGCCCGCTGCCACGATCACAAGTTCGACCCCTTCACGCAGCGCGAGTTCTATCAACTCTTCGCGTACTTCAACAACGTGCCGGAGCGCGGCCGCGGCATCAAGACGGGCAACTCGCCCCCCACGATGCTCGCCCCCACGCGCCAGCAGGAGGCCCAGCTTGCGGTCGTGCAGCAAGAGTTGGCTGCGGCCGAGTCGGCGTTCGCGGCATTGGCCGATGAAATCGCCGCCGCCGAAGCCGCCTGGGCCGCGTCGTTTGTCGCCAGTCAGCCCGTCCACTGGGCGCCCGACGAGGCGCTCGTCGCGCATTTTCCGTTCGATGCGACGGCCGACCAACGGCGCGCCGAACAGCCCGCACGCATTGAGGGAGCGATTGCGTTCTCCGCCGGCCCGATCGACAGTGCCGCCACGTTCGACGGCGATAGTCTCGTCGACGCGGGCGACGTGGCCGACTTCGGCTTCTTCGACAAGTTCACCATTGCCGCCTGGATCCATCCGCACCGCGACAGCGGCACCATCGTCGCCCGCATGGCCGACAACGCTGCCATCGAAGGCTACAGCCTGGAACTGGCCGCCGGCAAGCTGCAAGTGAACCTTTCCAAGCGCTGGTTGGACGACGCGCTGCGCATCGAGACACGCGAGCCACTGGCACTCGACCGCTGGCAGCATATCGCGGTCTGCTACGACGGCACGCGCGGTCCCTCGGGCGTCCGCGTCTACGTCGACGGCCGGCCGCAGGAAATCGAGGTGCTGCTGGACGGGCTGAACCAGAACTTCAGGAGCAAGGAGCCTTTGCGCATCGGCGGCGGCGGTCGCAGCGGAAGATTCCACGGACTGGTCGACGAGCTGCGCATTTACAAGACCGATCTCGACGACCGCGACATCGCCATCCTGGCGACACCCGCGCCGATCGACGCCATTGTAGCGCTTGCGCCGCAGGAGCGCTCGCCCGAGCAAGTCGCCAAGCTGCGCGCGTATTACCTGGCCAACCAGGCGCCGGCACACGTGCAAGACACACGCCGCCACATTGCCGAAGTGGCGCAGCGCAAGCTCGACCTCGAAGCCAGCTTTCCGACGACGATGGTCATGGTCGAGATGCCCGTGCCGCGCGAAACGTTCATGCTCGAGCGAGGACAGTACGACAAACCCACCCAGCCCGTGCAGCCCGGCGTTCCGGCAGCGCTCAACCCCTTGGCCGCAGGCGCGGCACAAAACCGGCTTTCGCTGGCGCGCTGGCTGGTCGACCCGGCCAATCCGCTCACGGCGCGCGTGGCCGTCAATCGCTTCTGGCAGGCCTGTTTCGGCACGGGGCTGGTGAAGTCGGTCGACGACTTTGGCGCCCAGGGTGAAGCGCCCAGCCATCCCGAGTTGCTCGATTGGCTGGCCTGCGAGTTCGTCGCCAGCGGCTGGGACGTGAAAGCCATGCAGCGGTTGATCGTCACCAGCGCCACGTATCGGCAGACGTCGAGCGCCGCGCCGGAGCTTTATGCGCGCGATCCGGAGAATCGCCTGCTGGCGCGCGGACCTCGCCTGCGAATGCCGGCTGAGATGATTCGCGACGCGGCGCTGGCGGCCAGCGGCCTGCTGGTCGAGCAACAGGGCGGTCCGTCGGTCAAGCCCTATCAGCCGCCCGGACTGTGGAAGGAGCTGACCGGCGGCAGCGACTTCGAGCAGGATCACGGCGCGGGGTTGTATCGCCGCAGCTTGTATACCTATTGGAAGCGCACGATCGCGCCGCCGTCGATGATCACCTTCGATGCCTCGCCGCGCGAAGCCTGCACCGTGCGCGAGACGCGCACCAACACGCCGCTGCAAGCGCTCACGCTGCTGAACGAAACCACCTTCGTCGAAGCGGCCCGCATGCTGGCCCAGCGCGTGCTCGTCGAGCGTGCCACGCCCGCCGAGCGCCGTGCCGGCATGTTTCAATTGCTGCTGGGGCGAGCGCCCGACGAGCGCGAGGCCGCCGTCCTGGAGCGTTCGCTCGCGCGGCATATCGAACGCTTCCGCGCCCATCCGGACGAGGCCGAGAAGCTGCTGACCGTGGGCGAGGCGCCGCGCGACAACGGCCTCGACCCTTGCGAGCTGGCGGCCTACGCCGCGGTGGCCAACCTGGTGTTCAATCTTGACGAAGCGGTGACCAAGGAATAAACGGCCATGGATCCACGCCTGCAACGAGCCCTGCTGTTGAACCGCCGGCAGTTCATGTCGGGCTCGGCCGGCGC
>JBGSYQ010000285.1:0-6371 GCA_041750795.1 Pirellulales bacterium | reverse complement strand
GCATCGCGGCCGGCGGCACGCAAGGCGTTGCCCAGATGCGTATGCGCCTCGACCGATCCGGGGTTGTGGCGAGCGGCGTCCTGGTAGCTGGCGATGGCGGCTTCGAGATGGCCGTCGAGCAACTGCAAATCGCCCAAGGCGAGCCGCGCCTCGGTCATGGTCGGCTTCAGGGCGATCGCTCGTGCCAGCGTCGTGGCGGCCTCCGCTCGACCGAGGGCCTTGAGCGTCAGTCCGAGTTTGGCTTGGGCATCGGCAAAGTCGGGACGCGCCGCCACGACCTGCTCGAAGCTGGCCAATGCCTCGGGCAGCAAACCCTGCGACTTGAACAAGCAACCAAGATTGAAATGCGCCTCGACGAAATCCGGCCGCAAACGCAGCGCCTCGCGGTAACACGCGATGGCCTCGTCGGGCTTATGGGACTCGAAGAGCGCCAATCCCAGGTTGTAATGCCCCTCGGCATAGCCCGGAGAGATCCGCAGTGCCAGGCGATACTGCTCGATCGCTTCGTCGAGCCGTCCCAGCGCCTTCAAGCCGTTGGCCAGATTGTTGTAGGCCTGCACCAGATCGGGCGCCACGCGCAGCGCCGCGCGAAAGCACTCGACGGCCTCGGCCGTGCGACCCTGTTGATTCAACACGTTGCCAAGATTGTTATGCGCGGGACCGAATTCGGGGTGCGCGACGACCACCTGTTGAAAGCACTCGGCGGCCTGGTCCCAGCGTCCCAAGTTCGCCAGCAACACACCCAGGTCGTTCTGCATTTGAGCGTCGTTGGGACGTGCGGCCACGACGTTTCGGAAGCAGGCGACCGCTTCGTCGGCGCGGCCCAGCCGCAACAGCGCGTTGCCCAGACCGATCTGCGACGTCAGGTCGCCGGAATCGAGCCGCACGGCTCGCTGAAAGTAGTCGGCGGCTTGTCCGTGCTGCCCGCGTTGCTGAGCCACGTTGCCCATCAGTTGCAGCGCGGCGGCGTTTTGCGGATCGGCATCGAGAATCTGGCGGACAATGTGCTCGGCCTCGTCGACGCGCCCCGCGCGCTGAAGTTCCTGAGCCGTCTTGAGAGTATCCGTCGTGGCGCTCATGGCGAGACCATGGGAAAGTTTGATCGGAGCTGCACGCGCTCGGTTCGACGGCCGTTCGGTTGACCGTGACTCGGCGCAAGCATCATCGTTGTGGACGTCGCTGCTTCTCAGTTTCGCAAATCTGGCGCGCGATACAAGCAAAAGAAAAAAATCCACGAGTACACGCGCCATCGCTTGCCGGCGCCGCCCAACACTACGGTCCTCGCTGCCGAACGAGGTGCGACAATTCGTCGGTCATGCGGCGAAACACCTCGGGCCAATCGCCCGCATCCTGCTGGCGAAACAAGCGGAGGCTCGGGTACCAGGGCGAGTCGGCGCGATGTTCAAACCAGCGCCAGTCGGCGAATCTCGCCAGCGCCACCCAGCCAACGGCACCCAGCGCGCCGGCCAGATGCGCCAGCGCCGAATCGCACGTGATCACCAGATCGAGGCACTGGATCGCCGCGGCGGTGTCCCACATGGAGCCGTCGGCCACGTCGAGCTGGGATCCCAGGTCGATGATGGGAAAATCGGCGTGCGCCAATTGCTCGCTGCCGTGCCCCTTTTGCAAACTCAGCAGCTTCACCCCCGCCACGGCGGCCAGCGGCGCGAAGCAGGCCAGCGGCATGGAGCGCGTCCGGTCGCGCTGATTCTGGGGGTTGCCTTGCCAGGCGATGCCCACGCGAAAGCCGTCGACGGATGACAGCTTTTCTCGCCAGATTGCAACCAACCGGGGATCCGCCGACAGATACGGGACCGACTTCGCCATGCTTTGTGCATCGGTGCCGAAGATGCCGGGCAAGCTCAACAGCGGGGCATGCACGTCAAAGCCGGGCAATTCCGCGCCGCCAGGCAAGACCTCGCTAAAACCGGAAGCGCGGGCCAAGGCAACCAACTGTGGCTGGACTTCGAGCAGCACGCGACCGCCTCGCTGGCGCGCATGCGAAACGTAGCGCAGCATTTGCAGCGTATCGCCCAGGCCCTGTTCGGCGTGCAGCAGCAACGTGCGCCCGGCCAGCGGTTCGCCATGCCATAGCGGCTGGGTAAACGGCCGGGACGGAATGTGCTTGCACTTCAGGCGCCAGGCATACTCGGTCCACCCTTCGGCAAACTGCTCTTTACCGAGTAGAAGTATCGCCAGGTTATGGTGCGCGTCGGGAAAGTCGGGCGCCCGTTGCAGGCACCTGCGGTAGCAGTCCAGCGCTCGATCCGAGTGCCCGGATTGGTGCAGTGCCTTGCCTAAATGGTTGTACGTTTCGGCCGCTTCCGGATCGGCGTGCAATGCGCGCTCGAAGCACTCAATCGCTTCGTCGGCGCGTCCTTGTTCGTGCAGCACCGTGCCCAGGTTACACAACGCGGCAACGTAGCCTGGATGCAAGTGAATGGCCTGTCGATAGGCGGCGGAGGCCTCGTCCAGGCGTCCCAGCCGTTGCAGCGCCGTGCCCAGCCGGCAATGAGCATCCGCCGACTCGGGCCGACAGGCGATCGCATCACGATACCTGGCGGTCGCTTCCGCCTGCAGTCCCTGCGCGGCAAGCGCCGTGCCCCAGTTGTAGTGCGCCTCGAAGTAGTGCGGGCGAATGCGCAAGGCCTCGGCATAGTGCGCGATGGCCTGCTGGGGTTGATATTGCGCCTGGGCGAGCACGCCCAAACCATTGTGTGCTTCGGCGAACTGGGGGTGGACGGCCAACGCGGCGCGGTATTCGGCCTCGGCCTCCGGAAAACGCCGTTGCGCTTGGAGCATGCCGGCCAGCACGAAACGCGCTTCCAGGTCGCGAGCATTCAGCTCGATCGCGCGGCCCAGCGCAACCGCCGCCTCGTCCGGCCGCCCGAGCAACTGCAAGGCGACTCCCAGACGGCGCTGCGCGACGGCATATTCGGGCTTGATGGCTGCAGCCCGTGCGAAATGCGCCACGGCCTCGGCCCGCTCTCCTTGCTGCTCCAGGGCAATACCCAGGTTGCAGTGCGCTTCGGCCAACTGTGGATTGAGGCGCAGCGCTTGCAAGTAGCAGGCCCGCGCCTCGTCGTAACGGCCCACACTGCGATGGGCTTCGCCCAGATTGGCGTGGAAAGCGGCCTGACCGCCGTCGAGCTCGATGGCGCGGCGGATCCAGCTTACGGCCGACTCGGCGCGGCCGGCTTGCAGCTCGGCCAGTCCCAGCAAGTGCATTGCCCCGGCATGCCGCGGGTCGGCCGCGAGCACCTGCTGATAGATCTGCACCGCTTGATCCAGCCGGCCGGCTTGATGATGGACAAGCGCGTTCTGGATGGCGTCGGCAAGGGTGGACATGGCGGCGAGAAAAGACGAACTGAACGGAAGCGCCGGGCGCGGCCCGGCGTCGCTGGGAAACTAGGATCGAGGACGATGCGACGCCTGGCGTTGCTTGAGCGCGGCGGCCATCTCGGCAAACACCGGTTGCCAGTCGCCCAGCGATGGCTGCCGAAACAATCGCATCGTCGGATACCAGGGAGTGTCGTGGCGATGCTCCAGCCAGCGCCAATCCGTGCCGATCGTCAGCGGCACCCACACCGGAATGCCCAAAGCGCCGGCCAGATGCGCCGGGGCCGAATCGCAACTAATCACCAAATCGAGGTTGCGCATCACGGCCGCCGTTTCGTGAAAGTCCGCCAGGTCGTCGGCGACGTTGACGATTGGGCGGGCGGGCGGCAGGTCGGCGAGTTGCTCGGCGCCAGAGTCCTTCTGCAAGCTCACCAACTGCACGCCCGTGATGGCAGCCAGAGGCGCGAACTGTTGCAGCGGGATCGAGCGCGCCCGATCATTGTAATACTCCGGTCGTCCTTGCCAATGAATGCCCACGCGCACTCCGTCGAGCGCCGCGAGCCTGTCGCGCCACTTAGCCACCAGGTCCTCACGCACGGACAGGTAGGGCACTTGGGCCGGAATGGTTTCCAGCGTCGTGCCAAACAGCCGCGGCAAGCTCATGAGCGGAACCTGATGAGTACACTCGGGAGGAGCCACGCCGTCGGCGCGCACCTGATGCAATCCCGATTGCGCCAGCAGTGACACCAACTCCTCGTGCACGTCGACGACCACGCGGATGCCGCGCTGCTCCAGCAGCGGCACGTAGCGCACGAATTGCAGCGCGTCTCCGAAACCCTGCTCGGCGTGTACCAGCAGCGCGCCGCTGGCGATGGATCCGCCGGTCCAGAGGGGCAACTCATAGCGGCGGCGGACCAACTGCTCGAAAACGTGCCGCAGCTCGAAGTCGATCCAGCCTTGCGAAAGCTCGCCCAGCGCCAGCCGGGCCAGACTGCAATTGAACCGTGCCTTGAGGTTCCCCGGCGACAGCCGCAGTACTTTCTGGTAGCAGGCGATGGCTTCGATCCGTTTGCCCCGATCGTACAGGCACACGCCCAGGCTCAAGTAGTGGTTCGGGTTTTCGGGCGCCAGTTGCACGGCCCGCTCGAACATCGCCTGAGCCTCGTCCAATTGCCCCTGGGCACGCAACTCGGTTCCCAGATTGGCATGGGCCGGCGCGTGATCCGGCGCAAGCGCGATCGCCTGGCGAAAGCACTCGGCGGCCTGCGCGCGGTTCCCCTCGCGCTTGTGCAAGGTTCCCAGGCAGTTGTGAACGTCGGCCATGTCCGGCTGGATCGCCAGCGCGCGCTGGCAAGCGGCTATCGCCTCCGGCACCTTGCCCTGGGCGCTTAGCACTTCTCCCAGGTCGGCATGAAACGTGGCGTTGTTGGCATCCAGCTCCGTCGCCGCGATGAGATACTGGATGGCGTCGTCGGTGCGGCCCACCTGGTAGCCCAGCAACCCGAGCAAGTGGATCGCCTGTGCGTTGCGCGGGTGACGCGAAAGCACGTCGCGATACAACTGCTCGGCCTCGTGCAGCCGTCCCGCGCGATGGTGCTCCAGCCCGGCTTGCAACGCGTCGGTAATCGTCGACATCGAGTACTCCGCCAATGAATTGATGACTGTCGGGACTGATCGCGTGCGCCGTCGGCGATCCGACGGCGGGCATGTACCCCGTGCGATACCAGCGGGCGGCGCGTCAGGCGGTTTGACACCACCGACGCCACATCCGGCGGTACGCCGCCTCCAGGTTACGCGTAAAGCCCTGCGCGTCCAACAGCGCCGACTGCTGCATGCGATCTCGCAACGACAGCCGCAGCTCGGCCAACCGTTGCCTCTGCCGGGCCCACGACACGGCGATATCCACGTATTGCTCGGGCGTGCGGGCAATCAACTCCTGCAGGCCCAGGTTCTCAAGCGCGCTGCCGCCGAACCGAGAGGCGTAGCTCTCCCCTTCCATCATAATCGATGGCACGCCCATCCACAGCGCGTCGCAAACCGTCGTATGGCCGTTGAAAGGAAAGGAGTCCAGCGCCAGGTCGATTTCGTGGTGCAAGCGCAGATATTCAAGGCGCGGCCGGCGATCGACGCGCGTCACGCGATCGGGATCGATGCCTGCCCGCTCGAACGTTTGGCGCATGCTGCGCTCCCATTGCGGCGCGGGGTAAGCCAGCACCAACAGCCGCGCGTCGGGAACGGCCGCCAGGATGCGGCACCAGGCTTCCCATACCGGTGGGCGCAGCTTGATCAGTTGGTTGAGCGAGGCGAACGTGAATCGCCCCGCACCCAGCACCGGCAACTCGTTCACCGGGGGCGCCTCGGCCGGCGCGGCATAACAAAAAAAGGCTCGCGGCAACCGCACCAGTTGCTCGGTGTGGTAGCGATCGGTCTGCCCGGACGGATCCGCGTGTTCGTCGGTGAGGCGATAGTCCATGGCCTGCATGCCCGTCGTGCTCTGGTACCCCAGGTACGTTACCTGGATGGGAGCGGGTTTGCGCGCAAACGCGAGCAAACGGTTGGGGCCGATGTGACCCGCCAGATCGACCAGGACGTCGATCTGGTCGTTGCGAACCCGCTCTGCAAGCGCCTGGTCGGACATACCGGACACGTCGCACCAATGATCGACCGCGGCGCGAAACCGCTCGGTCGTCGCGTCGGCCCGCCGCACGTCGCTATAGGCATAGATCTCGAAGCCGGCATGATCGTGGGCGGCGATCATCGGTTCGCTGAAGAACGCCACGGCATGCGCGCGGAAATGCGCCGACACATAGCCGATGCGCAGACGCCGCTCTGGTTGACGCGCATTCGCAAAGCGGGGCGCCGCGGGCAACAGCCCATCGGCGTGCTGCCGGGCCCAACCACAGTGTTCCGCGAAAACGGTCTCCGGCGGCACGCCCTCGCGAGCCAGCATCGCGTAGATCAGGTTGCCGTGTCCGCCGGCATCGTGCGGATCGAGCTCGAGCGAGCGGCGATTCATGGCGATCGCGGCGTCC
>JBGSYQ010000284.1:0-7394 GCA_041750795.1 Pirellulales bacterium | reverse complement strand
CCGGCTGCACGCGATCGGACGGCGCCGCCATCATGGCCGCGGCATGCTCGTAGACCGCGGGCCGTGCTGCCGGCGGCGGCTGCATTTTGGCGGGTCGTACGTCGATGGGTCGCACGGAAAAGAAGCGGCCGAACCAGGTCTTGTCCGCCAGCGTGGCGGCGCCGGCGGCTTTGGTTTGCGCTTCGGCCTGCTGATAGTTGATCGACACGTCCCCTTCGAGATAGACGATCGCCTTGTGAGGCGGTTCGCCGCCGGGGCCGCCTTGCTGAATCCAGACGACGGCTTCGCGCGCTCTTGCGTACGTTAAGCCTTGATTGATCAGGCAGTTACCTTGCAGCAGGTAGACGTCGTAGGCGCCTTCGGTCCAGTGGCTGGCCGAGTCGGCCGCCACCACGATGCGTTCGGATGGATTGCTGGCGGGAAGTTGAATCTGCGCCTGCGCCAAGCTGGCGAAGTTGGCCGACAGGCAGGTGGTTAGCAGCAGAAGCCATCCGGTGCGCGCGCAGCGAGCCGGCGCGCGCGGCGAACGTAGCGCGCGCATACCAACGGTCGCGAGTTGAAACACCCGGGCGGTTAGCAGATGATCATCCCTGACATGTGACCGGCGGAAGAACGTCCCGAACGGGTCCGCCGAACAATCGCAAAACGAAGTGACGAAAGTTTTTACGCCTCGACGTGAGGGGCGGGATTATAGGGCTTGGCTGCCAAAAAGGTCAAGGCAGCTTGGGCGCCGAGCGAGGGTGTCTAAGCTTCGGCTGGCAAAGGCGTTGCGCCGCGTCGTGGAGCCGCTAGCCGCACGACCGCCAGGGCGACCAGCAGTGCTACCACGGGTACCAGCGGTGCGCGCATCCGCATGTCGGTCCAGTAAAAGGCGTGTACGAGCGTGTAGGAACCGAGCAATAGCGTGCCCCAAATCCAGGGCGTGGTGAGGAGTTTTCGACCCAGGAACCACGCGCCCACGAGTGCCAGCGCCAACTCGAAGGCGTAAAAGATTCCCACGGCGTAGCGCATGCCGCGGCGCGATGGAGACTCGTGATCGCTGGTGGCGTGCGGCAGCACCGCCCACAACCGGCCGACGCGCACGAGACAGGAGTACGCGAACATGGCAGGCTCGGCGCGGATGTTTTGGAAGGCTTCGCGATAGGCTTCGCGATCGACGGCGACTTCGTCGACCTTGCGGCCGACGGGCCAACTCCTACCCGGCGTGAATAGATCCTGGGAATGTGCCTGGCGCAATTGAGCGTAACGCTGGTTGATCGCGCGGCCATCCCACGTCGCGCCCCAGGGCGCGCTGCGCAGGTATTCGTAGAAGCTCGGATTGTTGGCCAACAGAAGTGTAATGCCGCCGTGCGTGGTGGTGACGATCGGCGCACCGAACTCGCGCGCGTTGCGAACCGCCCAGGGAGCAATGACCGCGGCTGCTGTGACGACGTACACCGCCAGCCGCCGCAAACGACACGGACCTGCCGCCAGGAACGGAAAGCAAGCAATCACGCCAACGGTCCATGCCAGAAACTCGGGGCGGCACAAGATGCACAACCCGGCCAGTGCTCCCGCCAGCAGCGCGCGCAGGTAAGATGCTTCTTGCGCGAACCGCGTGATGGCCACCAACGTCCACGCGGCCAGAAATGCGGCCAAGGTCTCCGTCATGATCTGCGCGGAGTACCGCAACAGAATCGGATTGATTCCGACCAGCACGCACGCCAACAACGCCGCCCACGGGCCGAGCGACCACAGGCGAGCCAACCACCAAACGGCAACGACGGTGCCGGTTGCCAGGATCAAGTGAACGGCGCCGTACGCGAGTGAACTTGTAACGCGATCGCTCGGATAACGGACGACGGCCAACAGCAATGGGTACAATGGTGCGCGAGCCGCCGTCGGCGAGGGGCTGTTCCCGTAGACGCTCATGCCGAACGTCTGATTACGAACCAGATGACTTGCCACTTCGGCGTAGCCATCGGGATCGTCCCACAATCCACCCACGAACAGCGTCTGGTGGACACGCCCACGCACTACGATCGCTGCGCACAACAATAACAACAGTGCCCAGCGCGGCGGTCCCTGCGCACGAAACGACTTGTCGGGGCTCGGACTGTTGACAGGCTCGCCAGTCACCGCAGGAACCGTGGTGTGTCGACTATGAAACGTTGGAGGCCGCTATTGAAACAGCGAGTATAGCAGCACGCTCAGCCCAATGCGGGCGGCGTCTTTTCTTGTGTAGCCGGCGCACTCGAGCGATTCGTGGTTCTCCAGCGCGCAGCTCAGGTCGTACGGCGAAAAGATCACGGCCCAGCGATCGCCCAGCTTGATGCCTTCCAGGTACGGCTCGACCTGGCTGACCTGCGAGCGCAACGGCCCGTCGGCCGCGCCGCGCTGCGGCTCGCGCCGCTCGACCTGCGACAGATCGTCGCCGCCATAGGTCGTGGTAAACAGCGAATCCTTGACGGGAATTCGTGCCAGCGGTTGCTCGGGAAAAATCGCGGCCATCTCGCGCGTAAAGGCTTCGCTGAACTCGCGGCTCGAACAGATTGCGTCGGCGAACACCATGCCGCCGCGATCGAGATAAGCCCGCAACTGCTTGCGCTCGGCGGGTGTGAGGCGAAAATCGTTCCGGCCGTGCATGAACACCAGGTGATAGCGGAACAGTTGAGGATCGGTGATCGCCAGCTCGCGCGGCTGGGTGTCGACGCGCAGTTGCAGCTTTTCGCCGGCGGTTTGCAACAGGTTGGCCAGTGCGCCCGGTGCCGCGTTGCACCCGCCCGGATGGAGCAGCCGGGCCGCGTACAGCTTGCCGCGCTCGAAATCATCCTTCGGCGTGTCGGCCTGGGCCGTGGTGAAGAAATCGAACTTGTACTTTAGCTCGCGATTGGTGGCATAGGCGAGCACGTTGATGCCGATGGCGCGGCAGGCTTCGATTTCTTCGCGCACTTTCAAGGGCAGGCGATCCTCGCGCCCGGGCCGCGCCAACTCCCAATAGCACGACAAATCGGCCGGGCAGAACACCACGCTGGTGCGGCAGCCGATGTCGACGCCCCACAGCGGACGCACGTAGCGCGGATCGACCGGTTGCTCCGCGCGCCAGATTGGATGCTCGGGCGGCAGCAAGCGCAACTCGTACTCGGGCTCGGGAAACACGTCGTCCATCAGAGCGCGAAAGCCGTCTTCGAACAGGCCGCCGCAGCAGGCCTCGGCAAAGATGAAGCCGCCGCGGTCGATGTAGTCGCGCAGACGCTTTTTTTGCTCGTCGCTGAATTGCGGCATGTCCTTGCCGCTGATGAACAGCACGGGCGATTGCAGCATGTCTTCGACCGAGGCCGCTTGTGCGTCGAGCACCTGCCAGGTCAGGTCGCGTTCCCATTGGCGCTCGACATAGCTGGTCAGGTTGGCCAGATCGCTGCGGTGATGGTTCCAATCGTCGCCCGGTCCGTGCTTCGCCTTGGCCACCAGCACGGGGCGCCGCCCCTTGGCCAGAAACAACAGCGAGAAGCTGGTGCCGATGAGTGGATTTGTTTCGTGCGGACCGGTGCCTTTCCAATAGCCGGAAAGGTTGTCCTGGTTGCGCACCAGCATGTCGGCCCCTTCGCGATACCAGTCGTGCTGGCCGATGAAGCGCCGCGCGGTCATGCGCCCCGCGCGTTCCAGGCCGTACAGGTAGTACAGCAGCCAACTGCCTTGCGTGGCGCCGCGTCCGGCGCCGCTGGGATTGGTGTGAACGGAGAAGTTGCGTTCCAGCCAGGCCAGCCCGCGTTCGACCGAGTCGTTGGCGCTCTGTTCGCCGCAGCATTGCACGACGCCGTCGACCACGCGCGCGTCGCCGGCGCTCAACTCGCCGGAGGCGATGATCATCGAGGCGATGCCGGCGCAGGTCATGCTGCCGCTGGAGGCCTGGGCGACGGAGTAGCGCCACGAGCCGTCGGGCAGTTGCAACCGCTGCCAGTATTGCAGAGCCAGGCGCCACGTTTGCTCGCGGACCTTGATGCCGACGCGTTCGGCCTCGTAGAGAGCCAACAGGGCGAACTGACTGTTCGACGGGTCGCCGCCGCCGCCGGCCGGTCCGGACGGATACGACCAGGCGCCGCGCCGATCGCCGCTTTTGACCTGGGTGTTCTCGAACCAGGCCACGTTCTGGCGAATGCGGAGCAGGTCTTTCTTCGGCTCGCCCGCGCAAAACACCATGGTCTGCAGCGCCACGACATAGGTTTGCGTGGTCGACACTCCGCGCATGTAGCCCAGCGCCCGCTGCATCGATTCGTCGTTCGGCGGCACGCCGGCATTTAACAGGGCCAACGTCACCAACGCGGAGGTGCCGCCGGTGTAGGCCGGCTGATCGGGCCAGGAGCCATCGGCATTCTGCTGCCGCTGCAGATAGGCGATGGCGCGGTCGATGCTGGCGCGCACTTGCTCGGGCGCGATATCGGCCTCGGCGACCGTGGGGACAGTGCCGAGAACCAGCGCCACGGACAGCAGCATCGTCTTGGTTCGCATGGCGACGTCGCCCTGACTTCGAGAGGCGCATGACTGCGCTTGATCCATCACTGTCGACACAACCATCTTAGGGCAGCCGGCTTAGGCAGGCAACGCAAGCGGCTGTGCGTTGCCCGCGCGTGCATCGGCCGATAGAATGACAGTCCGCTCGTCGAGACGTGCGCCGACGGTGGCGTGTGCCTGAGGGCGGTTTTATGCCGGCGCCAACGGCCATGCCGTGGCCCGATTCGAGTCAACGCACTTAAGGACTTCGCGTTTGGCCACCAAGCCCCGCAGTCTCGGCGACGTTCTGCAAGAGTTCAGCCAGCATCGGCGCCTCATGCAGGAAGAGTTGCAAAAGGTCATCATCGGCCAGGACGAAGTCATCGAGCAGATCTTCGCCGCCATCTTTACCCGCGGCCATTGCCTGCTGGTGGGCGTGCCCGGGCTGGCCAAAACGCTGATGGTCAGCACGCTGGCGCGCATTCTCGACATTGGCTTCAAGCGCATCCAGTTCACGCCGGACCTGATGCCCTCGGACATCACCGGCACCAACGTGCTGGACGAGGACGAGCACGGGCGGCGGACGTTCCGCTTCGTCGAGGGGCCGGTCTTCACGAACATTCTGCTGGCCGACGAGATCAACCGCACGCCGCCCAAGACCCAGGCGGCCCTGCTGCAGGCCATGCAAGAGCGCGAAGTGACCGTGGGCCAGACGACCTATCCGCTGCCCGAGCCGTTCTTCACCATCGCCACGCAAAACCCCATCGAGCAGGAGGGCACTTATCCCTTGCCCGAGGCGCAGTTGGATCGCTTCATGTTCAACATCAAGGTGGATTATCCCAGCGCGGCCGAGGAGGAATTGATCCTGGCGGCCACCACCCGCAACGAAAAGCCGGAGGTGCGCAAAGTGCTTTCCGGCAAGGCGATCCTCAACTTGCAAAAGCTGGTCGGATCGGTGGCGGTCAGCGAGTACATCATCAAGTACGTGTCGCAGTTGGTGCGCTCGACGCGTCCCAAGAGCGACGTGGCCCCCGAGTTCGTGCGCGAGCTGGTCGATTGGGGCGCCGGTCCCCGTGCCGGGCAGTTTCTCATTCACGGCGGCAAGGCGCTGGCGGCCATGGAGGGGCGCTTTTCGGTGGCCATCGACGACATTCGCAAAGTGGCCATCCCCGTGCTGCGGCACCGCGTCAGCACCAACTTCCAGGCCCAGGCCGAGGGGCTCTCAACCGAAGACGTCATCGAGCGCCTGCTGCGCGAGATCCCGACGCCGGAGATCCCCAAGTTTGCGTGAGGGCAGGCGGGAGGAAGAGGCTGGAGGCCGGAGGCTGGAGGCTGGTGGACCTCACGCAATGGCGTGTCTTGGTGCGCGGCTTTGGCGCTGGGGGTCGGCTTTGTGACAATCTCCACTGGCCTGCCCCACTGGGTAATTCCACTGAACGGCAACGCGACCGCTTCGTAGAATGAACAGAGCCGAACCGCGATCGGTTCGCGCAAACTGAGCGCGCGAACGGTGCGCTTGGTTGTCGATTCTTCACGGTAACACTCCATGCCAGCCGTCGAGCAGTATCTCAAGCCGGAGGTGATTCGCCAGATCGCGCGGCTGGATTTGCGCGCGCAGTTTATCGTGAAGGGGTTTTTGCAGGGCTTGCACGCCAGTCCATATCACGGTTTCTCGGTCGAGTTCAGCGAGCATCGCAAGTACACCACCGGCGACAACCCGCAGGACATCGACTGGCTGGTCTATGCCAAGACCGACAAGTACTACGTCAAGAAGTTCGAGGCCGAGACCAACATCACCGGCTACCTGGTGATGGACCTCAGCCGTTCGATGGCCTACACCTATCGGCAGGAGCTGACCAAGTTCGACTATGCCATCTGCCTGGCCGCGGCGCTGTGTTACCTGATGATCCACCAGCAGGATCCGGTGGGGCTGATCACCTTCGACGAAAAGATTCGCCAGAGCTTGCCGCCGCGTTCCAAGCGCACGCAGTTGGGCAACGTGCTGTCGCTGTTGGCCAACCTGAAGCCCGCGGGCCAGACCGACATTGCCAAGAGCCTGGTGCAGATCGCGGCCATGCTGCGGCATCGCAGCCTGGTGATGCTGTTTACCGACCTGTTTGCCGAGCCCGAGCCGGTGGTCAGCGCGTTGCGCCGCCTGCGGCACGGCGGGCACGACGTCATCTTGTTCCACATTCTGGATGAAGCCGAAGTGCGCTTTCCGTTCGACGGCAACATCGAGTTCGAGGAACCCGAGACGCACGAGAAGCTGATGGTCGACGCGGGCAGCTTTCGCGCCGATTACCTGGCCGGGGTCAAGGAGTTCTGCGACGCGTATCGGCGCGAGTGCTTTCAGATCGGCGTGGACTACGTGCAAATCGATACCAGCATGCAATTCGACCGCGCATTGACGGAATACCTGGTCAACCGCAAAGCGCGATACTGAGGTCCGGCTCACCGGGACGGTTTTTCCCATGACGTTCTTGCACGTGGCCTTTCTGGGCGGAGCGCTGGCGATCGCGGTGCCGATCGTGCTGCACCTGGTCATGCGGCAGCAGCCCAAGCACCTGGAATTTCCCGCGCTGCGTTTCATCAAGCAGCGGCAGCACGCCAATCGGCGCAACGTGCAATTGCGGCATTGGCTGCTGTTGGCGCTGCGCTGCGCGCTGCTGGGCTTGTTGGCGCTGGCGCTGGCGCGGCCGAGCATCGTCAGCTCCGGGGTGCTCGACCAGGAAGCGCCGGTGGCCGCGGCGCTGGTGTTCGACACGCATCCGCGCATGCAGTATCGCCAGCAGAACCAGACCCGGCTCGAGGCGGCGCAAGAGATGGGCGATTGGCTGCTGACGCAATTGCCGCCCGAAAGCGAGGTGGGTGTGGTCGACGCGCGGACCGCCTCCGCGGCGTTCGCCGTCGATCTGGGCGCCGCG
>JBGSYQ010000283.1:0-2747 GCA_041750795.1 Pirellulales bacterium | reverse complement strand
CGCTCTCGCCCGCGTTCGCCACGTTCGCCGCGTTCACCACGATCGCCGCCGCCGAATCCGCCGCGACCACGGCCACCGCCGCCGAATCCGCCGCGACCGCCGCCGCCTTGCATCTTGATGAACGTGACGGCCTCGGTGACGTCGATCAGCCCGTCGCGGTTGGCGTCGAGCAGGCCGAAGGCCACCTGGAACCGTTCGGGCAGTTCTTCCTTTTTCAGCATGTTATCGCCGTCGCGGTCGAAGTTGGCGATGAGCTCGCGGGCCCGGTCCTCCAGCGACGAATTGGGTTCGAGCTTGGGCACGGTGCCGTCGGCCAGCAGTTTTTCGCGGTCGATGGGCACCGCGACGTCGAAGAATCCCAGCATCATCTCCTCGAACGTCTGATCGCCCCAATAGACCGTCTGGCTGGGATCGGGATTGGAGAGGTTTTCCTCCGAGTTGTCCCAATGAGCCACGCAGTGTACGCGCGTGCCGGGGGGCAGGATCTTCGGCTCTGCCAGCTCGTAATTGGTTTGCCAGTTGAAGTCGTAGCGCGGCACGTCGAGCAGCGTTTCCTTGGTGCCGTCCGGGTGGATCGCTTCGTAGAGGAACGATTTGCCGCGCACGTGCATGTGTGGCGCGTAGGACAATATCATCAGGTCGTGCTTATAGGCGGTCATCAACGCCTCGCGCCGATAGTTGGATTCGTACGGCGGAATGGCCAGCCCGCGGTTGCCGGTCGACACGGTTTGCACCATGTGCGTCAACTCTTCCGGCCTGGCGAACACGAAGCCGATTTTGCTCAGGTCTTCCATGTCCTTGCCCACGGGCGTGTAGTGCATTTGGAAGATCAGCTTGGAGCCGGCCGGCACGTGCTTGGCCATGCCATCGGGAAACGGCGTGGCGCGGAAGCCGGGCACGTAGGCGCCCAGGAAGCCAAGGCCGTTCTCGTCGAACGGGCGGCGGTTGTCGCCGGGCGGCTGCACAAAGCACAGCACGTGGTGGACCACCGGGGCGCTGCCGGGAAGGATCTGGCTGGCCTTGACCCACTTGTCCTCGGTGAACTTAGGATCCAGCACGAAGTATTGATAGTCGACCACGCCGTCGGCGGGGACCTTGTACGGCTCCTCTTGGATGTTGAGCACCACTTCGGGCTCTTGCGGCAAGGTCCAGCCTTGCACGTACTCGCGCGGCGGCGGCAAATCGGCCGGGTCGCCTTCGGGTGCGCCGGCCGCGGCCCACTGGTAGATCAGTTCCTTCTCGGCCTCGGGCATGCTGCGATCGTTGCGAAAGTGGCCGGCGCCCGGTTCGGCGTGCCAGGGAGGCATTCGCTTGTCGCGCACGACTTCGGCGATCGTCTCGGCCCAGCCGGCCACTTCCGAATAGTCGGTCATGGCAAACGGGCCGATCTCGCCGGGGCGATGGCACTCGACGCAGCGATCCTGCAGGATGCGCGCGATTTGGTCGCTGTAGGTGACCTTCGCGTCGGCGTCGGGCGTGCGCATGCGGCCGATGTAGCAGCCGACCGACTCGGTCGACGGCGTTTCGATCGCCTCGCTGGCCAATAGCTGGTCGAGCGCATCGGCCAGGTAGCGGTGTTCGGTCTTGTCGCGAATGTAGCCGACGCCGGACTTGTCATCGATGCGCCCCCAGTAGCGGACGACGCGATTCGAATCGAGCACGTACGCTTCCGGAGTGCGGACGGCGCCCATCTGGTCGGCCACGACGTTGCCGGTGTCCTTGAGGATGGGGAACTTGATGCCGGCGTCGCGCGCGTAGGCGGCAATCTCGCTCAGCGCATCCTGGCGGTTGGCGTCGATGCCCAGGAACGTCACGCCCCGCTCGCCATACTCGGCCGCCAGCTCGGCCAGCCGCGGACCATAAAGGCGGGCCAGCGGGCACTCGGTTCCCAGAAAAACCACCACCACGGCCTTGCTCTGGGCAAAGTCTGCCAGTGAATGTTTGGTGCCGCGGAAATCTTCGAGCGTGAAGTTATCGACCGTGCGCCCCAGCGGACTTTCAGACTCGGCGGCCGAAACGGATTGCACGGCGACCGCAAAACCCACCAGCAACAGAAGCGTGCGTTTCATCGACAAAGGACCCCTTGTTAAGAAAAAGACGTTCGATGGCCGCGCGGGCACGAGAAACTGGTCACACGAGGGGGGTGAAACGGGGCGGGCATGGATCGGCGAAAGCTGCGCCGTCGGCGGATCGTCGCTGTTTGCTTCGCTGTTTCCTACTCTATTGAACCGCCCGGTGCGGGTCAAACTCAGCATGCCCCGCATGCCAACTCCCCGCGCTAGCACTTTTACCCCCGCAGAACAGGCAAAGTTTCGCCCCGCGCAGGATTTTCGCGGGAGTTGGCCGGCGGAGGAGGGGGACTTTGGATCTTCGATTTTGGATTTTGGAGGGTGGCCGTCGAGGGCGCCGAGGACACGGACGGCGGAGGTAAAACTTGAAAGCGATTGAACACGACGACGCGACGGACTGGATTTGGTGAGCAGGCTGCAGGCTGGAGGCTGGAGGCGGGAGGAGAGAAAATCGGGCATCGGCGAGTTGGTCATCAAAAAGCGGGCTGTTGGAAATCATCGTTCTGGCTGGGGTTTTTGGTGGGTTGGTGGGATTTCGGTGCTGGTGGGTACAAAAAAAGGGCACCGCTGCGCTTGCGCGCAGCGGTGCCTGGGCGAAACACGTCTAAAAAAGTTTTGTGCGCCGTGGTCCCGTTCCTAGGGGCCGTGGCCGGTTCTTGTAACGCAAAAAAATGGCCA
>JBGSYQ010000282.1:0-20791 GCA_041750795.1 Pirellulales bacterium | reverse complement strand
TGCGTGCCGCCCGCGCCGGGAATGATGCCCAGCTTGCACTCGGGCTGGCCGACCAGGGCGTTGGGCACTGCCACGCGATAGTGGCAGGCCATGGCGGTTTCCAATCCGCCGCCGAAGGCCGTGCCGTGGATGGCGGCCACGATCGGCTTTTTGCAATTCTCGACGACGTCGAGAATCGGGTTGATGCCGGGGCCGCGATCCTTGGCGCCGGAGGTCATCTTGCCGAATTCCTTGATATCGGCGCCGGCGATGAACGTGCGGCCGCCGCCGATGAGCACAATGGCTCTGACCGAGTCGTCCTTTTCGGCGGCAATGACCGAGTCCTTGATGCCCTCGGGCACGCCGGGACTCAAGGCGTTCACCGGCGGGTTGTTGATGGTGATGACCGCGATGTCACCGTCTTTGGTGAGAGTAACTAAATCGCTCATGGTTGGCGTCCTCGTGTTCGTGTGTTGAGCGTGTGGTGGCGTGTTGGCGGTTGTCGATTGTATGGAAATTTGGTTCGTTGGTTTAGACTCCGGTCATCGACCGGGGCTAACTTGGCGCGGGCGCGTTTCGCGTTAGTTTCTTAATGGGCGGCGCTTGGCAAACTCGACGATGTGGCCGGCGATTTCCTCGCCCTTGTCTTCCTGCAGGAAATGGCCGCCGCCGTGGATGGTGATTTCCGGCTCGTCTTTGGCCGTGGGGATCAAGGCGCGGAAAAAGCGATCGCCGCCGGAGGTCACCGGATCCTTGTCGGAGAACATGACCAGCACCGGTTTGCTCCAGGTCTTGAACACTTCGGCCGCTTTGCGCATCGAGGGTAGCGCAGGGGATTCTTCATCGATGGGCACCAGCAGCGGGAACTCCAGTGCGCCGGCCTTGTACGTCTTGTCGGGAAACGGCGCCGCGTACGCGGCCAAGACGTCGTCCGAGAGGTCGCTCACCGTGGCCCCTTGCAGAATGCGGGCAACGTCCATGTCGTCGCTGCGCTGCGAGAACGCGCGCCAGGCCATGAAGCCGGGGCTCAGCGGTTTGCCGTTGATCGGCAGGCCGGTATTCATGATGACCAGCCGCGCGAAACGGTCGGGCATTTCCGTGGCAATGGGCAATCCCAGCAGGCCGCCCCAGTCCTGGCAGACCAGCGTGATATTCTTCAGATCGAGCTTCTCGATGAACGACACCAGTGCGTCGTGGTGCATGTCGAACGTGTAATCGGCGCGCTGGGCCGGTTTGTCGGAGCGGCCGAAGCCGATCAGGTCGGGCGCCACCACGCGGCCGTGCTCGGCCAGCGTGGGAATCATCTTGCGATACAGATAGCTCCACGACGGTTCGCCGTGCAGACAGAGGAACACTTCGTCCCCCTGGCCGCTCTCGACGTACGCCATGCGCAACTGGTCATCGACGTCGACGTAGCGCGGTTCGTAGGGAAAGTCCGCCAGGCCGGCGAAACGTTCCTCGGGCGTGCGGAGAACTTTCATCGTGTGATCTCCTACGGTTTTCGGTTCGTCGGCGAAAGTCACGTGGCCGGCGACAAGTACGACTAGAATCGCACACGACAGTGCGAATCCTACTCCGAAGCGCCAGCGAGAATCGCGCATGGGAAAACCCATTTGCCGGTTCCCACGCTCGCGCTTCGGGCGGGTCTGGCGGTTGCTTTGCACGGCATTCATGGATGCAACGGATTTCACTACAAACACGCCTCGAACAATCCGGCTGCGCCTTGGCCGCCGCCGATGCACATGGTGACCACGCCGTAGCGCGCTTTGCGGCGGAGCATTTCGTTGGCGATGGTGCCGACCATGCGCGAACCTGTCATGCCGAACGGATGGCCGATGGCAATCGAGCCGCCATTGACGTTGAGCTTTGACGGGTCGATGCCCAGCTTGTCGCGGCAATAGAGCACCTGCACGGCGAACGCCTCGTTGAGCTCCCACAGGTCGACGTCTTCCATTTTCAGCCCGGCGCGTTGCAGTAGCTTGGGCACGGCGAACACCGGGCCGATGCCCATCTCGTCGGGCTCGCAGCCGGCGACCTGGAAGCCGCGGAAGATGAGCTTGGGCTTGATTCCGAGTTGCTCGGCGCGCTGGCGCGACATGATCACGCAGGCGCTGGCGCCGTCCGACATTTGCGAGGCGTTGCCGGCGGTGACGCTGCCTTGGCCGCTGTCGGGATCGAAGTAGGGCTTCAGCTTGAGCAGACCTTCGAGCGTGGTGTCGGGGCGGTTGCACTCGTCCTTGGTAATGGTGTGCTCCTCCTTGCCTACGACTTCTCCGGTTTTCTTGTCCACGATGCCGCGCGTGACTTTCATGGGGGCGATCTCTTCGTCGAGCAGTCCTTCGACCTGGGCGCGGGCGGTGCGCTGCTGGCTGCCGAGCGAGTACTCGTCTTGCGCCTCGCGGCTGATGCTGTAGCGCTTGGCGACGACTTCGGCCGTGTCGCCCATCACCATGTACAGCCCGGGCATCTTTTCCTTCAGTACGGGATTGGGGTCACTGCGGCGACCGGAGATGGCGGTGATGCTTTCCACGCCGCCGGCCAGGATGGCGTCGACGCCTTGCTGGATGATTTGATGCGCGGCCAGCACGACGGCCTGCAAGCCGGACGAGCAGAAGCGATTGATGGTGGCCCCCGCCACGCTGGTGGGCAGGCCGGCTTGCATCGCGGCAATGCGCGCGACGTTCCACCCCTGCGTTCCTTCGGGATTGGCGCAACCCAGATAGCAGTCTTCGATTTCCTTGACGTCGAGTTGGGGCACTTTTTTGAGCACGTCGGTGATGCAATGGGCGGCCAGGTCGTCGGGCCGCGTCAAGTTGAACGAGCCGCGAAAGCTCTTGGCCAGCGGCGTGCGCGAATGGGCTACGACAACGGCTTCTCTCATCGGTCATGACTCCCGGTATAGCGGCAATGGCTGCGACACCGCGGCGACCGGAAGGGTCGGCCGCGATGCGCGAAAATGGCGGCGAAAAATGACGGTCGCTGAAGTCGCACGACTTCCAATCCAAGGGTGCTGAATTCTTGCGAATCCAGCTACGGGCTTGCGAATCCAACACCCTGTTGCTCCCTACCGTCCGTTCGGTAGAATGTACACCGTCGCCTGCGGCCTGAAAAGAGACGGACAGGGCGCGAGGGTGCGATTTTTGTTTTCGGCCGTTTCGTCCCGCAGGGGGATGCTGAGGCCGCTTCGATGCTGCGCCTGGTGCTTCGTGCCACTGGCGGTAGCCACCAGTGCTTGTAGTTTGGTGTAGCGGAGGGAAGCACGAGTGGCTGGCGCCACCCGTGGCACAGTTGTGGTTGCTTGGCACCAACGGCTGAACAGTACGGCACTGGTGGCGGTAGCCACCAGTGCTTGGAGGTTGGTGTAGCGGAGGGAAGCACGGGTGGCTGGCGCCACCCGTGGCACAGCTCACATCTGGCATCGTTAGTCAAGTTAGTGCGTAGCGGAATCGTATCGAGACTACTCACGGCCCAGGCAAGTTCGAGGAGACGCGTCCCATGCTGAATCTAGCCTTTGTGCTCAGTGAAAACGCCGAGCGAATTCCCGAGCGAACCGCCGTGATCGCCGATGATCGCAAGCTGACGTATGCCGAGGTGGAAACGTTGACCAATCGCGTGGCCAGCTCGCTGGCGAAGCTGGGGCTGCACCAGGGGCAGAAGATGCTGCTCATGCTGCCCAACGTTCCGGAATTCGTGCTGGCCTACTTCGGCATCCTGAAAACGGGCGGCGTGGTGGTGCCGGTTAACATTCTTTACAAGCAGCGCGAACTTGAGTTCCTGCTGGAAGACAGCGAAGCGATTGGCATCATCGCCTGCACCGAGTACCTTGCCGAAGCGCTCGAGGCGTTTCGCAACGTGGACACCTGCCGGCACTTGATCCTGGTGGATTATCCGAGCAAGGCTCCCCACCTGGGCGAGGCGGGCGTTCACGCGTTCGACGACCTGGTTGCACGGGGCAGCGAGGTCTTCGAGACGGTAGCCACTTCGCCGGACGACACGGCCGTGATCGGTTACACCAGCGGCACCACCGGCAAGCCCAAGGGCGCGGAGCTTTCGCACTTCAATTTGTTCTATCAGTGCCGCATGTTGCCGCAATTGAGCGACGAGACGTGGCGCGAGGACGAGGTGCGGATGGCCGTGCTGCCGTTGTTTCACAGTTATGGCCAGTCGTGCGTGATGAACACCGTGCTGGCCATGGGGAGCACGCTGACGTTGATGGTGCGGTTCGACGCGGCCAAAGCCATGGAGATGATCGAGCGCGATCGCGTCACGCATTTCGCGGCCGTGCCGACGATGTACCTGACCATGCTGCACCATCCCGAGCGCAAGCAATACGATCTAAGCTCGCTGCGGATGTGCGCCACCGGGGGCGCGCCGATTCCGGTCGAGACGCTGCAGCAGTGGACCGACCAATACGGTCAGCCGATTCGCGAAGGCTACGGGTTGACGGAGACCTCGCCCACGGCTACCTGGAGCCAAAGCCCGGTGACGCCGCGCGTGGGCTCGTGCGGCAAGCCGATCTGGGGCTGCCAGATCGGAATCTTCGACGACGACATGAACCGCCTGCCGACGGGCAAGGACGGCGAGATCGCCATTCGCGGCGTGAACGTGATGAAAGGCTATTACAAGCAGCCCGAGGCCACGGCGCAGGTGATGAAAAACGGCTGGTTCCTGACCGGCGACATCGGCCATTTGGACGAGGACGGATATCTGTACATCGTCAGCCGAAAAAAGGACATGATCCTGCGCGGCGGCCTGAACATCTAT
Organism: Pirellulales bacterium; assembly: GCA_041750795.1. GTDB lineage: Bacteria > Planctomycetota > Planctomycetia > Pirellulales > PALSA-1355 > JTS-RE94. The sequence goes on along the minus strand of JBGSYQ010000282.1, from coordinate 16,048 downwards.
CCGCGCGAGATCGAGGAACTGTTGTACGAACATCCGGCAATCGCCGAGGCGGCCGTGTTCGGCGTGAAGCACGACGAGTTGGGCGAGGAAGTGAAGGCAGTGGTGTATCTGAAGCCGGGGGCCACGGCCACGGCCGAGGAAATTCAAGCCTACTGCAAGGAACGGCTGGCGGCGTTCAAGTATCCGCGGACGGTGGAGATTCGCAAGGATCCGCTGCCCAAGGGTCCTTCGGCCAAGATCCTCAAGCGCGAGTTGATCGCCGAGCACGAACGCGGGCAATCTGCGACCGTGCATTCCTGACGCTGAAGCAATGACCATCGACGCGCGTCGCAGAATCGATCCAAACAAGCAGGAGCAACCGACCATGGCCTTTCAAGAAATCATCTACGACGTGCGCGAGCGGGTGGCGACTCTGGCGCTCAACCGGCCCGACAAGCTGAACGCCTGGACGGCGACCATGGAGCAGGAAGTGCTCGAAGCGCTGACCTCGGCCGAGCGCGACGAGAACGTGCGCGTGATCGTGCTCACCGGCGCCGGGCGCGGCTTTTGCGCCGGGGCCGATATGGGCAGCCTGAACAGCGTGGCCAGCGAGCAGGGGGGCTTCGCCGAGATCGAAAAACGACTGCGCGCGAAGTTCGTCGGCCCCCAGCGCGACGGGGCGCCGGTCGACTTTCGAAAGACCTATTCCTACCTGCTCGACATCAAGAAGCCGATCCTGGGAGCGATCAACGGAGCCGCGGCCGGACTGGGCATGGTGATCGCGCTGTACTGCGACATTCGCTTCGCTTCGGACAAGGCCAAGTTCAGCACGGCGTTTTCGCGCCGCGGGCTGATCGCCGAATACGGCATGAGCTGGATGCTGCCGCGGATCGTGGGCATCGCCAACGCGCTCGATTTGCTGTACTCGGCGCGGCTGGTCGAGGCCGACGAGGCGCTGCGCATCGGCTTGGTGAGCCGCGTGTTTCCGCAAGAGTCGTTCGAGAGTGAAGTGCGCAAGTATGCCGTGGAACTGGCCAACGCCGTCTCGCCGCGCTCGATGCGGATCATCAAGCGGCAGGTGTACCAGGCCTTGCTGCAGTCGCTGGGCGAGTCGATCGACGTGGCCAACGAAGAGATGCTGGGAGCCCTGGCCTGCGAGGATTTCAAAGAGGGGGTGGCTCATTTTCTCGAGAAGCGTGCCCCGGCCTTTACTGGAAAGTGAGCCATCGCGTGAAAGCGAACAGCGCAGTCCCCGTCCACCACATTGGGATTCCCAACCCGATGTTCGAGGGCGAATTGAACATCTATGTGATCGCCGGCGATCCGTTGACGCTGATCGACACCGGCATCGGCACGCCCGAGGCACTGGCGGCGCTGGAGAGCGGCCTGGCGGCGCTGGGTCTGTCGATCGACGCGGTGCGGCAAGTGGTGCTGACGCACAAGCACGCCGACCACATCGGGCTGGCGCGCGACGTGCGCGATCGCAGCGGAGCGACGGTCTACATTCACGAGGACGATTGGGAGGGCGTGGCCGAGCTCGACTCGAGGCACGACGACTTCGTGCCGCTGGTGCGGCGCCGGTTGGAACAGTTTCGCACGCCGGCGGAAACCATCGAGAAGCTGGTGCAGTTTCTCGGGCACGGCAAGCGGTTTGCCAAGGAGACGCCGGCCGAGCGGCTGCGCGACGGCGACGTGCTGGAGATCTCGGGCCAGAAGCTGGAAGTGATTCACACGCCCGGCCATACGCAAGGTTGCATTTGCCTGCGATACGGCAACTATCTGTTCAGCGGCGACACGGTGTTGCCGACGATTTCTCCCAACATCGGCGCCGGCGAGATGCGGCGCACCGGCATGGTGCAGCGTTTTCTGGATTCGCTGGACCGCGTGGCGGCGCTCGAATCGGACGACCTGATCGTGCTGCCGGGGCACGGGCCGCCGTTTTCGAACCTGGCGGAACGAGCGGCCGAGTTGAAGGGGCATCACTTGGACCGCGAGCAGAAGATACTCGACGTGCTGCGCGCCGGCGGACCGCAAACGGTGTACGAGATTTCGCGCACCATCTGGGCCAAGCTGCCCGGCTATCATCTGGCGCTGGCGACCAACGAAGTGAATTCGCACCTGGAGAAGTCCGTGGCCGACGGCCTGGTGCGCGAACAGGACGGACGGTTCGCCGTCGTGGGCTAGCAGCCTGTTGAAAAATGCCGTCCTGGCATTTTTCAACCTCGCCAAGTGCGAAGCAAAGCTTCGCACGGAAGCGCAAAATAACGACTTACGTCGCTATTCTGTCATCGCATCCATGCGATGTCGCAGCCTGTTGAATTCTTCAACAGACTGCTAGGCCGCGAGGCTCACAGCTCAGGAGCGTCACTCGCCCGAATGGCACCGGCGCGACGCATCGTGCTTCCGCCTCTCGCCCCTCGCCTACAGCCTACAGCCTACAGCCTACAGCCTATTATCACTCCACCGAGGGTGGCGGCGGCAGCACGGCCGGCGTGGTCGGGCCGGGGGGCGTGGTGTTGGGCGCGGGCGGATAGTCATTGAAGCCATCGGGACACGGATTGTTCCAGCCGATGTAGTCCTGCCAGCGGCGATACGGCGACGAACAGCAGCCGACGACGTTGGCCACCAGCAAGCTCACGATCAATAGTCGCAGACTTCGACGCATGGCAGGATTGCCCCCGGGCGGTAGCAGTCTGTTGAAAAATGCCGTCGTGGCATTTTGCAACCTCGCCAAGTGCGAAGCAAAGCTCCGCACGGCTTGCAGCCCGTCGAATTCCTCAACGGGCCGCCAGCGGGCGAGTTTTTCCCTTTTGACGAACCTAGCAGTGCTTTCGGCAACGTAAGGGCTGCGGAATGAATCGATCGCGCGGCGGCCCAACGCCTTGCCCACTTGCCCGCGTTTGACATGCCGATGCGTTGGCGATGCTAGCAACGCGCCACGCCGCGGTGTATCTTGCCGGGCTGGTCGTGCGCGCTCGTTGGACCTTACCAGATCCCCCCACGTCGTCCATGCAAGCATCCGTCTCGGATTCCCAGAACATCACGCGGCTTGGCGACATCACGGGCGCGCAGTGGCGCTCGGGCATTGCCGCCTGGCTGGGGTGGCTGTTCGACGGGCTGGACATGCACTTGTATACGCTGGTGGCGTTGCCGTTCGTGGCCGAGTTGCTGGCGGCCGACGTCAACGACCCGCAGGTCGGCACGTACGGTTCGATCATTCAGGCATCGTTCCTGGTTGGCTGGGCATTGGGGGGCGCTTTCTTCGGGCGGATCGGCGATCGACTGGGACGCAGTCGGGCGCTGGTGCTGACGATTCTGACCTACGCGATCTTCACGGGCCTGTCGACGTTTGCCCAGACGTGGTGGCAGTTGCTCGTCTTTCGCTTCCTGGCGGCGTTGGGGATCGGCGGCGAGTGGGCGGTGGGAGCGGCGCTGTTGTCGGAAACCTGGCCCAAGGAATGGCGCCCGTGGCTGGCGGCCGTGCTGCAAACGGCGGTCAACGTGGGCATCATGCTGGCGTCGTTGGCGGCGATATTAATGGCCGCGCTGCCTTATCGTTATGTGTTTCTGGTGGGCGTGCTGCCGGCGCTGGTGACCTTGTGGATCCGCCGCGCGGTGCCGGAGACCGAGGAGTGGCACGCGGCCAAGCGCGACCAAGGCGGGCAGGAACCCAGCGTGTGGGAGTTGTTCCGCGGCAACGTGCGGCGCACTTCGATCCTGACGCTGCTGGTGTGCTCGCTGGGGTTGAGCGGGCATTGGGCGTTCATGTTCTGGAGCGCGCAGGCGCTGCGCTACCTGCCCGACGTGGCGACGTGGACCGACGGCGAGCGCACCGAGCTGGTGGGTCGTGCCGTGCTGGTGATTATGGTTTCGAGCGTGGTGGGCAACTTTCTGGCAGCGGCGCTAGCGCGGCGGGTCGGCTATCGGCTGGCGATCTCGATGCTGTTCGTGCTGTACTTCGTGGCCATGACGGCGACGTACTACAAGCCGCGCACGCACGACGAGATGTGGCTGCCGCTGGCGGTGCTGGGGGCGGCCAGCGGGCTGTTTGCGTTGTTTACGATGTACATGCCGCCGTTGTTTCCCACGCTGTTGCGCACCACCGGCGCCGGATTTTGCTATAACTTCGGGCGGATCGCCGCGGCCGCCGGGACGGTGTTTTTCGGATTGTTCGCCGAGGTTGGCGACTTTCGGCTGGCGCTGTTATATGCGGGGTTTCTGTTCCTGCCGGCCGCCGGCGTGGCGCTATTGCTGCCCGAGCCGCCGGACGAGCGCGGCGCGGTGGCGCCGTTGGAATGAACCATCGACTTTGCTTCGCACTTGGCGCCTGTTGAAAAATGCCACGACGGCATGCTTCAACAAACTGTTTTGCGCGCGGACACCGAAAAAAGGGGACTGCCAGCGATGAGTAAACAATTAGTGCCGGCCGAAGCGGAAGTCATTGTGGGCCAGGGCGACTTGCGCTATCGCGCGCTGGTGGGTTGGGGACAACTGCCGGACGGCTGGCGCTACCTGGACGTGGTGGGCGTGGCCACCGACGCCGCGGGCAACGCGCTGGTGCTCAATCGGGGCGGGCATCCGGTGATTGTCTTCGACCGCGAGGGGCGATTCCTGCGCTCGTGGGGCGAGGACGTGTTCGTGCGGCCGCACGGCATCACCATCGGCCCGGACGATGCGATTTACTGCGTCGACGATTTTGGTCACGCCGTGTACAAGTTCACGCCCGAGGGTGAGTTGTTGCTCACGCTGGGCGAAGTTGGCCGGCGCTCCGACACCGGCGCCACGACGATCGACTATCGCACGATTCGTCAATCGGCCGGACCGTTCAACATGCCGACGAACTTGGCGCTTTCGCCCAGCGGCGAGATCTACGTTGCCGACGGTTATGGCAACGCGCGGGTGCATCGCTTCGCGCCGGATGGCCGGCTGATCTCATCGTGGGGCGCGCCGGGCGCGGGGCCAGGAGAGTTTCACGTGCCGCACGGCATCGCCGTCGACCGGCACGGCACCGTGGCGGTCGCCGATCGGGAGAACAGCCGCATTCAGTTCTTTACGCCTGCGGGCGAGTATCTGGCGGAGTGGACCGATATTGCACGGCCGTGCGAGGTGTTCATCGACGCGGCGGATCGCGTGTTCGTGGCCGAGTTGGGCTATCGCGCGGGTATGTTTCCGGGCAACGCGCCGCCGCCGGGGAATCCGACCGGCGGGCGCGTGAGCATTTTCAATCGGGCCGGCGAGTTGCAGGCACGTTGGGGCGGCGGCGACGATCCCTGCGCGGCGGGCGATTTCTTTGCGCCACACGACGTGTGGGTCGATCGCTTCGGCGATTTGTATGTGAGCGAAGTGACGTTTTCGGCCGGAGGCAACCAGGGCATGGTGCCGCCCGACTGCCCCGCCTTGCAAAAGTTTGTCCGTATCACGCCTGAGGAACCTCGATGATCATTCCGCACGACCGGCTGAAGAAACTGACGACTGATATTTTCACCGCCGCCGGCTGCCAGGCCGAGGAAGCCGCGCGGATCGGACACTATCTGACCGAATCGAACCTGGTGGGGCACGATTCGCACGGCGTGATTCGCATTCCCACGTACATCCAGTTTTTGCGCGACGGCAAGGTGCTGGCCAATCAGCAGATCGAAATCGTGCTGGAAAACGAAGTGCTGGCGGTGGTCGACGGCAACTACGGCTTCGGACAGTCGATCGGCGAGCAGGCGGCGCGCCTGGGCATCGACAAGTGCCGGAAGCACGGCGTGAGCGTGATTGGCTTGCGCAATGCGGGGCACCTGGGGCGTATCGGCGACTGGCCCATGATGGCTGCCGAGGCCGGACTGATGTCGATCCATTTCGTGAACACCAGCGGCGCGGGCATTCTGGTGGCGCCGTTCGGAGGCATCAATCGGCGGCTGAGCGCCAATCCGGTGGCGGCCGGCGTGCCGGTCGATGGAGGCTCGCCGATCATCATGGACATGTCCTGTTGCACGATCGCCGAAGGCAAGCTGCGCGTGGCCTTTAACAAGGGTGTGACGGTGCCCGCAGGTTGCATCATCGACTCGCAGGGCCAGCCGACCACGGATCCCAAGGTATTTTACGGCGACCCGCCGGGCGCCATCCTGTCGGTGGCCGGACACAAGGGATACGCCTTGGGTGTGATTACGGAACTGCTGGCCGGCTCGCTCACCGGTGGCGGCGCCAGCACGCCGGCCAAGAAAGACCGGCTGGCCAACGGCATGTTGTCGATTTATCTGGAGCCCGAGCGCTTCGCCGAGCACGACGCATTTGCGGCGGACGTGAAAGCGTTTGTCGAGTGGGTGAAGAGCTCGGAGAAGGTTTTTCCCGACGGCCAGATTCTCATGCCCGGCGAAATCGAAGAGCAAACCAAGGCCCGGCGGCTGCGCGACGGCATCGAGCTGGACGCCACCACCTGGCAGTCGCTGGTCGACGTGTGCATTTCACTGCAGGTGCCGGTGGAGAGTAGCTAGCAAACGGGACGTGATTCATCGTGCCAATGCGGTACAACAATGACTCCCGGCCCCTTTCAAACGACTACCTAGGAGATCAACCGATGCGTACGCTTGTGACGGTCGTGCTGGTGGCTGTGATACTGTCGGCGGCTTATAGTGCCCGCACACCGGCGGCCGAGAATCCGATCGTGCCGGCGGGGGCGAAGCTGGAAAAAGTCTACACGCGCACCGCCAAGCTCAACGGCGGATTGACCGAGGGGCCGGCGGTGGCGCCCGACGGCAGCATTTATTTCACCGATATTGCCAACGGAACCGACCCGGGCATGATCGTGCGGTTCGATCCGGCTACCGGCAAGACGTCGATCTTCGCCGCCGACAGCGGCAAAGCCAACGGACTGTGGTGCGACGCCAACGGCGATCTGATCGCTTGCGAAGGCTCGGACTACGGCGGCCGTTGCGTCTCGAAGTGGAATTTGAAAACCGGCAAGCGCGAAGTCATCGTCGATGCGTATCAGGGCAAGCGATTCAATGCGCCCAACGACTTGTGCATCGATACCAAGGGGCGCATCTATTTCACCGATCCGCGCTACGGCGGGCACGAGCCGCGCGAGCTGGAGCATCGGGCCGTCTATCGCATCGACGTCGACGGCACCTTGGTGGAAGTGACCCACGAGGTGGAAAAGCCCAATGGCATCGCACTGTCGCCGGACGAGAAAACGCTGTACCTGGTCGACCATAACAATGGCGCCGATGCGACGGATCCGAATGCACCGCCACCCCTGCCGGGCGCGATGAAAGTCTATGCCTTTCCGCTGGGAGCCGACGGCCTGGTCGCCGGTGAGCGGAAGACGCTCGTCGACTTCGGCACCGAAAACGGCTGCGACGGCATCTGCGTCGACGTGCAGGGGAATATCTATCTCACCGCGCGCAGCTTGAAACGGCCCGGCGTGATGGTGATCGATCCGACGGGCAAGGAACTGGCCTTTCTGCCGACGGGGCCCGCGAACCAAAGCGCCGACGAAACGCCGGTGGGACTGCCCAGCAACGTCGAGTTCGGCATCGGCAACGACGACACGCTCTTATACGTGACGGTGGATACCAGCTTGTACCGCGTGCGCTTGAAAGTGCCGGGCTACCACGTGCCGTTCAAGAAATAGCCGGCTATCTCAACAGGCAATCGAACGGGAGGATCCTTGTAATGCGCGACTACTTGTTAACGGCGGCTGGCTTGAACGTCGACTATGCGCGTCGACTGGTGGCGGACATTCCCGACGAGCAGATGGCGGCACAACCGGCCGCGGGCATGAATCACGCTGCCTGGGTGTTGGGGCATTTGGCCTATGTGTTCGATTCCATGATTGCCGTGTGGGGGCAGAAACCGACGATGTCACCCGAGTGGAAGGAACTTTTCAACGTGGCATCGAAGCCGTTGAACGATGGTTCGAAGTATCCGTCCAAGGCCGAGTTGTGGCAGGCATACGAAACGGCATATCAGCGGATCGTCGATGCCGTGCGGGGCGCGAGCGACGAGGACCTGGCCCGGGAATTTCCCAATCCAAAGTTGCGCACGTTGATGCCGACCGTGGGAGTGGCGATGGTTCACATTCTCACCTCTCACCAGGGTCAACACCTGGGACAACTATCCGCATGGCGCCGAGCGCAGGGCCTGCCGGGAGTGTGAGGAGGAATCAGTGGATACTCACCCAGATAGGCTATCATGCGACCCAATGGGACTATGGGTGAAGGTGCGGCGCGCTAGTATCATACTGGACGCCTTGCGGAGACTGTTGTTAAGGTGACCGCGAGCGAGCCCGCCGCCGCAACGATTGCTCGAACTCAGCGGAGACAGTGCGAAGCGCGGCGCAACTGACATTCATACTTACCTATTGGGGAGATGACTACCTTGGCAAAGACGAAAACGGCCGCGAAGAGCGCCAACCGCAGCGAAGTGATCCGCGAGATTCTCAAGAAGAACCCCAAGGCCAACGTAAAGGCCGTGCAAGGCATGCTGGCCGAGCGCGGCGTGAAGGCCTCGAACGCCCTGGTCAACAAGATCAAGTACGGGCGCGGTTCGACCACGAAGGGCAAGAAGTCGAACCGTCGCAAGGGGAGTGGCGGCGTGAGCAAGGCCGAGGCCATTCGCGGCGCCTGGGGCGAGGTGGGAGTCGACGGCCGCCCGCGCGACGTGATCGCGTTGCTGGCCGGCCGCGGCATCAAGGTCACCTCGGCGCAGGTCAGCACGCTGCGCAAGAGCGTGTCGAAGAAGCGCGGTTCGGTGGCCAGCCCGACAGTCCACAGCGTGCCGTACGAGCACCTGGTGTTGGCCAAGGGACTGGCGTCTCGGCTGGGCGGCATCGAAAACGCGCAGCAAGCACTGGCCGGCCTGTCGAAGCTGGTAAACGCCTGAGGGCGTTAATCGCGCGAAGCTGTGCTTCGCACTTGGCGCTTGTCGAACAATGCCACGACGGCATTTCTCAACAGGCTGCCAGGCAAGATTCGCTCCCGGCCACGGCGCGTGCTATCCTGTTTGCGCGATCGTGCGCGCCGCGGCCGGTGGTTAGCGCGCCCAACGTTTCGTCAGGGAGAGTGCGAAGTGGCTGGCCCGCTGGAAGTGGTGCTGGTGGTGCTGTTGGCCGCGCACTTGCTGCTGGTCGACGTGGCGATGATCGGGCCGCTGGCCAGCGCGTGGCTCGATTGGCAAGGCCGTCGCCGCGGCGATACGACGTTCGATCGCGCCGGGCTGCTGTTGGCGCGGCTGTCGACTTGGGGATTGACCGGCGGCATCGTCCTCGGCGCGGTGTTGTTGGCCATCCGCTGGCGGCTTGACGACGGTGCGTATTTCGACGCTGTGGCCGTTCTGCCGCGCAGTCGGCTGTGGTTTGCCGGGTTCGAGCTGCTTTTTTACTTCGCCTGCATCGGCGCTTATACCGCGCTGTGGCGGCGCTGGCGGCGCTGGCGGTTTGCCCACCGGCTGCTGGCCGTGGCGGCGGCGACCAACCTGCTTGTGCACTTTCCGGCGCTGTTCGTCATCATCTCGGTGATCGGCCAGCGCGCCGACGTGTTGGCCGCGCCGCTCGACTCCGCCGAGTTTCGCCGGTTACTGGTCGATGGCGAAGTGTTTTCGCGTGTGGTACACGTGTGGCTGGCGGCGGTGGCGGTGACCGGGGCGGTGGTGATGGAGATCGGGCTGCGGCTATCGGCCGATGCGGCGAACGCACAGAGCGCGACGCGATTGATCCGTGGCGCGGCGCTGTTGGCGCTGGTGGCCGCGCTTGCGCAAGTGCCGGTCGGGTTTTGGGTGACGCTCGAGTTGCCCGAGACGGCCCGAGCGCCTTTGATGGGGGGCGATCTGATGGCGACGGCAATGTTTGGCGCCTCGCTGGTATTGGCCCTGGTGCTGTTGCAGTTGCTCGCCGCGATCGCCCTGGGCGACGTCGGCGCCCGCCCAGTTTGCCGGGCGATGGCGGTAGTGGGGCTGATCGTCGTGTTGATGGTGGCCACCCGCACGCGGGCGGAACGTCATGCACGTTTGGCAACGGGCGCGCGGGTGGACGCGACGCTTTCGGCCGCGATTCTGGACGCGGGGCACGGAATGTAAGACACTGATAGCTGTCCGCGAGTCGGACGTTCTTCCCGCACGCATTCTCGCCAAAACCGGTTCGCCGCCATGACGCCGACAGCCATCACGATCGTCGATTCGCAAAGCGGCGCCAGCGCCACGATTCTGCCGGGCATCGGCTTCAATTGCGTCCGCTTCACGGTGCCGTCGGCCGCTGTACCGTCGGCCGCTGCGCCGCTGGAAGTGCTGTGGACTGCGCCCGAGTTTCTGGCAGGTACGGGCAAGCCGTCGCACAGCGGCATTCCGATTTTGTTTCCGTTTGCCGGCCGAATCAGCGGCACGGAGTTCGAATTCGAGGGAAAGCGCTATCCGCTGACCGCAGGCGACGGCCGCGGCAATGCCATTCACGGCTTTGCGCTCGACCGGCCCTGGCGCGTGGTGGAGCAAGCGGGCGACCGGTTGGTGGGCGCGTTGCAGGCGTCGGTCGATGATCCGGCGATCCTCAATCACTGGCCGGCGGATTTTCGCATCACCGCGGCCTATCGGGTGAGCGGCAGCACGCTGACGTGCGACTTTACAGTGGAAAACCCCGACAGCAAGCCGCTGCCGTTTGCGTTGGGCACGCACCCGTATTTTCGCGTGCCGCTGGGAGGCGAAAGCGCAGACGCGTGCCGCGTGGCGGTGCCGGTGGAGTACGGCTGGGAACTGGAGGGTTTGCTGCCGACGGGCAAGACAACGTCGCCGCCCGTGGTGGGCGAGCTATCGCGGGGGATGCCGTTTGGGGAGATGAAGCTCGACAACGTGTTCGGCGGGCTGGCGTTCGAGAATCATCGCTGCACGCCGGCGATTCACGATCCGGGCAGCGGCCGCACGATGACCATGACGTTTGACGATCGGTTCACGACCTGCGTGGTTTACAACCCGCCGCATCGCGAGGCGGTGTGCATCGAGCCGTATACGACGGTTCCCGATCCGTTCCGGCTGCGCGCGATGAAGATCGATCCCCATTTGCAAGTACTATCACCGGGCGAAGTATTTCGCACGCAGATCGAAATGCGGATCAGTTAATGGGCGACCGAAAAATAACTTCCTGATTCTCTAACCCCTCACCCGACCCTCTCCCACAAGGGGCGAGGGGAGATGCAGAGAAGTTATTCTTCGGTCGACCCTAGTGGGGGCGTTCTTGCTCTCTTGAGAATCCAAGAATGTCCGCTTATTAAAAACGCCCTGGAGGACTCGTCATGTTGCGGTGGTGGAACCGGGTGTTGGTCTGCGTGGGAATCTTCTGGCACGTCGGCGTCGGCGAGGCGGCGGAGCGGCGGCCGAATGTGATTTTGATCATGACCGACGACCAGGGTTGGGGCGACGTCGGCTTTCATGCCAATGAAGCGATCGAGACGCCCCATCTGGACGCCCTGGCTCGCCAGAGCACGAGGCTGACGCAGTTCTACGTCTGCCCGGTGTGCAGTCCGACGCGTGCCAGCCTCATGACCGGGCGCTACAACTATCGCACCGGGGCGATCGATACCTATCTGGGACGTTCGACCATGGCGGCCGACGAAGTGACGCTGGCCGAAATGTTTTCCAGCGCCGGCTATCGCACCGGCATCTTTGGCAAGTGGCACTTGGGAGACAATTATCCTTCGCGTGCGATGGACCAGGGCTTTGACGAGTCGCTGGTGCATCGCGGCGGCGGTATGGTGCAGCCGGCCGATCCGCCTGGCGGCAGTTACTTCGATCCGATCCTGATGCACAACGGGCGCGACGAGCCGTCGCGCGGCTATTGCAGCGACGTGTTCACCGACGCGGCGGCCGCGTTTGTCGAACGACACGCGGCCGAACCGTTCTTCGTCTACCTGGCGTTCAATTGTCCGCACACGCCGCTGCAATTGCCGGACGAGTACTTGCAGCGATATCAAGATCGTGGGCTCGACGATACCACGGCGCGGGTGTATGGCATGGTGACGAACATCGACGACAACCTGGGCCGGCTGTTCGAACGGCTCGACGCGCTCGGCCTGAGCGACGACACGATCGTGGTGTTTCTGACCGACAACGGGCCGCAGCAGCCTCGTTACAACGGCGTATGGCGCGATCGCAAGGGCAGCGTTTACGAAGGGGGCATCCACGTGCCGTGCCTGGTGCGCTGGCCGGGGCACGTGGCCGACGGTGCGAAGTGCGACCAGGTGGCGGCGCATATCGACTTGGCGCCGACGCTGCTGGAAGCCTGCGGCCTGGCGCCGCCGGCGGAGGTGCGGTTTGACGGCGTGAGCGTTTGGCCCGCGATCAGCGGCCAGGGAACGTTGGACGAAAAGCTGGGCGAACGGCTGCTGTTCTTTCAATGGCACCGGGGCGACGTGCCCGAGCGGGGCAGGGCATGCGCCGTGCGCGGGCCGCGATTCAAGCTGGTACAGGCGGCCGGTCGCGGCGAGCAGGGACAGTTCGCGCCCGAGTGGGCGCTTTACGACCTGGCGAGTGACCCGGGCGAAAAGCACAACGTCATCGCCGCGCATGCGGACACTGCCGAGCAAATGAAGCGAGCGTACGACGCCTGGTTCGATGACGTGGGCAGTACGCGCGGCTATCCGGCGCCGAAGATCATCGCCGGCACGCAGCACGAAAACCCCGTCACGCTCACGCGGCAGGATTGGCGCGGGCCGCGAGCCGGCTGGGGCGAAGAGGGCTTGGGCCACTGGGACGTCGAGTTCACTACCGCCGGCCGCTACGACGTTACGCTGCGCATGCCGGCTGCGACTGCCGCGTCGCTGGCCAAACTGCGCATCGGCGACGTGGAAAAGTCACAGCCACTGGCAGCCGGCGCCACCAGCGTCACCTTTGCCGACGTGGAATTGCCGGCAGGCACGCAACGCGTGACCGGCGCGATCGGCCACGACGGCAAAGTCACAGGCGCGCATTACGTCGATCTCGATTGGTTGCAGGCGGCGCGGTGAGTGCGGATTGGTTAAAAGGCGATGTGTCGTGTTGAACGTCACGCTTTCATGCACGCTCCGTTTCCATGCAGGCTCGATCGCTCGTGAAGGTTCGGCCGCTTGTTGTTGCTCGCATCGTGGCGTGGACGGTTGCAGTGGGCGCGGTCGGCGCCGTAATCCTCGCCTACGACTCGCTCCCGGACGAGCTTCCTGTGAGCCGCTGGACTTCCGCACCGAAGAGCCCGTTCATCGCGCTCCGCGTGCCGCTAATCAACCTGTTGACGATCGGGCTGATCGAGCTGCTGTCGCCAGGGCTCCACAGGGCGAAGCAGTTTGCGCGCCCTAGTGCTGTCGTGACAGTTCTGTTGTTGACGGCCGCAGCCAAAGCGGCTCTCGAGGCCGTGGGCATCTTACTCCTGCCCGTGTCTTTCTATTGGACTCTGATTCCACTCGTCGTCGTGCTTGCGGTGGGGCTTGGAACGGCCGCATTTCTGGGTCGCGAGATTCTGCATTCACAACGTTGGCGACAACTGCACATGAGCCGCCTTGAGACTGCCGGAGTGCTGGTGCTGGTAGCCGGAAACGTGGTACTCAACCTGCCAATCGTCTTTCGATGATTGCGTACGCGATGTTCGTTTTCGACTTTCGTGCGATGGGTTGTACACCGGAGCATGAACGTTGGATGACACGAAACAGCGCAAAAAAAGACAGGCAGGCCGAACGCTTGCGGTTCGACTTGCCTGTGATTTTGTTGGATTGCGGCACAATCGGGCGCTTATTCGTCCGCGCCTGCGGCAGAGGCTGTTGCGTCGGGCGGCTCGAGGGCAGGGAGCTTACCTTGCTGGATCAGCTCGCCGAAGGTGGGTGAGCCGGCATCGTCGGCCTTCGACTTGAGCGCGGCCACTTTATCCAGCGCGGCTTGGATCTTGGCGATTTCCTTGCCGTCTTTCTTGGTCAGCTCTTTGGCCAGCGCCTGGCCGTAGTCGTTGCGGTTCTTCTTCGACTTGCCGTAGTGGCAGACGTTGCACTTGGCTTCGCTGACCGAAACGGCCAGCGCCTTCTCGGCCTCGCTGGCCGGCTCTTTCTTCACGTACTTTTCGTCGAACTCTTTCTTGAACGGAGCAATTGCGTGCGCCGCATTGATCTCCAGCGCCAGCGCGCCGATCGCCATGCCACAGAGGGCCAACAAGCATGCCTTCTTCATACGGTTTCATCTCTCCACAAGTAGTTGGAACCTGCCGTGGTAGCGGCGCCGGACGGCGGGACGACAAGGAATTACGGCGGGGATTCGCAGGCAGGATACGTTTGGTGGGCTGTTCCGCTACTGACGAATAGTAGAATTGGCCCGCCGGAGGCTGTCAAGGTTGGCTGCGGCACGAGATTCAACAGGTAGCTGGATTCGCAAGAATTCAGCCCGCACGGTCGGCTGACCTTGCGACTTCCGCTACGGTTTCATGCGCCACAAGTTACGATGGCAAAAGGGCGTAGCCGCACACATTGGCACGCAGCGTGCGGAGGGGCCCGCTGGCCACGCCGTGTAGCTAGCTAGCAGCCTGTTGAAGAATTCGACAGGCTGCGACATCGCATGGATGCGATCACAAAATGGCGACGCAAGTCGTTATTTTGCGAGGCGTGCGAAGCTTTGCTTCGCACGTGGCGAGGTTGAAAAATGCCACGACGGCATTTTTCAACAGGCTGCCAAGACGGATCGGCGGACGAATCGGCACGAATCTACGAGCCGTCGACCGATCGCGGTGCCGTGGAGTTGGGCGACATGTGCTCGGGGCCGTTGCTGTCAGGCTCGGGCGGCAGCGTGCTCAGTTGCCAGGCGACGCAGCCGGCGTCCTGGCCATCGCTGGCGCCGCGGATAGGCGGATTGTCGGTCGAATCTTCCAGCGCATAGTCGTGCGGCGAGTGCGTGGAGAAGGAGCGCGCCGCGGCCGGCGGTTGCTTCCAGGCGATCGGCATGTTGGACATCAAGCGGGCATGGCCGGCCCAGGTTTCTTGCCAGGCGTCGAAGTCCATTTGCTCGGCCGTGGTCTGCGCGGGGCCGGTGACGATTTTCCAGAACGTGTCGAAGCCGTCGAAATATTGGCGCTCGCCGCTCCAGCGCACGCGCGCCCGGTATTCGGCGGCGCTGTTCGAGCCGCGCTGCTCCAGCAGCGGAGGATCGGCGGAGGTGATGAAGATGCTGTCGGTGCAGTCGAACTCGGTCTTCATTTGATAGGGCGCGTCTTCGCTGTTGGTGATCAGGGCCAGCCCGCTCTGCGCGACGGCCGTGACGTGGCGCAGGTTGATCTGCACGTAGCCGAGTTGGCGCGGCTCGATGGCGCCGCCGGCGGCCAGCAGCAGCCGTTCGCTGGTGGCCAACAAGCCGTTTTCCCAGTCGAGCCGCAGCGCTTGCAATTCGTTGTCGCGCACGAAATTCGCTTCGCCGCGGGCCACGCAGTTGCGCAGGTCGATCGCCACGGCCTGCTGATCGGCGGTCGCGGGCATGGCCATCGTGCTGCCGCCCGGGGGGGCCTTGATGTCGAAAAACGCCACGCCGGTGTGATAGGCTTTGCCGCCGGCCGCCGCGTTGCGGATGGTGAAGGTGCAGCGCTCGAAGCGCAGCCGCTCGGCCATGCGGGTTTCGAACAGCGACCACTCGCGGAAAAACTCGCGCGGCAGGTCCAACTCCCAGTGGACGTCTTCACCGTGCAACTGGCCGCCGGCCACGCTCAGCATGCTGGGCGGGAACTTCACCGGATTGGCTTCGGGCCGAAAAACCACGATCGGTCGAAACCCGTCGCCGGCGCGGATCGTCAGCGTCATGTTCGAAACGGTGATCGGCTCTTCCCGCATCCGCCCGCTGAAGCGCAGCTCGATGACGTCGCCGTGCCTGGCGTTGTTGCACGCCGCGCGGAGGCTCGCATAGCAGCGCTCCCCCTTTTGTGTATCGCTGACGACCAGCAACCCTTCGGGCAACGGCGCAGGGCGCGCGACTGGGGGCGTGTCGCGAACCGGCGGCGGCGGAAGATCGACCGTGTCGCGTGATTCGTCCTTCGGCGACTCTGGCATCGGCGCGCCGACCGGGGGTGGACCGAGTTTCGCGCTGGCATCGCTGGCGGCCGAGGCGC
>JBGSYQ010000281.1:0-2963 GCA_041750795.1 Pirellulales bacterium | reverse complement strand
TCGACCACGCTCACTTCGTCCTCGAACTCCGAGAGCACCTGGCCGCTGGCAGTGACTTGCAGATCGGCATCGGTTTGCAGCACAAGCTCGGGCTCGACCACCGCGCGCTCGTCGTCGGCCAGCCAGCGACGCATCCAGGCGACGGCCGCCTGGCGGCGCGGCTGGCTGAAGCCGTGCTCGTCGTCGTAGGTAAACAACGCCACCCGCTCGGGATGGCCCAGCGTGCGAAACACGGCCTCCGCGTCGGCATAGGCGGTGCGCGTGCCGCCGATGTCGAAGTAATCGCGCTCGCCGGCCAGGATCAGCGTGGGCTTGGGCGCCCGCATCGTAATGAAATCGGTGTGCTCGATGCCAAACGCGCCTTGGCCGGGAAAGTGCTGTTCGCAATCTTGCGGGCCAATCGTGTTGAACAGCCGCTCGACCGTCGTGATGAAGCACGACGGCGCCGCCGCGACAATGCGATCGTCGACGGCCATCAGCCAGGTCGTCATCGTGCCGCCGCCCGAGTTGCCCGTGCAGCCCAAGCGCTCGGGGTCGACCTCCGGGCGACTGGCCAGGTAGTCCATGCTGCGCAGTCCGTCCCAGATGCGATAGTGGGCCGTGTTGAGCCCCACCAACAGCGCCCCCGGTCCGACCAGCGTGTGCTCGGTGGTGCCATGCGGCGACAAATCAAGAATCTGGTTGCGCTCGCCCTGGCCAATGGGGTCGTAGATCAACGCCGCGCAGCCATTGAGCGCCAGCAGCACGCTCACGCTTTGATACGGCTCGCTGGCCTTGGCATTGGCGCTGTGCCCGCAGGGAACGAGCACGCCCGGAATCCTGGGCGGCAACGGGTCGGGCAGATACAGGTTGGCCGTGACGTGGTGGTGCGGCCGGCTCTCGTAAATCACCTTCTCGATCCGATAGCCGTCGCATTGGATCGTACCCAGCGTGCGCCCATTCAGCGGCGTGCGCTCGGGCAGGTCGCCCACCATTTGCGCTAGCTGCGAGCGCAATTGCTCGCGGCGGGCGAGCATCGCCTCCGGAGACTGCAAGGCTTCGGTCAACGCGTTGCGCCGCGCGTCGTATTGCCGCGAGACTTCATCCAACAAGTATTGGTGCAACAGCGGCGAGTCTGACGGCTCCAGCACGCGCAGCTCATCGTGACTCTCGTCGGCGCGCGCCGGAGCAACGTTCGGAACGGCCAGGCAAGTTGACATCGCGAGCAAAACGTAGGCTGACGGGCGCATAGCAATCGGGCTCCATGTTGCTTGGTGACATTGGCCAAACGGGCGTCGCTTATGGATCGAGCGTCAGCTCGAAGTTGCGAAAGCGAACTTCGGTCGGTCCGCCGGAGTGTAGCTGCAGGGCAAAGATGCCGCGCCGCGCGCCGCCGGTGTCTTCCAGGTCGACGCACAGGTTGCCGTTGAGCCAGGTACGGATCTTGCTTCCCTTGGCTTCGATTTCATACGTGTTCCAACCCGGCTTGACGAACTGCCCCGCGGGCTTTTTCCACAACAGGGCGCGGCCGTGCTCTTCATAAAGCTTGCCCCACCAGCCCAGGCCGATGTCGGCCTGATAGCCTTTGACCATTCCATCGGGCAAGCGCTCGCTGCGGAACTGGATGCCGCTGTTGCCGCGGTTGTCGACCAGGTTGACCTCGACCTGCAAGCGAAAGTCGCCGCACGCCAGGTCGGTCGCCAGAAATTCGTTTTCCTTGAGTCCCGTGCTGCGGCCCACCAACTCGCCGTTCTCCACGCTCCACAGCGACAGGTTGCCGTGCCAGCCGGTCAGATCGACGCCGTTGAACAGCGTTCCGGCCGTCTCGGGCGTGGCCAGCATGGGCACTTGCGCCGGACCCGCGACATAGGCGACCAGCGCCCGCACTTGCTCGTCGTCCAGCGGTTTGAGCAAGTCCTCGGGCATCATCGACTGATCGCTCAGCTTCATCTGCTCGACTTCGTCGCGCGGCACCACCACTTGCTCGGTGGCCGTCTGCACGGTGAGCGCCGCGTCGCTTTGCGCCTTGATCAGACCGGTGATCACGCGGCCGTCGGCCGTCACGATGACGCTGGGCTGATACTCCTTGGCCATCACGGCGCTGGGGTCGAGAATGTTGGAGAGCAAGTACTCGAGGTTCGCGCGGTTCGAGCCGGTGAGCTCGGGTCCGATCTGGCCGCCGTCGCCGAACAGCGTGTGGCATTGGGCACAAGTCTTGGCATATACGGCGCGGCCCAACCAGGGATCAGGCTTACGATTCGTATTGCTGGTGATCATCCTGGCCACGGCCGCGATCTGCGCCGCTTTCTCTTCGCTCGACTTGCGCGCCACGCCCCACACCCGGGCGATCGTGTCGTTGATCGCCGCATCGTCCAGGTTGCGCAACTGGCGCACCAGGTCGGCCGACAAATCGGTGGCCGGAACCTTTTTGTCCGCCACGGCCGCCAACAACGCCGTCGCATAGGCGGCGCGCGAGGAAAGCGTGGAAAGCGCGTCGCGCTTTTGCTCGAGACTGAAGCCGGGATACGCGGCCAGAATGACGGCGGGCGTTTTCTCATCGTCGTAGGCGGCCAGCCCGCGCAAAGCGGCCGTACGCAGCGCCTCGGAGCCGACGAGCGCTTGCAGCGTCGGCGCCAATTGACGGTCTTTCATGGCCAACAGCGCATCGAGCGCGCGTTGCCGCTGCGCAAGCGCCATGGCCTCGTCGACCAGCGTGCGGCGCATCTTGGCCAAAGCCAGCGGATCGCCAAACGTCAGCGCCAAGGCCGTGGCCTGCGAGTTGATGCGCTCGTTGGCGCTGTTCATCAACGCGGCGGACACGCCCGACCAGCCGGCGGGCATGGGCACCTGGCGGCGGCCGGTCAGTCCTTCGGCGATGCCGTCCAACACCGTCGATTGCGTCGCATCGTCGCCCGTCCTGCTCAGGTGCGCCACCAGCACGCCCAACGCCTCGGGTGAGCCGATCTTGGCGATCCGCCGCACCA
>JBGSYQ010000280.1:0-3445 GCA_041750795.1 Pirellulales bacterium | reverse complement strand
CGCGTGCCGCCGTTGGTGTGGGGCATGAGCGGGCGGCCCACGCTGCTGTTGCCGGCCGAGTTGCTCGAAAGCCTGTCGCACCAGCAGCGTGCCACGCTGTTGGTGCATGAGTTGGCGCACGTGGCGCGGCGCGACCACCTGGTGCGATGGTTCGAGCTCGTTGCGATCGGCCTGTACTGGTGGCACCCGGTCGCGTGGTGGGCCCGCACCAACGCCGAGGCGGCGCAAGAGCAATGCTGCGATGCGCGGGTCGTGGCGCTGATGCCGCAGGCGGCACGCGCCTACGCGGAAACGTTATTGGCGACGATCGAATTCCTGGCCGAGCCGGGACGCACGGTGCCCTTGGGCGCCAGCGGCTTCTCGCAAGTCGGCCACATGCACAGGAGGTTGACCATGATCCTGACGAGAAACCCGAGCGGCCGCATGACGTGGCCGGCGACGGCGGCGTTGGCGGCGATCAGTTTGTTGGTGCTGCCGGTCTCGCTGCATACGCTGTGGGCCGAGCCAGTGGCGGACCAGGATGTTGAAGTAGCGGTCGAAGCCGACGTGACCGAACCGGACACGGCCGAGGACGTCGAAGCGACGATCGAGGCGGTTGAGCCCGGCGTGCAATTCGAGGAGGTTGAGGTGGACGACGACGCGGCGGCACTGATTAATTTCGAGCAAGTGGAAGAGAACGTGGAGCAGGCCGAACCGAAGGAGTCCGCGGCCGCCAGCGACCCGTCGATCGAGCGGCGTTTGGAGCGGTTGGAAAAGATGATTGAGAAGTTGGCGGGCCAGCAGCAAGGGAATTCGGCTCACAGGTCGGAGCCGGAGACCAAGCAGAAAGAAGTCGAGACCGTGCGTCAATGGGCGCTAAATGTCGGCAGGCTCAACGATCTTGAACACCAGTCGGAGGCAATGCTGACAGGCGCCTACAAGATGGCAGTTGAGCAAATCAGGCATGTCGAGAAATCGCGTGACCGCGTGCGGCAAGCCAGCGACGAGGTGAATTCTCTTTGGAAGCTTTACCGCGACGGCGCCGGAAACCTTGACCAATTGCTCGCTGCGCTTCGCAATCGCTTCGTGGTCAAAATGGAGTATGCACGGTCAGCCGCCTCTCTGCTGGACGGTCATCGAAGTGCGATGCGAGATCTTGCCACGACCTCAGCCAGCCTGGTTGCCGCCGAGGAGGGTCGGCGAGATACCAGGAAACTGCTCGACGAGCTTGCCCAGCGTCGCTCGTCAGGCGACACGGGACAGGACCGGGTTAGCGTAGAGCGACAATACGAAAGCTTCGAACAAAGTGTCAAACGGTTTGCCGCTGGGGTCGAGCGCTGGCATTCGACAGCAAGCGATGCGGCGAGCTGGCGTGGCGCTGGTCAGAAGGTGCGAGTGGCCACCGCTCCCGATGCCGAACGAATAAAGGCCACAGTTGCCAAGCAGCGCGAACTCGAACAACGAAGTGCTGCAGCCGAGCACGCGGCCAATGACGCGAAAAATCTGGCCGAAGCGAAGCGCCTGTTTCAGGAGTGGGAACTGGGCTGGCAGGCGACCATCCCGATAGGGCGTCGGAAGTTGGAATCGGAATATAGGGCGCGTCTCTTGGCGCTTGAGCGGGCCCAGGCCCAATTTGCCGAACTCAAACAGCATAAAGCGGAGATCGAGAAGCAGATGGCCCAGCAGTCCGTGGACATCAGGAGGCGTGCCTTGGAAGCCCTGCAAACAAAGAACTCGAAGGCATCGCACGATGCGACCGATCCGCTCCTGCAAGGGAAGTATCGAAACTCGCGAAAAGATGCGAAACCGGACCCACCAGAGTCCAAGCCAGCCGACAAGGCCCCAAACCAACCAGGCGACAACGAAGGCGCCCTGTTGAACGATAGCCGTATGTCGCCGTACATCGCGATAATCTACGCCAACCAGCGCTTGGCCGATGCCAAGGATCGTTGGAAGCTCGTGCGGCAAGTGTATACATCCGACAGCGACGGAGACGAGTCGCAAGAGGAAGCCGCCGCACGGGAATGCTACTATCAGATCAAGCAACAGACCAAGCAAGTCGTTGAGCGACTGCGGACCGCTGTGATCGATGCGCCGGCCACGAGTGTCCGCGGATTGTGATCGTGCAGCTTTCGGCTTTGCCGGGGGATTCTGTTGATGCCGGCGCTCGCTTCGAACGCTGATCCACCGGCGGAGCCGGTGGCTGAACAAGCGCGGCGACGGCCGGCCGTGTGCCGGCGAAACGCCGGTGGCACCGCTACTGGCGCGCGCCCCCCTGCTCTGCCGGCGGGCGTTTGTTACGATGGCGTGGGAATCCGGCCGCGCTCGATCGATGCGCGGCCGGCGGTCGTCGTTTTCTTGCGCCAGGAGCCGGCAAGCGCGTGCATATCATCCAGTATCCTCATCCTACGCTGCGGCACGTCTCCAAGCCGTTGAAACGGGTCGACAAGGAGTTGCTCTCGGCCGTGCGCGAGATGTTCGACTTGATGTACGAGGCCAAAGGGATCGGGCTGGCGGCCAACCAGGTCGATCTGCCCTACCGGCTGTTCGTCATCAACCTGGCGTCCGATCCGCAGGCGACGGACCAGGAGTTCGTGTTCTTGAACCCCGTGCTCACCAGCCGCAAGGGCAACGCCGAGGCCGAGGAGGGCTGTCTGAGCTTGCCCGGCGTGTTTGGCGACGTGAAGCGTTCGGAGCGCGTGGTGCTCAACGCCTTCGACCTGGCCGGTCAAGAGTTGACCATGGACCTCGACGGACTGTTCGCACGCGCCGTGCAGCACGAAATCGACCACCTGGACGGCATCCTGTTCATCGATCGATTGAGCCCCACCGGCGAGATGGCGATGCGCGACGTGCTGGCCGACTTCGAAGTGCAGTTCGAGGGCATGCGGCAGCGCGGCGAAATTCCTGATGACGTGACGATCTGGCAGCGACTCCACGATCTGGAACGATTGCGCACGTAGGAGCGCCATGCGACTGATCATGATGGGCACGGGGCCGTTTGCCGTGCCGACGCTCAGGCGGCTGTACGACTCGCCGCACGAAGTGCTGGCGCTGGTCACGCGGCCTGCGCGGCCGTTGCACCGCAAGAGCCAGGCCGAGGCCAACCCGATGCGCGAGCTGGCAGTGGCGCACGGCACGCGCGTACACGATCCGGAGGACGTCAACGCGCCGCCGGCCCGAACCGTGCTGGCCAGTTACCGGCCGGACTTGTTCGTGGTGTGCGACTATGGACAGATCCTGTCGCCCGTGGTGTTGGAATTGGCGCGGTTGGGAGGCATCAACCTGCACGCGTCGCTATTGCCCAAGTATCGCGGCGCGGCGCCGATCAACTGGGCCATCTATCACGGCGAGACGGAGACGGGCGTGACGGTGATTCACATGACGCCGGCGCTCGACGCCGGTCCGGCCATCGTGCAGCTTGCCACGCCGATCGGCGCGGACGAGACGGCGGCGGACGTCGAGC
>JBGSYQ010000279.1:0-8867 GCA_041750795.1 Pirellulales bacterium | reverse complement strand
CGCCCCCGCCGCGGCCGGGTCGAGCGCGGCGGCGAAGGCGTTGCGCCCTTCGGCCAGTTCGGCGGCGCTAAGCTGCTTGAGCGCGGCGCGGTCGAAGCGGTAATAAAGGTGGCTACAGTGCCAGCCTTCGCTGGGCTTGATGGAAACTTCGCCGGCGGGTGCGGGACGACTCATTGATGACGGGCTCCTCGGATCGGACGGAGTGGATTGCCGTCGTCCGTTATAGCCGCAGCACGGCAGGAAACACAAAGGCCTGCGGCAAATTGGGCCCGTTTCATACCACCGCCGCGAAATCGCCCGCCAGCCGCAGCAGCACCTCGCGCGTGATCTGGGCCGGTACGATCGTGCGGGCGCTTTGGGCGGCGCGGGTATAGCGGCACAGGCTCAGCTCGCCGCCGCGCGAGACCAGCAACTCGTAGTAGCTGGTGCTGTCGGCGTCTTTCTGCGGCGGGTTCGAGCGCAGTTGCACCGTGCAGCCTTCGGCGTCGGTCTCAATGGGGCTGATCGGCTCGAGCAGGTAGGTCAGCCGCAGAGAAAGATTCTCGGCCACTTGCTTCAGCCCGTCGCTCGACATGCCCGCCAGCTTGTCGCAGCGCAGCGTCAATCGCGTGACGGCGCAGGCCAAGGGCTCGAGCGCCAGCAGGTGGCATTCCAGATGGTGCGGCCCGTCGTCGGCCAGGACGACGCGATCGCCGCTGGTGAAGGCGGGCGTGGCGGCCAGCGCGGCTTTCAGTTGATCGGCAAGACTCATGACGCACCCTCCTCGCTCTTCTCGGTTGTGTGCTCGCTGCCGTCGAACGACATGATGGTGGGGGCGCCGTCCAGCGCGGTTTGAATGTGTACAGGGCGTCCCCACAGGCGGTGCAAATTGACCAGCGTGTCCAGCGCATAGTCGACTTTCAATTCCACGCCGCTGTACTGATGTTCGAGGAACAGCTCGCCCCGGTTGCGATAATTGCCGTCGCGCACGGCGATGATGGGCCGGCCCACGTTGGTCAGGTTGAACAGCAATTGCTGCTTGATCTTGGGGAACGCACGGCTTTCGATCTCGTAGGCGTCGCTGGAAGGGTTGTAGCCGAACTGGAACATCTTGTATTCGCGGCAGAACTCCAGCGTAAGAAACTCGTCGATGAACGTCAGGTCGTTGTGGATCTTGCGCACCTCGAAAATCTTCTGCCGCCCCAGGCCGGCGCCGGTGTCCCAGTTGCGCTTGGCTTCGAAATCGTCGCACTCGTCATAGTCCTTGCCGAAGCGGCCTTTGTTCCAGCGCTCCTCGATATCGCGAAACAGCTCGATGCCCAGCTTGTAGGGGTTGAGCTTGTTGGCCGAGGTGGCCAGCGTGCCGGAGTGGTGGTCGCAGTAGTTCACCACGTCGGCGGCTTCCAGCCCCTGGCGGGTCATGATGGTGGAGTGCCAATAGCTGGCCCAGCCCTCGTTCATGATCTTGGTTTGCGCCTGCGGGGCGAAGTAGTAGGCCTCGTCGCGAATGATCGACAGCACATCGAGCTGCCAGGGCTTGAGCGGCGCATGTTCTAGCAGAAACAGCATCACGTCGCGCACCGGCTCGGGCGGAAAGTTCCCCTGCTTCTGCTGCGCCTCGCGCAGCCTTTCGGCCTCGGCCGCCAGGTAGTGCGGCGGATTGATGTACGGCTCCATGTAGTGCTTGGCATCGAAGCGCGCCGGAGCCCCGGGCGGCTGTTCCTCGTCGGCCGGCTGGCTGAAGTCGTAGCGGCTCTGTTCGTCGAATCGCTTGACGAACGGCGAATGGATGTCGATCAGGTCTTCGATGCTCAAGCAGGCGTCGATAAAGGTTTCGACCTCTTCGATGCCGAAGCGGTCCATATAGCGCCGCACGCGATTGCCGTGGTTGGCCATCTCGTCCATCATCTTGCGGCTGGTCTGGCTGAACCAGTAGTTGTTCTTGAAGAAGTCGCAATGGCCGTAAACGTGGGCCATCACCAGCTTCTGATCCACCAGCCCGTTGGAGCGCATCAGGTAGGCGTAGCAGGGATCGTTGTTGATCACCAGCTCGTAGATTTTTTGCAGGCCGTAGATGTAGCCCTTTTGCAGTTGCTCGTATTCCATGCCGAAGCGCCAATGCGGATAGCGGGTGGGAAAGCCGCCATAGGCCGCGATGGCATTGAGCTGCTCGGCATCGACCAGCTCGAAGATGGTGGGATAGAAATCCAGCCCATGGTCGCGCGCAAAGCCCTCGACGCGCTCTTGGATCGCGGCCAGTTCCGCCGGCAGTGGATCAAACGTTACGGTTGCCATGGCATACGCTTGTGGTGATTGCGATTGTCGAGTTTGGATTTTGGATAGTCGCGTGAAGGCCATGCTCCAAAATCGAAAATCTAAAATCCAAAATCACTCACACTCCGGTTCCCAGGAATTTTTTCAGGCACGGGTAAATGGCTTCCTTGTTTTCGATCTCGGCCAGCAGCAGCTTGGGGTGGTCCTTGCCGACGCCGGCCTCGAGCGAGCGGAGGTACTCTCCGCTGCCGTACGGGCTTTCGACCTGGCCGTAGCAAAACAGGTTGACCGCCGGCAACAGCTTTTCGCGCAGCAGGGCGAGGCTTTTTTCGTTGTCTTCGCCCCAGTTGTCGCCGTCGGAGAATTGAAAGCAGTAGATGTTCCAGTCGCTGGTGGGGAATTCGCGCTCCAGCAGATCGGCGCAGACCTTGTAAGCCGAGCTGATGCGCGTGCCGCCGCTCTCGCGCGTGTGATAGAACGTCTCTTCGTCGACTTCCTTGGCGGCCGCGTCGTGAATGATGTACCGCCGCTCGACGCCCTGGTACTGACTGCGCAGCCAGGCATCGAGCCAGAACGCGGCGGTGCGGACGATCTCCTTTTGCTCGTCGGTCATCGAGCCCGACACGTCCATCAGGTAAACCACCACGGCATTGGCCTGCGGATCGGGCGTTTCGGTCCAGGCGCGATAGCGCTTGTCGTCGCGAATGGGCACCACGCGCGGGCGATTAGGAACGTAGGTGTTGCTGGAAATCTGCCGCCGCAGCGCTTCCATGTAGGTGCGTTTGAAGTGCCGCAGCGACTCCGGGCCCGAGCGGCGAATGCTCGAGTAGCGGGCTTTCTGCTGCTCGATGTTTTCCTTGCCCTTGGGCTCGATGCGCGGCAATTCCAGCTCGTCACCGAGGATGGCCGCCAACTCGTCCAGCGACACCTCGACTTCCAACAGGTGCGCGCCCGGATCGCTGCCAGCCTGGCCCTTGCCGCTGGCGTCGTCGCCGGTGCCCACGGGCGTGCCCTCTTCTCCGTCCCCCTGGCCGACGCCGCCCGAACCGTTGTTGCCGTAGCGAAAGTGGGGCACGTCGAGTTGCGGAATGGGAATGCTGACCAACTCGCGGCCTTTGCGGCCGATGAGCTCGCCGTGCGTAATGTACTTACGCAGGTTTTGGCGAATTTTACCCCGCACGATTTGCTTGAATCGCGAAAGGTCGTGCTCCATTCTCATGGTCGTAGTCCTTGGCCGCCGCCGATTTCGGCGCCCGCAGGCGCCGTGGCACGGCAGCGGCGATGGGTCGTTATGAGGTCGGCTTGGCGTCTCCACGAGCAAAGATGCTGGCCACGAAGTTCAACACGTCGGTGGCGCTTTCGTCGTCGTAACCGTAGTTGTCGATCAAGCGCTGCTTGACCACGTCGATCTTGGCCTGGGTCTCGGCGTCGATCACCTTCGAGACCAGGCTGGTGAGCTTGATGGAGTCCTTCTGGTCCTCGAACAGCTTCAACTCCAGGGCCTTGTACAGCCGTTCGTTGGTCTTGTAGTCGAAGGTGCGGCCGTCGATCGACAGCGCGCCGATGTAGTTCATGATCTCGCGGCGGAAGTCGTCCTTGCGGCTTTCGGGGATATCGATCTTCTGCTCGATCGAGCGCATCAGCCGTTCGTCGGGATCCTGATACTGGCCGGTGAAGGCGTTTTTGACCTTTTCGCGCTGGGTGTAAGCCTTGACGTTGTCGATGTAGTTGCCGCACAGCCGCTTCAGCGCGTCTTCGTCGGCGGCGATGGCCCTTTGCACTTCGTTCTTCACGATGTTCTCGTACTCCTCCTTGACCACGCTCAGCAGCTCGCGGTACTTGGCGCGCAGCTCGTCGCTGGTGATCAGGGTGTGTTGCTTGAGTCCGGCCTCCAGCTCGTTGAGCACCATGAAGGGGTTGATCGAGCGGGCGTCGGGATGAGCCACCAGGGCGTTGGAAATCTTGTCCTGCACGTAGCGCGGCGAGATGCCTTGCATGCCCTCGTTCGTGGTTTGCTCGTACAGCTCCTTGATGTTGTCGTCGGTAAAGCCGGGCAAGGATTTGCCGTTGTAGAGCTTGAGCTTTTGCAGCAGCGTGAGGCCGGCGTTCTTGGGCTCTTCCAGCCGGGTGAGAATGGCCCACATGGCGGCCATTTCGATGGTGTGCGGCGCGATGTGCTTGCCGACCACGGTGTCGCGGTTGTAATCCTTTTCGTAGATGCGGATCTCGTCGGCCAGCCGCGTGACGTACGGCACGTCGATCTTCACCGTGCGATCGCGGAGCGCTTCCATGAACTCGTTGTTTTGCAGGCGGCGATACTCGGGCTCGTTGGTGTGTCCCAGGATCACTTCGTCGATATCGGTCTGGGCAAATTTCTTCGGCTTGACCTTGTGCTCCTGGCTGGCGCCCAGCAGGTCGTAGAGAAACGCCACGTCGAGCTTGAGCACTTCCACGAACTCGACGATGCCGCGGTTGGCGATGTTGAATTCGCCGTCGAAATTGAACGCGCGCGGATCGCTGTCGCTGCCGTACTCGGCGATCTTGCGATAGTTGATGTCGCCGGTCAGCTCGGTCGAGTCCTGATTCTTCTCGTCCTTGGGCTGGAAGGTGCCGATGCCGATGCGGTCCTTTTCGCTCAACAGCACGCGCCGCACGCGCACGTCCTGCACGACGCGCGTCCAGTCGCCTTCGTGCTGGCGCAGCAGGTCGCTATAGACGTAGCGGCAGAAGGGGCAGAGCTCTCCGGTGATCTTGGCGCGGTATCCGGTCTCGTCGGCGTGATGGTTGATCTGGGCGAGCAACTCTTCACGAAACCGCTCGGGAATCAGGTGCAGCGGCTCTTCGTTCATGGGGCACCACTGCGTGCCGTCCTGGGTCACCCAGCCGATGGTGTACAGCGCGCCGTCGTCGGTGGCGCTGTACTGCTCCAGGCCGCGTTTCAAAAGCCGCGCGATCGTGCTCTTGCTGCTGCCCACCGGGCCGTGCAAAAGCAGCACGCGCTTTTCGATGCCGTAGCCCTGGGCGGCGCTTTTGAACGCGTTGACCAACGCCCACAGTGCGCTGTTGAGCCCAAACACGGCGTCTTTGCCGTTGTTGTCCGGATCGGAAAAGAACCGGTAGCGCGTGCGCTTCTCGCGGTATTCCTCGTAGGTCTCCGTGCCATACGACATGATCATGTCGTAGACGCGTTCGAAGGCGTTGCGCGTGACGCGCGGATTCGACCGCACGATGTCCAGGTACTCCTCGAACGTTCCTTCCCAATTCTTGCGACGGAACTGGTCGAGGTCTTGGCGTTGGGCGACGAGTTGGATGAGCTCGCGTCCGCTTGGCATGGATCGTCCTCCTCGACAGGTGCGTTGGCCACCTCTCGCCCGAGGGTTACCCTGACCGCCAGGGGGCTCGGCGATGATGCGCCTTCACCCAAAACCGTAGTGCGTCTGTTCGCGGTTGCTCGTGGTTGTCTTGTTCCAGTCTAGTTAGCGTCCTTGGACTCGCTCGTGGTTTTCCCAGTTTTCCTGATTTCTCTCTCCGCGCGATGCGCGCGCGCCGAACGACGGCAAAATGAGCACGGGTCGCGGGGTAGGCGCACACACCGAACCGCGCAGCCGCAACCGGGCTACGTTTCGATGGGTGAACCGACGGAGAGAGAAATTGGAAAAGAACGCTCGAGGCGCCGGCGGCAGGATCTAAGACCTTGCTTCTCGCTCGTTTCGGAAAGGCCAGCGGTCCTTGCCGGTCTCCTAACCTTCTCAAGTATGCTTCCGACCAGGCCGATCGACAATATCGACTTTTGGTCCCCCCGCGGGCATCCGGCCCTGCGAGCGGCATCCCGTTCATGCAAAAGGCTTGCCAAACTGTGTCTTTTCCGCCGAAAAGAGCACTCCGTTCCATTTTTCACGGACTTAGGCATGCCACAGATGAAGTCGCAGCGCGGCTAGCTGCGCGAACTTCGGGCAGCCAAAGGACACCTGGGCGGCAGCCGTAAACTTCGCACGGCGCAAATTCGCACGGCGACTGTGCGGCAATCACGACACGTGTTCGTGCGACGACGAGCAGTCAGTTGAAGAATTCAACCGGCCGCGCTTCCGTGCGAAGCTCTGCTTCGCACTTGGCGCTTGTTGAAGTATGCCACGACGGCATTTTTCGACAGGCTGTGAAGTTCAGCCCAGCAGCCGCTTGACGCTTTCCATCAGCCGGTCCATGGCAAAGGGCTTGCGAATGTAGTCGTCGACCCCCAGCATTTCGGCATAGGCCTTGTGCCGGCTCCCTTCGTTGGCCGTAATCATGATCACCCGCAGCGGCACGGGTCGCGTGCGGCGCAGCTTCTCCAGCACCAGAAACCCGCTTCGCTTGGGCATCATCATGTCGAGGATTACCAGGTCCGGATCCTCGCGTTCGGCCATGGCCAATCCCTGGTTGCCGTCGCGCGCCACGAGCACCTCGAAGCCGCCCGCCTCGAGCGCATAGCGGACCGATTCGACGATCTCGTGATCGTCGTCCACCAGCAGCACGCGCTGCTTTTTCGGCTCGGTTGTTTCATCTGCCATCTTCAGCAAACCTTCCGAGAATAGAGGTCGGCCAACCGCGCTAGCCGCGGATGCGTGCCGGATCGATAAGTACCCACAAGTATCCGAGATCGATTATATTTGCAAGGACGCCCCCGGGTCGGTCGAGTTGAGAATCGCCGCCGTTTCCGGCTAAGCTGGGATGTTGACGCGCTACTGCGGCGCCAGGCGGCATGCGACAATCGGCGGCCGACCGCGTTGCGGCTCCCGCGGAACCACGGATTTTTAGGGTCGACCGAAAACAACTTCGCCGCCTCTCCCCTTGTGGGAGAGGGGAGGGTGAGGGGTTAGAGTATCAGGAAGTTGCTTTTCGGTCGCCCCTTACCCTGACACCACCAGCGGATGCGCACCGGTCGATGTTCGCCAACACCACGTTCACAAAGCCGGATTCCGGCGAAGGCCTTTACCCGCGTACTGCGGCGCTTGCGCTGTGGGTGTGTGCGGCGTTGCTGGCCGGCCCGCTCGGGGCGCAAGAGTCGCCCCAGCCCCAGCCCCAGCCGGGGCCGAGCAGCCAGAGCTTGCTGATTCCCACTGCCGGGGTTGTGCGTCCGGGGCAGGGGCAGCGCGTCACCTGGCGTGATCCTGCCGGGACGCAGGTGGTGGCGCTGGTACACCTGGAGGTGGGCAATCGCCGCCTATTGATCCTGCCCGACGGTCGGCTGGTCTCGGCACTCTCGCACGAAACCCGCTTGACCGACGAGCCGTTTCAGCCGGCCACCAAAGACGAACTGGCCGAACAGTTGAAGCAGTCGGCGCCCTTCGCCGAATTCAAAACTCGCAGCACGGGCCACTACCTGTTCGTGTACAACACGAGCGACGAGTTCACCAAGGGCACCAGCCGCATTCTGGAAACGATGTATCCGGCGATCGTAGCCTACTTCAAGCGGCTGAAGATCCCGGTACACGATCCGCCGGCGCCGCTGGTGGCGGTGATGTTTCGCACCGAAGAGGAGTTCCGCGAGTATGAGGGAGTGGCTCCGTCGATCGCCGCCTACTACAGCTCGATCTCCAACCACATCGTGATGTACGAGCAATCCGACCTGGTGGAAGTGGCGCCGGAACTGGCGGTCAAGCACGTGATCGGCGTGATTGCACACGAGGGGGTACACCAGATCCTGCACAACATCGGCGTGCAGCAGCGGCTGTCGGAATGGCCCATGTGGATCTCCGAGGGCCTGCCCGAATACTTCGCGCCCACCAGCGTCGACAAGCGGCTGCGCTGGAAGGGCGTGGGCCAGCCGCACGACCTGCGGATGTACGAGCTCGACAAATTCCTCAAGCAGCGACCCGGCAAGCGCGGCGCCATGGTCGAGCAGGTGGTCGACGCGAAAGCACTCAACTCCAGCGGCTATGCGGCCGCCTGGGCCTTGACCCACTACCTGGCTTCGCGGCAGCGCGCCAAGTTTCAGAACTACTTGCGCGAGGTGGCCCAACTGGCGCCCTTGGCGGCGCGCAGCAGCGTGGCGCCCGACGATCCCAAGCAGGTCTTCGTGCGCCATTTCGGCTCGGACTTTGCCGCCATCGAAGACGCCCTCGTCAAGCATTTGCAGGGCTTGCCCTACGTCGATCCGATCGCCAATCAAACGCACTACGTGGTCATGCTTCGCGCCGCGACCCAGCGGAGCGTGGGTATCACCACGTCGCCTGCCAGCGTGCGGAAATGGCAGGAGCAAGCCCTCGAGAAGATTGCGCCGCAAGTCCGCGCCGCGGCCCGCTTCGAAATCCTGCCGTTCGACAACAAGCACCTGGCCGAACAATACGCCGAAGGGTTCTTGCGCTCGAATTGACGGGCCCGTTGCCGTCAGTTTTTGCGCAATTGCCGCGCCAGATCGCGGACCCGGCCGTGAACTTCGCTAGTCTGGCGGATGACCAGCACCTTCGCCGGTGGGAAATACATGGCGGTACCAGGACCGCCGCGCACGTCCCAGGTGTCCGGCGCAATCGCGTTCTGGATCAACTCGATGAGCTGTTGCGCCTGATCGGCTTCACCCGGCAGCGTGCCGGCCTGCTGGCCCGCCCG
The DNA here is from genome assembly GCA_041750795.1 of Pirellulales bacterium. Classification (GTDB taxonomy): domain Bacteria; phylum Planctomycetota; class Planctomycetia; order Pirellulales; family PALSA-1355; genus JTS-RE94. Next base: position 29 of record JBGSYQ010000279.1, on the reverse strand, counting down.
TCGGGCCGCCGCCGGGGCAAGTCCCCCCT
>JBGSYQ010000278.1:0-10131 GCA_041750795.1 Pirellulales bacterium | reverse complement strand
CCGCCAGCTCGCGCGCCATCCGCCCGAATGCCTCGGCCCAGTCGTTGGGGCGCCGCTCGCGAAACAACCGCATTGTGGGATACCAGGGCGAGTCGTCCTGATCGAGCATCCAGCGAGCGTCGGGCAACGTCGAAAGCGGCACCCAAACCGGCACGTTGAGCGCGCCGGCCAGGTGCGCGATGGCCGTATCGCAGGTCACTACGAGATCGAGGTTCTGCATCACGGCCGCCGTGTCGGCAAAGCTCTCCAGCCGCGCGCTCAAGTCCACCAGCGGCCACTCGCCGGCCACCGCGGCAATCTGCTCCACGCCCGCGTGCTTTTGCAGGCTCACCAGTTGCACGCCCTCCAGCCTGGCCAACGGCGCAAACGCGGCCAAAGGAATCGAACGATACCGATCGTCCGGAAACCGCGGATTCCCCTGCCACACAATGCCGATCCGAAATCCTCGAACGTCGCCCAGTTGCTCGCGCCACGCTTCCACTAGCGCCCCATCGGCAGACACGTAAGGCACGTTGGCCGGTATCGTGTCGTACGTCGTGCCCAGGCGATAGGGCAGGCTCAACAGCGGCACGCAGAAGTCCGCCTCCGGCGCGGGCATTTCGGGCGCAATCCACTCATCCACGCCCGGCGTACGCCGCAGCACCGCGTGCAGCAGGGCCGGGCATTCGACCATCACGCGCGCCCCCTGCTCCTTGACCAGCGCCGCATAGCGGATGAACTGGAACGTATCGCCCAACCCTTGCTCGGCCACCAGCACGATCGTGCGGCCTGCCAGCGGCTCTCCCTTCCACAGCGGCCAGCGCGCCGCGAACCCGCCGTAATCGCGCGACCGGAATCGCCACTCGTACTCGGGCAATCCGTCCGCAAAGTCTTCGCTCAACAACAGCGCGGCCGCACGATTGTGATGCGCTTCGGCATAGTCGGGATTTAGCGCAATCGCCTGCTCGAATTGCTCGATGGCCGAGGCGATGCGCCCTTGCTTCAATAGCGCGATGCCCAGGTTGTAAATCGCGTCGGCATGGTTGGGCTGCTGGTCGATCACCTGGCGATAGTGGACTTCGGCCTCGCTGAAGCGGGCCTCGGCGGCCAACGCAGTGCCCAGATTGTTGCGTGCCTCGGTCGAGTCGGGCTTGAGACGCAGCGCCTGTTCCAGCACGTCGATCGCCTCGGCCGGTTTGCCTTGCCGCGTCAGCGCGCTGCCCAGGTTGAGATAGGCCTCGGCAAAGCGGCCGCGCAACTCGATCGCGCGGCGAAACAAGGTCACCGCCTCGTCCAGCTCGTTCCGCTCCAGGCACGCCACGCCCAGGTTGACGCAGGTCTCCGCCGAGTCGGGCTTTTGCCGCAACACTTCGCGGTACTCGGTCTGGGCCTCCTCCAGCCGCCCCAGTCGGGCCAGCACCGCCGCCAACTCGAAGCGCAGCGCCGGATCGTGCGGCCTGGCACGCACCACGTGTTGCCAGTGGGGCAGCGCGTCGCCCGGCCGATGTTCGGCCGTCAGCGCCTTGGCCAGTTCGCTATGAGCCCGCAACGAATCGGGCGACAACGCCAGCACCCGGCGAAACGCGGCAATGGCTTCAAGCGCCTGGTTATGCCGCAACAGCGCCTCGCCCATGTTCAAATACGTCACCGCCTGGTTCGGCTGAATGGCCAACGCGCGCTGGAAGTAGTCGATGGCCTCGGCATAACGCCCTTGCTTGCCCAACAGCACGCCCCGATTGTCGAGCGCGGCATGGTGCTGCGCATTGAGGCGCAGCGCCTCGGCCAAGTGCTGTTCGGCCTCGTCCAAGCGATTCAGATTGATGCACACCGCGCCCAGCAGGTTCCAGGCATCGGCGTTGTCCGGCTCGGCAACAGTGACCTGGCGATACACTTGCTCGGCCTGATCGAGTTGCCCCGCTCGATGAAGCTCCAATCCAGCGGCAAGGTTCGGCAACGAAGTGGACATGGCCATCGGGCGGTTCACAGTTGATGTTGGAGCAAGGCTGATTCTCAAATATAGGCTTCGAAGTGCGGGCGTCACGCCCGGCGCAGGCCGAAAAACCCGCGCCAATCCCGGCGAAAGCGGGCATTTTGGGGGCTTCGCCGGCCCGGTTCCTGCCGTATGCTTCGATTGCGGGCATCCGCCCCCTTTCGACGCCAAGAACGGCTCGCCCGCTTTCGCCCCCCGACCTTGCAACAGCACCGCGACCCCCATGGCCCCAGCTCCCACCAACCGCGCTTTCGGCGCCCCCGGCATTGAGCCGCGTTGGACGCGCGGCAACAAGGACGCCATCGGCACGGCCTACTCCACCTCGAGCCGCATCTGGTTTTCGCTGGCGGCCGGCACCGTGACGGAAGTCTATCACCCCACCATCGATCGACCGCAGATTCGCGACTTGCAGTATCTGATCAGCGACGGCCGCACGTTCTTCCACGACGAGCGCCGCCACCTGGACAGCGTGGTGGAATCGCTGTCGCCTTATGCGCTCGGCTATCGGCTGACCAACACCTGCCGCGACATGCCCTATCGCATCGTCAAGGAAGTGATCACCGATCCGCACCATCCCTGCCTGCTGGTGCGCACCTGGCTGGAAGGCGACGAGGCGCTGTTGCCCCAATTGCGGCTCTTCGCCCTGCTGGCGCCGCACCTGGAAGTGGGCGGCGCCGGCAACACGGCCTATCTCGACACGGTCGCCGACTACCAGGTGCTGATGGCGCACAAGGGCGCCGTCTGGGCGTCGTTGGGAGCGACCAGCCCGTTGCTGCGCCGCAGTTGCGGCTATGTCGGCTTTAGCGACGGCTGGACCGATCTGCACGACAACTTCGAAATGGATTGGCAGTTCGACCTGGCCGACAACGGCAACGTGGCACTCACGGCCGAGATCGATCTGTCTCGCGGGCGCGAGTTCACCCTGGCCCTGGCCTTTGGCACCAGCGAGCACGCGGCGCAAACCACGCTGGTGCAAGCGCTCAACACGCCCTTTGACGACGTGCGGCAGCGTTACATCGACGAGTGGCAGCGCACCTGCGCGCACGTGCAGGATTACGACGCGTTTACCGGCGACGCCGGCTGCTTGTGGCGGCGCAGCCATTCGGTGCTGCTGGCCCACGAGGACAAACAGTTTCCCGGCGCCACCATCGCCTCGCTCAGCATTCCCTGGGGCGAGTCGAAGGGAGACGACGATCTGGGCGGCTACCACCTCGTCTGGCCGCGCGACATGGTACACACCACCACGGCGCTGCTGGCCTCGGGCAATACCGACACCCCGTACCGGGCGCTGATTTACCTGGCCTGCACGCAGTGCGAGCACGGCGGCTTCTACCAGAACTTTTGGATCGACGGGCAGCCCTATTGGACCGGTGTGCAATTGGACCAGGTGTCGTTCGCCGTGCTGCTGGCCTGGCGGCTGCACCGTGCCGGGGCGCTGCGCGAATTCGACCCCTATCCGATGGTGCGGCGCGCCGCCGCGTTCCTGGTGTTGCACGGGCCGGCCACGGCGCAAGAGCGCTGGGAAGAGAACAGCGGCTACTCGCCTTCCACCTTGGCCGCCAATATCGCCGCGCTGCACTGCGCCGCGATGATGGCCGATGAGCGCGGCGATCTGGCCGTCGCGCAATACCTGCACGACTATGCCGACTTCGTCGAAAGCCACGTCGAGCCCTGGACCGTCACCACCCAGGGCACGCTGGTCGACGGCATCCCGCGACATTACATCCGCATCCTGCCGGTCGACCTGGCGAACCCCGAGGCCAACGAAGATCCGAACCAGGCGCTCTTGCTGCTCAAGAATCAGCCGCCCGGCCAGCCCTATGTCTTTCCGGCCAAGGAGATCGTCGACGCCGGCTTTCTCGAGTTGGTGCGCTACGGCATTCGCAAGCCGGGCGACCCGTTGATTGAAGACTCGCTGGCGGTGATCGATCGGATTCTGAAAATCGACACGCCGTTGGGCCCCTGTTGGCGCCGCTACAACCACGACGGCTACGGCCAGCGCGACGACGGCGGGCCGTTCGACGGTTGGGGAAAAGGACGGCCCTGGCCCCTGTTGACCGGCGAACGAGGACACTACGAACTGGCAGCCGGTCGCGATCCCACCCCCTACCTTCGCGCCATGGAAGCGTTTGCCGCCGGCGGATTGCTGCCCGAGCAGATCTGGGATGGTCCGGACCTGCCCGGCGAGCAGCTTACCATGGGCAGCTCGACCGGCGCGGCGATGCCGCTGGCCTGGGCCCACGCCGAGTACATCAGTCTCGTGCGCTCGGCGGCCGATGGCCAGGTGTTCGATCTGCTGCCCACCCTGGCCGAACGGTATCAAACCGGCCGGGGGCGCCGCGACTTGGAGATCTGGAAACCGAACCGCCACGCCCCCTCGATCGCGCCGGGCATGACGCTGCGCGTGCAGGCCCCCGCGCCGTTCGTGCTGCACTGGACCAACGACGACTGGCGGCAGATGCACGACTCGCACGCCGGTGGCACCCCCTTGGGCATCCACTACGTCGATATCCCCGTGCTCCGCGGGCAGCAGGCGCCCATCCGCTTCACCTTCTTCTGGCCCGCCGAAAATCGCTGGGAAGGCCGCGACTATCAGACGTCGATCGAGCTTCCGTCGTAGCCGTTCCGAGCGGCGCGTGGATCGCCCGTGGTTTCGGTCGGTCGGCTTGCGCCGGTCAGGCGCATTATGTGCCGCGCTCGTTCGCTAAAGAGTGTACAAGCCGCACTTGGGATCGCTGGTCTAGAGTCGGCGCGCGTGGAAGTCCGATCAATCAAGGGTCGTCGGCGCAGCGCGCCGGCGGCGCCATCCTGAATCGATCGTCCCGCCTCCCGATCCCGCTCAGAAGGGTGCTCGCTTGAAAACTCCGTTGCGTGTGTTGCTGCCGGTCTATAATGCCCAGCACCGTCTGGCCGAGGGTGTGACCAGCGTCTTGGAAGTCTTGCCCGAATTTGCCGATCGTTTCGAGCTGGTGATCATCGACGACGGCTCCACCGACGACACGGCCGACACCGCGCGGTCGCTGGCGGCGCAGTTTCCGCAGGTGAGCGTGATTCGCCATCCGCTACGACTGGGCCTGGGCGAGGCGATTCAAACCGGCCTGGACGAAGCCGCGGCCGAGATCATCCTGTTCGGCAACGGCGCCTACGAGCTCGACCTGGACGACTTGCGCACGTTGTGGCGATTGCGCGACACGCAGCGCGAGACGGCCCAAGCCGACAGGCTGCTCGCCGCGCCCGGCAGGAAGGCGACCAGGCAGCGGGCCGGCTTGAAGCTCCCGCTGTCGAAGCTGCCCCAGCAGCTCGGCTTTCAGATGATCCACCGCAGCACGTTCGACGAGCTGCGCTTGTCGCAAGCCATCGACGCCATCGCCCGCATCGATCGCACGACCCCCGTCACCCCCGCCAGCAAAACCAGCCGCCCCAACTTCCTCGACCGCGTGAAACGATTGGCGCTCGGGGAGTAGGCGCGGCGTCGGCGGTCAGACACGCTTGTACTTGTTTAGTCTGCTACCGCAAGCGGGCTAACAGTTTACGTCGCTGTTTTGTCATCGCATCCTTGCGATGTCGCAGCCCGTTGAATTCTCCGACAGACTGCTAACCCGCATTTCTCACAGCTCCAATAGAAGGCTGCCCGATTTGGCATAGGTTGTTGTCGGGGATCCTGAGTTAATCGACATCTCGGTAGAAGAATTGCTCGGGGCAGCATGCAGCCGCTCTTGGTACCAGAGCAGATGTATCGCATTCGAATCGCTAAAACGCATTTCCAACCGAGACCGTGATCAACTGCGTGAGCGCCCTTTCGGTGTAGGTTCCACTGTTGGTTCCTTCGGTCACATAGCCCTGTTCGGTGTTGGAGAACGGCGCGGAGAAGCTGGCGGTTTGCTTCGCTGACACTCCAAAGGTGTAGCTGATATCCAGAAACCATGACGGGTCAAGGAAATAGGTCACGCCGACGACTACGTCACCGCCGGCGACCCACTGCGAGTTCGAGAAATGTTCGGGCGTTGTTACGCCGGTGATGCTCACGTGCTGTCCATCGATGTCTGCAAAACCAACTACGCCGTTCAGAGTGGACGTGGTTTGCGACCATGTGGGGCCGCCACCCACGTAGATAAAGCTTTTCTCGAAGGAATGTCCCAAGAACGCGATCAGGCTCATCCGGTTCGTAAGGCTGGACTGAAATAGCTCGACTTCTTCATTTCCTGTAAACGGGGTGGTGCCACCGTTGGAAAAGCTTCCGTTCTGAGGGACGAACAGCTTCTGTGTGCTCGACTTGGCGCCCACGTAGCTGTAAGAAAACTTGCCGCCCCAGAGCCAATCGGAATCGGAGAAGTGCCGGAAGTAGCCCGCCTGCACCACGGGAGCCAATCCGAAACTGGCGTCAACCATCGGATCGATAGACCCGTCTGCCCATCCAGAGGCAACCGGCTCTCCGGTCTCCTCATCAAACACATCTGAAACACCTATGAAATAAAGCTTCTGCTGCGTGAACTGAACTGAGCTTAAGCCGCCCCCCAACGCAACAAAAAACGCGGACTCCGGTACGATGGAATCAGGCGCGGAGAGAATCTCCGGATTGTTCGTGTAGGACGTGATCGGCAGAGAACCGCTCAAAAGGGATTCCTCTTCCACGCTCGGAAGCGATTGAGCATTCACACTCCCACCGCCACAGGCGGCAATCACTCCTACGGTGGCGGCAAGGATTAGCTGCTTCAGCATTTAAGGCAACTCCTTCTGCCTGCCCCTGCCGCGGTTTCGTGCAAGCAAGGCGGTGATCGAGGGCTTTTTCTGATGGCCAACTTTCAGGTGTCGCAAATCGACGCATAACCCTCTAATCGGAATAAATGGCGCAATTGGATTAAGTTGACTCTTCGGTCACTTCTGACATTGGCCCGCAAATTACTTGCTCGCTCACCCCCAAACTACCCATGCTGACAACACCGTGGGCCGAGCGGTGTTCGAAATGCCCATCGACGCCGCGAGAGACTGTTCAATTGTCCGGCACGCACATGCTGTCTGAAACTGTCCGGTTCTCCTCGGGGAACCGGACGCGATCGCGCGATTCGTGCTCGGGCGAGTGGTACTGCACGCCTTGTGACGCGACGCGAAGTTGCCACACGGGTACAAGCAAGCAACAAGCTTCCCCGAAAACACTGCGCCACCACGCTCCCTTGGCAGGTCAATCTCTTTCAGGGATGGGCCACCCACGTTGACTTGCTCAGGCCCGCAACTGTGCCCCGTGCGCTTTCTCACAGGCCGCCACCACCCGCGCGCGAATGCCGTCGGCTTCCTCGCCCGTCAGCGTGCCTTGACGCCAGCGGAGCGTGAGCGTGAACAACAGGCTCTTCTTGCCCGGGCCCAGCCGGTTGGCGTCGCGATACACGTCTTGAAACGCGATCGACTCGCCGTGCGGCTCGGCCGCGGCGCGGACCGTTTGCTCGACGTCCGACCAGCGGACCGCTTCGTCGACCACCAGGTTCAAGTCTCGCGTCACCGCCGGATAAACGGGCGGCGCAACAAACTGTGGTACTAGGTTTGCGATCGCAAGAAGCGTGGATACGCGTAATTCAGCAACTGTCGAATTGTCAATCAAATTGAACAGGTTTAGTCCGTATAACGATACTTCACCTATATAACCTAAAGGCAACTCTCCAACGCTCTCAGCGAAAACGCTGAGTTCCGCATTGCAATCACTATCGAATAACTTCTGTGATGTTGCGCGAACTATCAGTGCAGCTGCCGGATTCAATGTCGCAACTAGGGATTCGACGACTCCCTTTACTGACCGATAGTTTGCGCCTTGTCGTTCCTCTGACCTCGTGAGCTTTTGGCCACCGCTCCACAACATGGCAACCATAAGCTCTTCGCGTGGCAAGCCTCCTGTGGGATCGGGCAAGTACACATGAGCAGTCTCAAAAAGTCGAACATCGAAGTTAGACAGCGTCTCATTTGTTCGCTGTGCATTTAACAGACTCGGAACCAAACTTCTCCGCAAGTAGCTGGCGGTCCCCAAGACCGGCGTATTGGCGCGCAATGCCGGCGCATCGGTCCACGGGCTGAATGCCTCGGACCAGGCGGCCTCGACGGCGCTGGTCGTCATGGCTTCGTCGAAACCGGCCGCGGTCAACACTTGCCGCGTCTTACTCAGCACGCGGTCGGCCTCGGTGCGATGGCTGGTGGCCATCGGCACGCTGACGTCCTCGGGAATCTTGTCGTAGCCGTAAACGCGCGCCACTTCCTCGATCAAGTCGATCTCGCGCGTCAGGTCGCGCCGCCACGACGGGGGCGCCACGACCACTCTGGATTCATCGGCTTGCTGCTCCTGGTTGCCCAGCGCCGAAAGAATCTCGCGCGCTTCCACCGGCGGCACGTCGATCCCCAGCACGCGCTTCAACTGCGCAAAACGCAGCGTGATCGGCGCACGCGGCCGCGGCTTTTCCCCCGCGTCGAGCACGCCACAGGCCAGTTCGCCGCCGGCCAGTTCCAGAATCAGCTCGCACGCGCGGCGGCTGGCCCAATCCACGCCCTCGGGATCGAGCCCGCGCTCGAAACGATACGACGAATCGCTGTGCAGGTTGAGCGCCCGCGCCGTGTTGCGAATCGACATCGGATCGAAGGCGGCGCTCTCGATGAGCAGCTCGCTGGTGGCGGCAGAAACCTCCGTGTCGGCGCCCCCCATGACGCCGGCCAGGCCGACGGCGCGCTCGCCATCGGCGATGACACAGGTGGTGGGCTCCAGCGTGTAGGCCTTGTGGTTGATGGCCAGGAACGTCTCGCCCTTGGTGGCCTGGCGAACGATAATCTGCCGCCCCTTCAGCTTCGCCAGGTCGAAGGCGTGCAGCGGTTGGCCGCATTCGAGCATCACGTAGTTGGTCACGTCGACCACGTTGTTGATCGTGGCCACGCCCAGCGTGGTCAGCCGTCGCACCAGCCACGCGGGACTGGGTCCGACCTTCACGCCCCGCAGCACGCGCGCCGTATAGCGCGGACACTCGCGCGGATTGTCGACGCGCAGCTTCGCCAACTCGCCGACCTCGGCCTTGCCCGCCTTCGGCTGCGCAGCGGGAATTTCCAGCGGCCGGCCAAACAGCACGGCCGCTTCGCGCGCAATGCCCAGGTGCCCCAGGCAGTCGGGCCGGTTGCTGGTCACTTCCAGGTTGATCGCCACGTCGTCGCCGACGGCATACGTCTCCTCGTGATTCAAGCCGGCCATCATCAGCCGCTCGGCCAACTCGGCCGGCGTCATCTCCAGCGTCACGTACTGCTTGAGCCAATCCCAGGAAACGATCATGGACAGCGTCTGCTCGGGCGAAATGCCGGGTAAATAATGTGAGTGCGGCTCGGGTTACTAAAACTGGTGCAGAAAACGCACGTCGTTGCGATAAAAGTCGCGAATGTCCTTCACGCCGTGCCGGCGCGCGCATACGCGCTCCACCCCGATCCCAAAGGCGAAACCGGTGACTTCTTCCGGATCGTAGCCGACGGCCTTAAGCACGTTGGGATCGACCATGCCGGCGCCCCCCATCTCGATCCAGCGAATGGCGCCGCCGGCGGCCGTGTCGTGCCAGCTCATGTCCACCTCGACGCTCGGCTCGGTGAACGGAAAGAACGACGGGCGAAAGCGTATACGTACGTCGCCCCCCAGGAAACTGGCGGCGAACAAGCGCAACACGCTCTTCAAGTCGGCCATCGTCACGTGGCGATCGACCAGCAACCCTTCGATCTGGTGAAACATCGGATAGTGCGTGGCGTCGGCCGTGTCGGGCCGATAGACGCGTCCCAGCGAAATCACGCGCACCGGCGGCGGCGTGCTCTCCATCACACGAATCTGCACCGTGCTGGTCTGGCTGCGCAACAACAGCGGCTGCCCGGTCGAGACACCGGCCGCCGACAAATAGAAGTTCTCCAGCGGGTCGCGTGCCGGATGCGAGGCGGGAATATTCAACGCCTCGAAGTTGTGCCACTCGTCTTCGATCTCCGGCCCCACCGCCACGGTGAAGCCCAGCCGGCCCATGATGTCCTTCAACTCGTCGACCGTCTGCGTGATCGGGTGCAAGTGACCCAGGCGAGGCCGCTTGCCGGGCAGCGTGGGGTCGAACGCCTCGCCGGTTTTCGACTTTGCGGCGCCGCCGGCGAGCCGCGCCTGGGCCGCGGCGAAGGCC
>JBGSYQ010000277.1:0-5520 GCA_041750795.1 Pirellulales bacterium | reverse complement strand
CGACGCCGCGGAGGACGACGACAACCTGGGCATCGACGCCGTCTACACCGGGCTCGTGCCGGTGGTTTACAAGGCCCAGCGCGAGATGCTCAATGGTCTGGCCTGGAACTTCCTGTCCGACCTGGCCACGATTACCGCCGTGATGATCGTGGTGTTCTGGGACTTCTCGGCCGGGTTGATCCTGCTGATTCCCTCGGCTTTCCCGATGGTCATTGTGTTCGGCCTGATGGGCTGGATGGGCGTGGTGATCGACGTGGGCACGATCATGACGCCGGTGGTGGCGCTGAGCGTGAGCGTCGACGACGTGATGCACTTTCTGATCTGGTATCGTCGCGGCCTCACCAGCGGCATGACTCGCAAAGAGTCGATCATGCTCGCCTACGAAGGGTGCGCGCGGGCGATGTACCAAAGCTGGGCGGTGCTGGGCCTGGGCCTGGCGGTCTTTGCGCTCAGCTCGTTCGTGCCGACGCAACGCTTCGGCGCGATGACGTTCCTGCTGCTCACTTGCGCGCTGGTTGCCAATTTGCTGCTGCTGCCGGCCGTGCTGGCCAGCCCGCTGTCCTACTTGTTCGGACGGCGCGTGATCCGCGAGGCGGCCAAGAAAAAGGCCGCTGCCGAAGCGACCACCGCCGCGGCGGGCGGCCCGCATCCCTCGATCCGCCACGACGGCTCGCACCGCGTTCATAGCTGATCGCCCCGCGACGGGGTTTGCCTCCGGCCGACGGGGTTTGCCTCCGGCCGATTTTCCACAAGCGCCAGTTGCAGTGCACGGTTCCGCGCGGCTCGCTGTCCGTTGAGGACGTCAGCGGACGTTTGGGGGTGCATGCCGCCGGATGGTGTCGAAATTTTCTGCCGGACTGGCCAATCTTTCGCCAATCGCGCGCGCCGCCGCGCAAGCGGCTGGTCGCCGGCTACAATGCCGCGCCCCGAGGGTTGCCCCGCGGGGAGCGACTGCCAAGCCACTGCCGTAAGGAACAGGTTCCATGTCGAAGCCACGCACCGTTCGAGCATTTACCCTGGTGGAGCTACTGGTCGTGATCGCGATCATCGGGATGCTGGTGGCCATGCTGCTGCCGGCGGTGCAGGCGGCGCGCGAGAGCGCGCGGCGATCGGATTGCGTCAATCGATTGAAGCAACTGGCGCTGGCATTTCACAATTACGAGAACGCGAAAAAAGAGTTTCCCCTCTCATATATGAATCCGGATCAGGCCAAGAACAACTGGGCGCCGTTCGTTTTGCCGTTTCTCGAGGAACAGAACCTGATTACCGGATACGACTTGATGACCGACTGGTGGCGGGAGCCGAATCGATCGATCGTGGCCATCCGGTTGCCGATCGTTACCTGCCCGTCGACCCCGCAGCCGGATCGCATGCAGGACAAACCCGAAACCAACCCGCCGAACAAGACGGGCGCTTGCGGCGACTATTTTACTCCGGCAGGAGTTCACCTGGACATCAACCTGGCGCTGACCAATGCGCAGTTCTTGCCCTCGGCCGACTTGCGCGGCGCGATTCACTGGTATGACGACACCAACAAGCGAAACCGAGCTGCCGACATCACCGATGGACTGTCCAACACGATCATGCTGGCGGAATGCGGCGGGCGCGAGGACGTGTATCGCGGCCGCGAGAGATTCCCGGTGGTGTACACCGGCGCGGTGCCCATTCGCGCGCGGGGCGGCGCGTGGGCCACGACCGACAATCCGTACGCGATCGGACAGCGCTTGCCGTGGAAGGCCGCGTTCGGCCCGATTCCTGGCCCGGTGGCCATCAACAACAGCAACGAATGGGGCCATTGCTTTTACAGCTTTCACAGCGGCGGCGCGAACTTTACCTTTGCCGACGCCTCGGTGCGATTCTTGGCCGAGGAGATGGACCTGTATGCACTGGCCTTGCTGACGACGCGGGCCGGAAACGAAATTGCCGAGAGCGGACGCTGAAATGGCGGCAGCACAAACCCACCGGGCCGCGGCCTTGCTGCGCGCGGTGGCGCTGGTCGTCGCCTGCCTACTTTGCGGTTGCGGCGCTCCGCGGGGCCCGGCATGTTACCCGGTGCGCGGGCAAGTGCAACAAGGGGGCAAGCCGCTGGCCGAGGCCCTGGTCGCGTTCTATCCGCTGGACGCTCCGCCGCAGCCCTTTCCTAAACCGATGGCTCACACCGATGGTGAAGGGCGCTTTGAGCTGATGACGTTTGTGACGGGCGACGGCGCTCCGCCGGGCCGCTATGCCATCACCGTCGAGTTGCGCGCGCCGCGACAGGTGGGCGAAGAGATCGTCCGCGACGGGCCCAGCCTGTTGCCGGCGCGTTACGCTCGACCGGAAACATCGGGCCTCAACGCGGAAGTTGTCGCCGGCGAGAACGAAATCCCGTCGATCGTGGTCGACGAGAGCCTGATCGTCGACGAGGGTTAGGGTCGACCGAAAGATAACTTCTCCACATCTCCCCTCGCCCCTTGTGGGAGAGGGTAGGGTGAGGGGTTAGAGAAGCAGGAAGTTATTTTTCGGTCGCTCGTTAGCTGCCGGGAGGAAACAGCACCATCGCCACCGACTGTCCCATCGACGTCTGGTTCAGCACGACCGCGGCGCCGCCATTGGTCGAACAGGGCTGGCCGTGGATGACGTTGACCGGACAAGCCGGATCGGGCTGCTCGTAGTTGAGCGTGACGGGGATTTGCCCCGTTCGAAAGGCGACGAGCGACGCGAGCAGCTCGACCGCGCCGGTGCCGGCTCCCAGATTGCCGAAGTAGCTTTTCGGCGCGGTGACCGGGACGTCGCCCAGCGTCTCTCGAATGGCCAGCGCTTCTGCCCGATCGTGCTCGATGGTACTCAGTCCGTGAGCGTTGACGTGTCCCACGTCGGCGGGCTCGATGTGGGCCGAGCGGAGCGCCTGCCGCACGGCCGTGCGAATGGCGTGACCGCCGAACGCCGCACCGGGCGTGCAGGCTTCGAAAGCGTTGGCAAACCCGCCATAGCGCGCCAGGATGCTGGCCCCGCGCGCTTCGGCAAACGAGCGCCGTTCCAGAATGAGGGCCGCGGCTCCCTCGCCATAGACCATGCCGTCGCGGTGAGCATCGAAGGGGCGCGAAATCTCGCCGGGCCGTTCGTAGCGGAGCGAGTGCATCCAATTGTCGCGAAACGCCCAACTCAGCGGATGCACGCGCGAGCCGGTGCCTCCCACGATCATCACGTCGGCCAGTCCGCGCTCGATCACGTTGGCGCCTTCGGCAATCGCAATCAGGCTCGAAGCTTCCGCCAGCACGATCGTGTTGTTCGGTCCTCGCGCATCGCGAGCGATGGCCACGTGGCAGGCCGGCATGTTCGGCAGGTAGCGCAACATCCACAGCGGATACATCTCGCGCAGCGCGCGATCGTCCCACCGCGAAAAGTGAAATTGCCGGTCCGCAATGCAGTGGCGGAAGGCGTTGACCAGCTCCTCCGGCTGAATGTGTACCATGTCGGCGCCGAACGCCACGCCGAACCGCTCCGGATCGACCGCTTCGGCGGAAACGTCGGCCTGGGTGACGGCCATCTGCGCCGAGGCGAAGGCCAACTGGATCGACCGCGACATCACCTTCAAGCTCTTCCGCGGGGTGATGTATTCCTTGGGCTCGAAGTCGACCACTTCGGCGCCGACGCGGACGGGAAACTCGTCGGTGTCGAAGGTGCTCAGGCGGCGAACGCCGCTTTGGCCACCGAGCAGCGCGCACTGCACCTGGTCGTAGCCAATCCCCACGGGGCTGACCGCGCCGATTCCTGTGATGACAACTTCCCGCGAGGAATGATCCATGAACTCGCTTCGACTTGCTTACTCGTTAGCAATGCACCGTGGCGGGAAGCCCAAACGACTTATCAGCCTGTTGAAAAATGCCGTCGCGGCATCGTTCAACAAGCGCCCTCCGTCTGATGTCTCAGCCTGTTTCATTGTTCAACAGGCTGTCAGGCGTATGCTGCGATACCGTCGACTGGCAGGCGCGCCGCCAAGGGAAGCATGCTCACGCCGCGCCGGGTGCGCAAACCTCGGCGGCCCAATTGGTTAGCACTTGGGCCGCGAATCCGAATTGCTGCCCTCGGGCACCGGCCAGGTAGCCTTGCCCAGGACCGCCTCGTGCCCGACCGCCGGCTGCTGGAGCGAGACCCGCGCTACTGGTGTTGTCGGTTGAGCCCCAGCGCACGCCGTAATGTTAGCCCGGATTTTCTAATTCAACAAGCGGCGCTCGCGCGACTCTAGGGCAAATGGGAATGATTTTCTGCCGCGTTCAGGGGCCTTGCGCCGATAGCCAACAGTGACTGACGGGCTGGTGAGGCTGCGACGTTTGGCAACCAACGCGCTTAGCAGGCATGTTGCCGCGGCAGGTGGCCGGTGCGGCGCGCCTGTCGTTGGCCCCCGAGCGGCCGATTCCATCCCCAGAATTTTCCCTCAGTTTGATGGAGAGGACTCGTGTGATGCTGGATCACACCGGCGCCGCGGCGCGCTTCTCGATGAGCCAGGCGCGCGGCATCGTCCATGATCTGTTTAAGCCCAACCCGGCCATTTATTGGGCCGACTTCCTCTTGTCGTCCATCGCAGGGGGATTCTGCTTCGTGCTGGTGCGACGCGTCCTCGAGCCGTACTCGCTGCCGTCGAACCTCGCATTTGTCGTCTGTGGACTGTGTTACTATCGGGCCGTGCTGTTCATTCACGAGCTGATCCACCAGCGCGACAAGCGGTTCCGGTGGTTCGGCATCACCTGGAACCTGATGTGCGGCATCCCGTTCCTGACGCCGACGTTCATGTACTACACACACGTCGACCATCACACGCGCAAGCATTTCGGCACGCACGACGACGGCGAATATTTGCCGCTGGGCGCGCAGGCGCCGTGGCATATCTTGATTTATCTGTGCCAGCCGTTCGTGCTGCCGGCGATCGCGGTGGTGCGGTTTTTGATTCTTGCGCCAATTTGCTGGGCGAGCCCTGCGGCACGCGCATTCATCCATCGCCGAGCCTCGTCGATGGTGATGGATCCCAGCTACATTCGCCCGCTGCCCACGCGCGACGCGATGCGCGTCATTCGTGTGCAAGAGACGCTCTGCTTCCTGTGGTGTGCGGGCGTGGCCACGGTGTTGATCACCGGAATCGTGCCGATCGAGTTCTTGCTGACGGCCTATGCCTTGTCGGTCTTTATCCTGATGCTCAACGCCATCCGCACACTGGGCGCGCATCGCTATACGAACACCGGCGGAGAGATGACGTTTCTCGATCAACTGCTCGATTCGATCAACTATCCGAATCGGCCGTTCCTGTCGGCGCTGTGGGCTCCGCTGGGGCTGAGATTTCACGCCTTGCACCACCTGTTCCCGTCGATGCCGTATCACAATCTCGACCAGGCGCATCGACGCCTGATGGCCGAGTTGCCGGCGGACTCGCCCTATCGGCTGACCGAAAGCCCGAGCCTGACGTCGTCGATCGTGCGATTGTGGCAAACGTCGCGCGCCGCGGCCCGAACGGCCAGGCGGGCGCGCCTCCGCCAGCGCCTCCGC
>JBGSYQ010000276.1:0-11815 GCA_041750795.1 Pirellulales bacterium | reverse complement strand
ACCGCGCGGCGCTCCAGCACGCACACACGCCGGCCCGCGCGGGCCAGGTAGGCCGCGGTCACCAGCCCATTGTGCCCGCCGCCAATCACAATCGCGTCGTATGCATGTGCCGCCATGAAACCTTCTTTGGGGAGTAATTTCGGTGGGAGGAGTCGTGGGAGCGGGCCGGTGCGACGAATGCCAACGCCTTCCAGCGGCGACCGCGCCGCATTGAAAATGCCGCTTTGGAAATATAGCCCATTCCCCACGCCGGGCGAGAGCAGTTCGCGGTGGCCCATTTTGACGCTAGCGCCGCGATCCTGGTTTGCCTTGCTGGGGCCCCGGTGGTTCAATGGACGACGACGGTCGCGGACTAGAGCAAACTGGCTGAATTGGCGGGACCAATGGCAAGTCGACTGCACGTACTGGTGGCGCCGCACAACTGCCAGCCACTCGCGCTGGTGATCTGGCTGCTCGCAGTGATCGCGCCGACCGTCGCGGCGCAAACAGGCGACGGCAAGTCAAGCAACAAGAGCAAGCCGCGTCGACCGAACATCGTGTTCATCCTGGCCGACGACCTGTCGCCCACGGCCGTAGGCTTTGCTGGCAATCCGCAGGTGCAGACACCGCACATCGATCGCATCGCACGCGAAGGCGCGACCCTGACGCGGGCATTCGTCACCACGCCGGTGTGCAGTCCTTCGCGCGCGGGCCTGGTGGCCAGCCGCTATTCGTCGGAGCTGGCCATCCTCGATTGGATCAACCCGCGCGAAGAGCCCGAGTTGGGACTCGACGTGAGCCTGACCACCTGGATGCAGGTGTTGCAACGCGCCGGCTATCGGACGGGCTTGTTTGGCAAATGGCACCTGGGCACGGCCGATCGGTTTCATCCCACGCGGCGCGGATACGATGAGTTCGTGGGCTTTCGCGACGGAGGCCGCCCGCCGCAAAACGCGGTGCTGGAGATCGACGGCAAGGACGTGCAGACCGAAGGCTTCATCGTCGACGTGGTGACCGACCACGCGCTGGAGTTTGTCGAGCGGCACGCCGACAAGCCGTTTCTGTTGTCGCTGCACTATCGCGAGCCGCACTCGGCCTGGCTGCCGACGCGCGAAGAGGACTGGCTGCCGTATCGCGATCTCGACGTGCAGTTGCCCGAGCCCGACTTCCCCAAGCTGAACGTCCGCAAAGTAAAGCGGATGACGCGCGAGTACTACGCCAGCATCGCCAGTGTCGACCGCAACGTCGGGCGCGTGCTGGAATCGCTCGACCGGCTGGGCATCGCCGACAATACGATCGTTGTGTTCACCAGCGACCATGGCTATCACACCGGGCATCACGGACTGTGGTTCAAAGGCAACGCGCACTGGGAAACCACCGAGTTGCCGCCGCAGCGCTGGCCGAACATCGCGCGCCAGCGGCGTCCCAATCTCTACGACCAGGCGCTGCGCGTGCCCGCGGCCGTGCGCTGGCCGACGGGAATTCGTGCGGGCATGACGGTGCCGCAAGTGATCTCGAATCTCGATTGGTACCCGACGCTGCTGGCGATGGCCAGCGTGGAGGTGCCCCGCGACGTGACGATTCGCGGGCGCGATGCCTGGCCAATGTTTCGCGGCTTGCGGATCGCCTGGGACAACGATTTGTACACGGAATACAGCATGCGGCACGGATCGACGACCGACATGCGCGGCTATCAAACGCCCGAGTGGAAGCTGATGCTCGACTTTGCCAACGAGGATCGCGCGGAACTGTACGACTTGACCAACGATCCGGCAGAGCAGCACAACCTGATCGATGCGACCGATCCGGCGGCGCAGCGGGCACGCAAGCTGCTGGAGGCGAAGATTCGCCAGCGGATGAAGGAACTGAACGACCCGGCCTTGGCGATTGTCGCCCCAATCCATTCCAGCCAGTAGCAATCGAGAGGACACCATGTCTCATCCGGCCATCAAGACGCGTGTGGAAGATCACATTCTGTTCGTGACGATCGCGCGACCGGAGAAGCGCAATGCACTGTTGCCGGAAATGATCGACGCAATCTCGGCCGCCGTGCGCGGCGCCGACGACGATCCGCAAGTGCGTGCGGTGATCGTACACGGCGAGGGGCCGATGTTCTCGGCCGGCATCGACATCAGCGCCTTGGGTGGCATGCTGGGCGCCGCGGAGGGTCGCAATCCGGCGCGCTTGCTGCGGCGGCTGGCCGATCGCCTGCAAGACGGGCTCAACACGCTGGAAGCGACCGAGCTACCCGTCATCGGCGCGCTGCATGGCACGGTGATGGGGCTGGGGTTGGAACTGGCACTGGCGTTCGACTTGCGCGTGGCCAGCGCGGACTGCCAGTTGTCGATCCCCGAATCTCGCGTGGGCCTGGTGGCCGACGTGGGCGGCACCACGCGGTTGGCGCGCACGGTGGGTCCCAGCCGGGCGAAGGACATGTTGATGACGGCCCGTAGCGTCCCGGCCGACGAGGCGCTGGCCTGGGGTCTGGTCAATCGCGTGGTGCCGGCCGAGGAGGTATTGTCGACGGCGATCGCACTGGCCGGCGAGATCATGCAAAACGCGCCTTTGGCCGTGGGACTGGCAAAGCTGATCGTCGACCAGGGGGACGGCGTGTCCAAAGCCACGCAAATGGCGATCGAACGCTGGGCGCAGAGCCAGTTGATCACCACCGAAGACGTGGGCGAGGCGTTCATGGCCTTCGTCGAAAAGCGCCCGCCGAAGTTTCAAGGCAAGTAGCAGTCGTGTAACGTCCACACTATGGTTTCGAAGGAGCGATCATGTCCGCGGAAGTGGAGGCGTTGATTCAGTCACTCTCGAGCAACGATGCCGAGGCGCGGCAGGCGGCGGCCGAGAGGTTGGCGCAACTGGGACCCGACGCGCAAGCCGCGGCGGTGCCGTTGGTCGAAGCCTGTGGAAGCGACGATGAAAGCCTGCGCGAGTTTGCCACTGCGGCGCTCGAAGAATTGGGACCGCCGCTGCCGAGCGAAGTGGCGAAGCTCTCGGCGCTGGTGTCGCAGGAGTCGCTCGACGTAGCCTATTGGGCGGCCACCTTGCTGGGACGTCTCCAGGACCATGCCGCATCGGCCGCCGACGCGCTGGCCGCGGCACTGGACCAGCACCCCGAAGCCAGCGTCAAGCAGCGGGCCGCCTGGGCGCTCGGGCAAATGGGTCCAGCGGCCGAAAGCGCGCGGCGCGCGTTGCAGCAAGCGGCGTCCGGATCGGACCGTCGCCTGGCAAGACTGGCGCAAGAGGCCCTCGACAACCTGTCGGGGTAGATGATCCGTCGGGTTGGTCAACGGTCTGCGCGGCACGCCGGGCGCGACGCGTAGCGAGCATGCTCACTCTCGGCTGTCGCTGCCTGACCAAGGCGCCCTGCCCCGACGGCGAACGCTCATCGCTCGCTCGCGGCCAGTTCGGATTGCTGCTTCTGAACGGCCGCTTGATAGCGGGCAAAGGCCTCCTCGTCGCGCCGGCAACTGGCGCCTTTGAACACGATGGCGAAGGCGCGGCGCTCGCGCGTCGTGGAACGGTTCTGGCCCGCCAGGTGGATCAGATTGCCGTGATGCGCGGTGACGTCGCCCGGCTGCAAGTGAATCGCGACTTCGCGCGCCGCGTCGAGGGTCGCGTAGTCGGTAATACCCTGCGAGAAACCAAGCACTTGCGAACGGTCGTGCGGACGCACCGGCCCCAGATGCGAGCCGGGCACGTAGCGCATGCAGGCATTCTCGTCGTCCACGCGATCCAACGCCATCCACAGCGTCACGACGCTGCAAGGCTTCAGATTGAAGTAATAGTTGTCCTGGTGCGGCGGCGTGCCGTGGCGCGCCTGCGGCGGCTTGTTGAACCACTCGGGCGATTCGGCCGTGGCCGGCTCACCCAACAGCGCCTCGGCCAGTGCTTGCCAGCGAGGATGCTCGCGATAGGCCGCCAGCGCCGCATCCTGGTCCAGGCGGTGCAGTTGCTTGAGCGACGCCGGCTGCGAGCGATCGACGTCATAGAACGCGTCGGTCGGCGGCAACCCCGGCACGACCTCGCGGATGTAGCGATCCAGAGCGCGGTTCAACTCGGCGAATTCCTCGGGCGGCATCAATTGGCGCACGATCACGTAACCGTCGCGATCGAACTGCGGTTTGAGTTGCGCAAAGCTCATGATCGGCTCCATTTCCTACTCGCCCAAGTGAATGCGGGCCCAACGAATGCTCATGCAGTCGGGCGTGCCCGCGTAGTATACCAGAAGCACCTTGCCAGGCCTCAGCGGGCGGATGGCCGGATGGCCAAAGCTCCACTTGCCCATGTCTTCCCAGTACTGGGCAAAGTCGATGGCGTCGCCGTGCTCGGTGACGGCGGCCCGTTCTTCGTGTTCGTGTACCAGCAGGCAATCGTCGACGGGCCAACTACGGCCGCCATCGCGCGACTGCCACAGCTTCATCGTGCCGGGGCGCGTCCGATCGACGACGAATGCCAACAGCCGCCGATCGTCGAGTAACAGCGGCGCCGCGATCTGCCCGGGAATGGTCGTAGCGCGAATCGGATCGCCGCTGATGCGGTTGCCGTCGATCGCGGCGCGGCGCAGATGCACGTTGAGATCTCGTTGCCCTGCGCGATCGTGCGTCCAGAACATGGCCACGAACTCGCCCGGCCGGTCGGTCGGACAGAGCCGCTGGTCCCAGTACAAGCGGCTGCCCGCGGGATCGTTGGCCACCAGCAGCGGCTCGCTGCGCGTGCGGCCGTCGTCGCGCGACGTCAACAACCACGCCGCATGGCGCGCGGGCCTCGGATCATCGAACTCCTTGAAGCTCTCGAACGCGTAGGCCAACGTGCCGTCGGACCACTGGATGATTGGACCGGTGGTGGCGCAGCCCGAAAGTCCCGGCGTGGCAATTTCCTGCCACGGGCTCCACGTTTCACCTTCGTCGCTGGACGTCGACAGCAACAGCTTGGAGTGCAGGATGCCTTCGGTCTGCGGATCGAACAGCGGCCGCGCGGGCTCGCTGCGATCGAACCACGTGGTCCAAAGCTGCAACCGCCGGGGCGCGATTTCGACCATTTCGGCGCCGCCCAACGAGCCGGCAACACCCGCCAGCGTCGTGGTAAAGCGATGCTCAAGCGGCTGCCAGGTGACGCCGGAGTCGCGCGAGCGACAAATGCCAATCGTCGCGTCGACGGCATGCTTGGCCGAGCCGACTTCGAATCCGCAGACGATCGTGCCCGATCGCAGCACGCACAAGCTGGAAAAGAACGCCACACCACGCGCTGTCGGCGCGGCCGCCGCGTCATACACCAGCCCGCGATCCTCAACGTGCATGATGGGCATACCGCGTCATCGCGCGACTATTCGCTCGCCTTGGCGTCCGCGAAGTGCAGGGCGTAAACGTCGGCGTCTTTGAGCACGAAGCGCAATCGCACGGGCTTGCCGGCCAGCGAGGACACGTCGGCCGATTTCCAAGCCACCGTCGCGTCCAACTCGTCGCCGTACAAGGGCGGCATGTCGGCCAAAGCAAAACCGGGCAGCGGCTTGCCCGCGGCGTCCTGCAGTTCGACCTGCACGCTGCCGGCGGCTGAGGTTGCGTAGTTGAGCACGAGCCGATCGCCGGTGAACGTGAACGGCCGCGTGGTGACTTCGCCGCCCGCCGCTGGAGCATGCGCCGAAGCCAGCCGATGGCGCGGCAGCACCAGCCGGCGGATGCGATTGTCGGGCCAGCGATAGTGCTCGCTGATGTACATCGACCACTCGCCGGGCGCGGTCTCGGCAATGCCCCAGGCCGGCATGTTGTTGCGCTCGGTCCAATTCTTCGGATCGCGGCCAGGCCGAACCCAGGCTTCCAGGAACGGGCGATCCCACTGCACGCCGTCGCGGCTGGACATGAACACCGCGTCCGAGGTGCCCGTGTCGGAGTGCGTGGGCAGTTTCTTGCGGTCGGGCACGAACCGCTTGGGAAACGCCAGCAGCAAATGCTCGGCGCCCGGGCAAGGCCACGTGGCGTTGGTATAGAAATGCTCGTACGGAACGCCTTCGGCATAGCGATTGGCCACGCCATCGGTCCAATGCAAGAAGTCGGAAGAGTGCGAGCTTTGGATCGCGCGCACCTTGTTGGTGAAGATGCGGTTGTAGCAGGCGTACCGTCCGCGCGCCGCGTCCCAGAACGCCAGGTTCAGCGAGTCGAAGGCGCCCTTGGTGAGCACGGGCTCTTTTTGCATCTTGTGCCAGTGAATGCCGTCCGGCGAGGCAAAGGCAAACAGCCCGCCGGGCGTGGCCCCCTCCTGCCAGTTCTTGCCGGGCGCTTTGATGCCGGCCAGCGCCTTGTAGCGCTCCTGCGGCTTGCAGTCGGGATTGGTATCGATAAACGGCGCGAAGTTGTGCGACTCAACCCCTTTCCAGATGACGTTGTTCTCGGCAGAGCCGTCGATCGCGATGATGCCCAACTCGGGACGCGTGAAGTGAATGCCGTCGCGACTCTCGGCCACGCAAGTGACCTGATCTTCCGAATGGTCGCTGCCCGGCACCGAGCCGCGGTAATACAGGCGCATCAGGTCTCCGTCCTGCACGATGCTGAAGTAGGCGCTGGTGATGCCTTCCCACGGCGCATCGGTGGTGAGCACCACTTCGCGCCGCTCAGGCGCATTGAGCACCAGCGACGTGCCCTGCTGCGCATCGATGAGCCAGTCGTCCACCAACAACTCCCAGCGCGAGCCGATATCGACGACCGACTTGCCACCGTTGTCGGCCGCCAGCGCCATGGTTGCAGCCGCGAAAGCCAGGGCCATCGTCAGCAAGATCTCACGGCCACACCAGCGCTTTGAGTGAATGGCGGTTCGCATCGTTTTGGTCCTTGGGGTTATTGGCCTTGACAATTCCGCCCCGCAGGGCTCACGCGGATCTCTATTTCCAACCGACCGGTTCGATGCCGTCGTCGATCACGCGGAACCGCGCCGCCCGAATGGCGCTGGCGTCGCCTTCCTCGTAGTAGACGACGAGCACCGTGCGGTCTTTCAATTCCACGGTCGAGGCATACGCACCGACCACCGCGTCGATTTCCAGCGGGCCTTGCCAGGTCGCTCCCTCGTCGCGACTGATGTGCAGCGCGGTGTTGGGCAGTCGATGCGTCAGCAGGATCTCGCCACCGGAAAGCCGCGTCAAGTGCGGGCAATGTCCGGCAAAACCGATGTCCGCGACCTTCGACCAGGTGAGTCCGAGGTCGCCGCTGGTGGCGTAGTGCATGTTGACCCGATCGCCGCGCAGCGCCGCCAGCAAGCGCCCATCGGACAACTGGATAACGTCGGTCTCCGCGTCGAGGCGGACTCCGCTGGCAGGATCAATGTCCACCGGCTCGCTCCAAGTGGCGCCGCCGTCGGTGGAGCGCAACACGGCCCCGTGGGCGGTTGTGCTATCGGCCGTATACGTGCCCAAGATCAATGTGCCGTCGGTCAGCTCGCGCACCGGCGCCGATACGGCCCAACGGTCAGCGGCCAGCACGCGCGGTTCGGTGTCCCAGGTCTTGCCGCCGTCGCGCGAGCGGACGAGGCAGGTATCGAACTCGGTCTTGCCGTCAACCACGCGATATTGAAAGAAGCTGCACCACAGCGTGCCGTCGCGGGTGGCGGCGATGTGCGGATCGCGATCGTCCTGCGGGCCGTCAAACAGCACGCGCGGCTCGCTCCAGGTGCGTCCTTCATCGCTGGATCGGACTGTACAAATGCGTCCGCCGCGCGGCCACGCTTCGTTGGGCAGTGAGATATGGCCGTAGCCCGCGTAGAACACGCACAGCAAGTCACCATCCGGCAGACGGCAAACGTCGGGAAAGGCCTGGTACGGTCCGGCCGCTTCGCCGCGCGAAATGACCTGGTAGGGCAGCGGATCGTCGGCCAACGCCGCAGCGTCGGGCACCGGCTGTCCCTCGATCTGCAAGTTGCGAAACGCCACGCGGCCCTGGCTCGTTCCCAAACCGATCCGCCCGCTGGCCAGTGCCTTGTCTTCGACGGAGAACAGCGGCAGGTCGTCGAGCGCAACGTCGATCTGCGATCCATCGCAGGTGAGCGCGAGCTTGTGCCAGTGGTCTTGGACCACGGTAGCTGGTTTGCGCGTAATGCCGTTCCACGATTTTTCGGGGCGCGATTGCACGAGCATGGCGCCGCTCGATTCAGAATCGAAGTGCAACCAGTAGAACGTGCGCGTGCCGGTGGCGCGAAAGATCACCGCGGCGGCACGCACGCCGTCGCCCAGCGGGCGAATGTTGAACTCCACGGTCAGGCGGAAATCGGCGAAGACCGGCTCGTTCAGGAAAGCCGCGCTGCCGCGCAGGTAGTCCTGCTGCTCGAGCTGGCCCTCGCTAAACTGCCAATCGCCGTCGCGCATCTGCCAGTCCGCCGCACGATCCGGGCTGAGCTCGATGTCGAGCGCATCCTCCGCGAAAGCCGGCATCGCCAGGATGGCAACCATCGCCAACACCATTGCAATGCGTTCAACGCTCGGCAGCTTGCACATGAAATCTCTCGACGTTGTCATGGTGCGGTAAGGCGTGGACTCGTCTCAGGACGATAGCATTGCGGCAGGTGGAGGCGCGGATGGATCTGGCGGTCGCGGAGGCCCGATCGGCAGCAGGCTGGCCAGCGAACCGGCGGCAACCTGTATCAATAAGCCTAACGGCATGGCCCACAGAAAGCTAATCCCACTGCGGCCGGTGATCTCCGGTCCGTAATTGATCGCCACGACCGTGGCCACGCCGAAGGCCGCGCCCACCATGGTCCCAAAGCTGGTGCCCCAGCGGACGAACAGCGCCATGAAGAACAGCCCGAACAGCGGCGCCACCAGCAGGTTGGTCACCTTAAAGGCGATTTCCAGCAGGTTTCCGGTCACCGCGCCCACGGCCGTGCTCAACACCACGACCACCGCGCCCACGCTCCAGGCGACGTACCGCGTGCGGCGCACATTACCGGCCTTGGCCGTGTCGCTGCGCCCAAAGCGTTCAATAAAATCGACGGTAATCACGGCGCACGAGGAGTTCAAGCCGGACGACAGGCTCGACATGGCGGCCGCCAGCAAACCGGCCACAATCAGGCCGCTGACGCCGGCCGGTAACCCCACGGCGATGAAGCGCGGGAACAATTGATCCGCGGCGCCGTCGACGGACTGACCGGCGGCGAGCATCTCGGGAAACGCGCGAAACCAGGCCAACAGCGCCATGCCCAAGATCGCCAACAGCGCGCTGATCAGCACGTTGGCGGCCAGCGAAATATTGTACATGCGCCGTGCGGCGTACACGTCGCGCGTGGACAAATAGCGTTGAATGGCCATCTGGTCCGAGCCGGCCGTGCAGACGTGCCAGAAGAACGCGGACGTGACGGCGCCGACCAGCGAGATGCGAGCGAGCGGGTCGTAGCCCAACGTGGGCGGGTCCCAGTTGTCACTCCAGTCGCGCGGCCACCAGGCGCCGACGCCGCCAAGTTGCCAACTGATCAGCACGAGCGCCGCGATGGCGCCCCCCAACAGGATGAACGTTTGCACCACGTCGGTCGCCACGACCGCGCGGATGCCGCCCATCGACGTGTACGCCACGGTGACCAGCCCCAGCACCGCGCACAGATAGGGCACGGCCGAGGCATCGAGTCCCAACAGCGGCACCAACACGATCGTGGTCGTGGCGTACAGGATCACCGCCATCCACAACAGCCGCAGCGTCAGGAAAAATACCGCGCCCAACAGCCGCACCGACAATCCCAACCGCGTCTCCAGGATTTCATACGCGCTGGTCAGCGGCAGCTTCGTAAACAGTGGAATCAGAAACCAGCCAACCACGATCGCAATCACCGGGTAAGCCAGGACATTGGTGAAGTACATCGGGCCGTGCCGGATCATCTCGCCGGGCATGGCCAGATAGGAGATCGTGCTGAGCATCGTGGCAAACAGCGACAAGCCCACCGCCCAGGGTCGCATGTGCCGGCCGCCCAGCAGGTAATCCTCCTCGGTCTTGTTGCGCGTCATATAGAATCCGCCGACGCCGAGCATGCCCAGGAAATAGAGCACGATCACCACACCGTCGAGCCAGCCAAGCACCGGCTGAATCGCCGCGGGCGCGTCCTCGGCGGCCAGCACATGCGTCGGCAGGGCCGCCAAGGTGGCCACCAGCGCGATGAACAACAGGCGTGGGCGAGGCATGCGTACCACTGTTGTGAAACGATGAGTGACCGGCTCGGCTGGCGAGCTTTGGCGGGAAACTGGCCGATGCCGCTGCGACCGAAAGACACAGTGTACGGCCCAAATTGCTCGCTCGGCAAGTTGCTCATCCCTTCGACGAACATTAAACTCCCGAGTACCGACGCTCCGACGAGGAAACGCCCGCGAGAAAATGCTCGCGCCGCGGGCAAATCGGGCGCTGACGGCAATAGGCACTTGCGCATCGGAGGCCGGTGGAAAGCGATTCGTAATGCCAAGCCAATCGTCGGCGCTGTTCGATAAACACCTGCGGTCGTTCGTGCCCCCCGGCGCCTTCGACGCACACTTGCATCTCTATCGCGGCCAAGACGCTACGGCCTCGTTGCCGCCCAGCGCGCTGGACGCCGCGGGCAACGCTGGCTGGCAGGCCTATTGCCACCGTCTCGAGCAATGGATGGGCGACCGGCGTCCGACCGGCGGGCTCGCCTTTACCATTCCCAAAGCCGATCTCGATCTCGCTGGAGCCAATCGCTTCGTGGCCCAGCAGATCGCGCCGCTGCCGGACTCGCGTGCGCTACTCATGATCGCGCCCGCCGATGATCCCCGGCACGTGGCGGCGAAGCTGGATGCCGATCGCTTCGCGGGCTTCAAGGTGTACCACGTGTTCGCGGACCAGCCGAACACCTTCGAAGCGCCGACGGAACACTTTCTGCCCGAATGGGCCTGGGAGCTGGCGGACTGTCGCGGGCTGGTCATCATGCTGCACATCGTGCGTGCCCGGGCGCTTGCCGATCCGATCAACCACGCGTATCTGCGCGAACACTGTTTACGCTATCCCGGCGCGAAGCTGATTCTGGCGCACGCGGCACGCGGCTTTTGCGCGCATCACACGGTCGAAGGCATCGGCCGCTTGCGCGGGCTCGACAACGTGTACTTCGACACTTCGGCCGTTTGCGAAGCAGCGCCGTTGGAGGCGATCTTGCGGGAATTCGGCCCGCGGCGATTGCTCTTTGGCACTGACTTTCCCGTGAGCGAAATGCCGGGGCGCTGCGTCAGCATCGGCGATGGCTTCGCATGGCTGTTCGAGGACAACGTGGACTGGCAAAAGTCGGCCTTCGCACAGCCGGAGTTGATCGGCATCGAGTCGCTGCTGGCGCTCAAGCAAGCATGCGGCACGCTGCGGCTGAACGATGCGGACGTCGAGCGCATCTTCGGCGGCAACGCCCGCCAACTGCTGGGCATCGCGCCGCCGCCCGACGGCACGCGCTCGCAGGCCGCATACCAGCGTGCCAAAGCGATCATTCCGGGCGGGACGCAACTGCTGAGCAAGCGGCCCGAGATGTTCGCGCCCGGCGACTGGCCCGCGTACTATGCCGAAGCGCGCGGCTGCGAAGTGATCGATCTCGACGGTCGGCGATTCATTGACATGACCACCTCGGGCATCGGTTCGTGTCTGCTGGGATACGCCGATCCGGACGTCACCGACGCCGTGGTGCGGCGCGTGCAACTGGGATCGATGTGTACGTTGAACTCGCCCGACGAGCTGGCACTGGCCGAGTTGCTGTTGGAACTGCACCCGTGGGCCGAGCAAGCGCGGTTCACGCGCAGCGGGGGCGAGTCGATGGCTGTGGCCGTGCGCTTGGCGCGCGCCGCGACCGGCCGCCAGCGCGTGGCTTTTTGCGGATA
>JBGSYQ010000275.1:0-3893 GCA_041750795.1 Pirellulales bacterium | reverse complement strand
GCGCAGCACCTGCTGCTCCGCGCGGCGCACGACGGTTGCCGCCAGGTTCTCTGGCAGCTTGTGCCGCGGCAGCGCCTGCAAGTCGCTCCGCAGCGAGAGCAGCTCCTCGTGCAGCCGGCGATACTCGGCGTCGTCGGCCAGCCACCGCTCGACGCGCGCACGCTCCTCGGCCGACAATTCGTCGTCGAGGTAGGCACTGAGCAGTTCTTCGCGCTGTTGGCTGTCCATCGTTTTAACGTCGATCGGGAATGTTCGATCGATCCTGTACGCTATACCCTCAAAACTAAGTTTAGGTTCGGTATTCCTGGATGACGCCCTTTAGTTGCTCTCGCAATTGCATTCTCGCCCGGTGCAATCGGCTGCGGATCGTTCCCACCGGCAGATCCAGTATCTCGGCAATTTGTTCGTAGGAGCAATCGTCCATCTCGCGCAGGGTGAGGATGGTACGGTGTTCTTCGCTCAGTGCGGCCAGCGCTTGCCGCACCTGGCAGGCGCGCTCGTGCTGCTCCAGCCGCGCTTCGGGCGGATCGGCGGCGTCGAGCGGCTCGTGTCCTATGGCTTCGCGCACCTGTTCGACCGAGGCCATCGGCTTCTCACGCCGCCGCCGGCTGATGGCCAGGTTAACGGCGATACGATACAGCCAGGTATAAAAAGCGCTGGCGCGCTCGAACGTCTCGAGCTTCACATAGGCCTGCACGAACGCGTCCTGCACGACGTCTTGGGCCGTGTCGCTGGAGCCCACGACGTGAACCACGGTGTTGTACAGGCGGTCTTGATAGCGAGTGACCAATTGCCCGAACGCGGCCGAGTCGCCGTCCAATGCTTTGCCGATGAGCTGGACGTCGTCGTTCACGCTCCGCTCCAGAGAATTAGACGCCCGCCGCCAGTGGAAAGTTCCGCGTCGCCAGCCGCTCCCAAGTCCGCGAAAAAACAGCACTTTTCGAGCGCACGGTCGCCCGGACCCTAGCGTCATTGTTCGCCGCCCAAGCCGGCTTGTCAAACTGAGTGGGTGTGCGGCCCACCGCCCTCTTACGACCCTGCCATCGCCGCTCGTGCCGGCCATTGCCAGCCTGCCGGTCGTCGCGAGAGATAGATCCACAGCCCAATGCCCACCGCGAACAAGGCAATGCTGATGTTCTGCGAGATGCTCAGGCCGGTGTCGAACACGGGCGACTCGTCCACGCGCACGATCTCCAACAGGAACCGCGCCACCGGATGAATGGTCAGCAGCCAGGCCGTCAACTCGCCGTCGCGCCGCTTGTAAGGCTCGTAGGCCAGCAGAAAGAAGCACAGCAAGATCCCGTCGATGAAGCTATAGAGCTGCGCCGGATGCACCGGCCGACCGCGCGGCAAGGACGCGGCGATCGTCCAGCGCTTCGGCTCGGGCTGGCCGGCCACCTCGATCGCCATTGGTTGCCCCTCGCGAAACGTGCTCAGCAACTCGAGCTGCGCCTCTTGGACGCTCTCGACCGGTGCGCCGTTGACCGCCGTCACGCGCTCTCCCGGCTTCAGCCCGGCGCCGGCGGCCGCGGAACCCGGCTCGACCTGTTCGATCACCGCCGGGTCGTGCCCCATCCCTTGGAACAGCAGGCCGTGGATGAAAAACTCGCGATCGAGCGCCTGGTCGTGGTAGGCCGGCGTGCCGGGCGGAAACGTCACGGCCCAGGGCACGTCGCTGATGCCGCCATAGCAGCAGCCGTTCAAGAAGCAGCCGATTCGCCCGATCGCCCCGCCCAGCACCACGCCCGGGGCAATCAAATCGGCCAGGGCCAGCCCCGGCAGCTTGTGTTTATAGACGAACACGATCAGCGCCGCGCCGGCGGCCAGCAGCGAGCCGTACACCACCAGCCCGCCCTCGGTCAGGTTGATGATTGCCGCAATGGTCTGCCCCAGCGTGGGCTTTCGAAACTGGTCCCAATATTCGACCACGTAGAACGCACGCGCGCCGATGAAGCCGGCCACGAACATCCACATCGCCAGCGACAGGATGATCTCAGGATCGACGCCTTTCTGTTTCGCGCGATAGAGCGAAAGCCCGACGCCGGCCAACACCGCCAGCATCAGCATGACGCCGTAGCCGCGAATCA
This sequence comes from Pirellulales bacterium, assembly GCA_041750795.1. Classification (GTDB taxonomy): domain Bacteria; phylum Planctomycetota; class Planctomycetia; order Pirellulales; family PALSA-1355; genus JTS-RE94. Next base: position 1,806 of record JBGSYQ010000275.1, on the reverse strand, counting down.
GCAGTCCCTCGGGCTGGATGAGCACGGGCAGCACCACGGCGATGGCAAAGCCCACGATCGCCAGTGCCACAAGCTGGCCGCGCGTTTCTGCGTTCCAGCCGTGCCGGTAGAGCGACCAGCCGATGATCGCTACCGCCGCCACCGCCCAGAGGGCCAACAGCCAGCCGAAGCCGAACACGTCGATGCCGGCGATCTGACGCGGTATGCCGAATAGCGTTTGAACCATGCGATTCGATCCTTCCGCCGGTGGTCGTACTCCGCCTCAGGTACGACTCAAAAATAACTTGGGTGCTTGTGCGTGTGCCACTGGTGGCGCACGCCACCAGTGCAATTCAACAACGGGCCTCGCTAGCAACGCGCCCCCGACGACACTGGTGGCTGCCGCCACCAGTGGCACATGGGAGCGTTTACGGAAATTGTTTTTGAGTCATTCCTCAGTCCGTTTCTCCCAGCATCTCGTTGTCGATCAGCCGCGTCGCGCCCACGCGTGCGGCAATCGCCGCCACGGTCGGTTGTACTACCTGCTCGACCGGCGCCAGAGTGTTCGGGTCGGCCAGCGCCACATAGTCAATCTGCAAATCGGCGGCTGCCAAATTCGCTCGCATCCGCGCGATGATGGTCTTGGCGTCGGTTGTGCCGTCGGCCACCAACTGCCTGGCCAAGCGCAAGCTTTGCGAGATCGCCAGCGCCCGCCGCCGCTCGTCCGTCGACAGGAAGACGTTGCGCGAACTGAGGGCCAATCCGTCCGGCTCGCGCACGATGGGGCAGATCTCGACGTGAATCGGCAGGTTCAAATCCGCCACCATGTGACGCATCAACAGCGCCTGCTGAAAATCCTTGCGACCGAAGTACGCCCGATCGGGCCGCACCAGGTTGAGCAGCTTGAGCACGATCGTAGCGACGCCGCGAAAATGACCGGGGCGGAACTCCCCTTCCAAGACGAGCGCCGGTCCTTCCATTACCACATAGGTGGCGTGTCCCGCGCGATACATGGCTTCGGTCGACGGCGCATAGATCAGGTCCACGCCATGCCCCGCCAGCAGTTGCCCGTCGGCCTCCAGTGTGCGCGGATAGCGGGCAAAGTCCTCATGGGGCCCGAACTGCGTCGGGTTGACGAAAATGGTCAGCACGACGAAGCCGCAATCGCGCCGGGCCGCATCGACCAGGCTCAGGTGCCCCGCGTGCAGCGCGCCCATCGTCGGCACCAGCCCGATCGACTTGCCGTCGCGTCGTGCCTGGTCAACCCGCTCGCGCATGGTGTCCGCGTCGTCGACCACCAGCGGCGTTGATTCCTGGGAACGTGCCTTCATGAGTCGGCAGGAGGTGATACCATGGCTTGGACGGCCGCGCACACTTCGTTCAACTGGGCGTCCGGATCGTCGCGGCCGACGTACAATACCGGACCCAGGCCGGGCCGCGCAGCCAGCACCAGTAATTGCAGGCGCAAGCGTTCGTCGCCGGCGGCCGGGGCCGCTCGACTTGAGCCTGTGTCGGCGGAGGGCCGAGTATCCAGCACAACCACCAGTTTGGGCAAGACCACCTGGGCGGTCCGGCCCTCGAATGCTCGGCGAAACGCGTGGAAATCGGCAGTGTCCAGATGCATCTCGGCATAAGCCAGGCTCTGGTCGAAGTGGAAGTCGCTGATTCGCGGCACGCCAGGATCCGTCCAGGCGGACCGATCCAGTAAGCCAGCACGCTGGTCGAGCAATTCTATCTCTCGGCCAAGGTCGGGGCCAGCAGCGCCGGCCGCGGCGCCGGTGACCAGCAGCGCCGACGCCGGATCGGACAGGTAGCGGGCCGCCGTCG
>JBGSYQ010000274.1:0-6140 GCA_041750795.1 Pirellulales bacterium | reverse complement strand
CGCCGCGCCGCCTTGGCGCTGCTAAAAAACGAGCCGACCGCCAAGGTCGGAATCAAAAACAAACGCCTCATCGCCGGCTGGAACGAAACCTACCTCCAACAAGTCCTGCTCGGATCATGACTTATCGTGCAATCGCCCTGGATCAATGAGTACTCCCTGGCTCCCAATACGTGAATTGAACTCATCTCGGACGCGGTTCTCCGTGTCGATGAGTGACATTCGCTCGGCGTCAGTTAGCTGAAACGTTGCATACACCGAAGGACGTGCGCCTGATTCTTCTGGACAGTCCCAGTTCAAATCATCAGCTTCGTACTGGCGGTCCTCATTCAAATGCAACAATGCATTTAGCACATTAGTCTTGCCGTGATCATTGGGACCTAAGACTACCGTGACATGCTTGTCAAACACGATCTCGATTTCTTCGCGGATCGAGCGATAGCCTTTGATCTTCACTCGAGTTAGTAGCATTGGCTGAGTCCCGGCTGCGAGAAGGCTAACCTTACGGTTCTATTTTACGGCGTCCAACTAGTTCACTCGAGAATGCCGCAATCTATCGCAAGCGGGGCCTTTGGTCAAAAGCCGCGTGTTACTGGCGAACGGGGGAGACTTGGCACCGTGCACGCCGCGGCATCGACGAAGGATCGGTACGCTATAAGGCGTCAACCCACTCGATTGTCCACGCCCGTCACAAACGACGACAGCGCTCGCGTGTAGTTGGCTCGCTCGTAGGCCGCCGGATCGGCGCACTTGCGCTGACTGAGCGTGCCGCGGGCCTGGTCGAGCGATTGGAAGTCGTTCGAATCGAGCCAGTATTGCACGCCGTCGACCAGCGTCCGCAGCCCCTCCACGCCGTTGCGATAGAGCGTCGAGGCGACCATCACCACGTCGGCTCCCACCAGCAACAGCTTCACCACGTCGTCGGCAAAGTGCGCGCCGGTCGAGGCGGCCAGCGAGGCGTCGAGCTTGCCGTGCAACAGGCCGATCCAGCGCAGCGGCAACCGCACTTCGTCCGGCGTGCTCAGCGCCAGCTTGGGCAGGCACCGCATGTGGTCCAAATCGACGTCCGGCTGCAGGAAGCGATTGAACAGCACAAGGCCGTCGGCCCCCGCCTCCACCAGCCGCCGCGCCATTTGAGGCAGCGCCGTGAAGTACGGGCAGATCTTCACCGCCAGCGGAATCGAAATCTCGTGCTGCACCGCCGATACCAGGCTCACGTAGCGCGCCTCCAGATCGCGGCTCGAAGTGTCGAAGTCGGTGGCCATGAAGTACAGGTTCAATTCCAGCGCGTCCGCCCCGGCCTCTTCGATGCGCCGCGCGAAATTGATCCAGTTGCCCGGCGCCGTGGCGTTCAAGCTGCCGATGATCGGAATCGAGACGGCCTGCTTGGCGGCGGCCAGGTGCTTCAAATATGCGTCCGGACCGCGATTGTACTCGCGCAGCTCATGGAAGTACGAAACGCTCTCGACCACCGCGGCCGGCTGCCCCGGCGTCCGATGGGTTGCCACCGCAATCGGCTCTACCTGCTCCTCGAACAGCGACGGCAACACGGCCGCAGCCGCGCCGCACTCTTCCAAGCGCCGCAACACGTCCAACTCGCCAGTCAGGGGGCAGGCCGAGACGACCAATGGATTGGCCAGTGTGAGTCCCAAATAGCGAGTGGTGGTATCGGCTGCCATGGCCGTTCTCCTTATCCTGAATATCCTCGGTGATCCGCCATCTCTGTTTCGCCAGTTCGCCGGCGTGACAACCCCAACGCGCTGGTCACCTCCAATGGATGGCACTTCTCGTGCCACACAACAAATACCAACAAGCCTTCACCAGTGGGCTTACCCGCAATACGGACACACCGCCGAAACCGGGGCGTTTTGACGCGCCCTGTGCTCCTGGGCACGTCGACGCCGACCCGACAGCCCAGGCCGAAATCCGTCTCCACTGCCACCGCGACGCTATTTGCCCTGCCACGTCGGGCCTGAACCACGCTCAACAGCCGCGTGTCCCCCAATGGCCAATCTCGCGCGATCGGCCTACAATGGCGGCTTTTCCAACGAGCGGCATCGTCCACTTACCAGTCCAACGTCAACCAAGTGCAGCGCATGCCCCAAAAGCGTCTTCTAACCCCCGGCCCGACCCAGGTGCCCGAGCCAGCCCGGCTGGCCATGGCGCGCCAGGTGATGCATCACCGCACGGTGGAATTCCGCGCGCTTTTCGCGGACGTGCTCGCCGGCCTGAAATACGTCTTTCGGACCGAAAACGACGTCGTCGTGCTGACCAGTTCCGGCACGGGCGCCATGGAAGCCGCGGTCGTTAACCTGGTGCCGCGCGGCGGCAAGGCGATCGTGCTGGACGCCGGCCTGTTTGCCCACCGCTGGGCCGACATCTGCGGACGCTACGGCATCGAAGTCGTGCGCCACAGCGTCCCCTGGGGAGAGTCGGTGCGGCCCGACGACGTCGCCCGATTGCTCGACGAGCATCGCGACGCGGCCGCCGTGTTTGGCACGCTGATGGAGAGCAGCACCGGCGCGATTCACGACGTGCAGGCCATCGGCGACGTGGTCGCCAGCAGCCCCGCGCTGTGGATCGTCGACGCGATCAGCGGCGCAGGCGCCGTCCCCTGCCAGACCGATGCCTGGCACATCGACGTGCTGGTGGTCGGCTCGCAGAAGGCGCTGATGATTCCGCCCGGCCTGGCGATGCTGGCCGTCAGCGAGAAGGCCTGGCAGCAGATGGAACACGTGGAGCCGCAGGCGTTTTATTTCGATCTGAAGCTGCACCGCGCGAAGCTGCGCGGCAAGCACTCCGGCGCCGGGCCGGATACGCCCTGGACGCCGGCCCACACGTTGATCGCCGGCCTGGCCGAGTCGCTGCGCTTGATCGGCGACGAAGGCATCGAAGCCGTCTGGGCCCGCTCCGCCCGTTTGAGCAAAGCCGCCATTGCCGGCGTGCACGCGCTGGGGCTGGAGCTGTTTGCGCAACAGCCGGCCGCCGGCATGACGGCCGTGCGCATTCCGCCGGACATCGACGGCCGCGCGTTTCTGAAGCGCATCGAAAGCCGCTTTGGCGTGAAGCTGGCCGGCGGCCAGGGTCCGCTCGAAGGAACGATCTTCCGCCTGGCGCATTTCGGCGTGCTCGACGAGCTCGACGTCGTCTCGGCGCTAGTGGCCGTCGAGCTGGTGCTCGACGAAATGGGGCACGACGTCACGCTGGGCGCCGCGGCCGCCGCCGCCGGCCGCGTCTTGCAGGAAGAAATCACCACCGCAACCACGACCTCGTCTGCGTAGTGCTCGCGTTTGCCCCCACGCTCGTCACAAAACAGGAACCAACAACCACCCATCGCAAATCAACGGACTATCGAGAATCTCCATGGCCAAAGTGATCGTGCTGGATACGCTCTCTCCCGAAGGGCTGGAACTGTTGAGCGCCGCCCCGGGCATTGAATACGAAGTGAGCACCGGGCTCAAAGGCGAGGCGCTGCGCGCGGCGCTGGCCGCGGCCGACGGCGCGATCTGTCGCAGCGGCGTCAAGATCACGGCCGACGTGCTGGAGGGTAACCATCGACTCAAAGCTATCGTGCGCGCCGGCGTCGGCACCGACAACATCGACTCCAAGGCCGCCACGCGGTTGGGCATCATCGTGATGAACACGCCGGCCGGCAACACGCTCAGCACGGCCGAGCACACCATCGCCATGATGCTGGCCCTGTCGCGCAACATCGCCCCCGCCTATCAGAGCCTCGTCCAGGGCAAATGGGACCGCAAAAGCTACATGGGCACGCAACTGGCCGACAAGACGCTGGGCATCGTGGGCCTGGGACGCATCGGCCAGGCCGTGGGCAAGCGTGCCAAGGCCCTGCAAATGAACGTCGTCGGCTTCGATCCGTTCCTGTCGACCGAGCGCGTCGCCGAACTGGGCTTCGAAGCGGCCGCCAGCGTCGAGGCGCTGTTGCCGCAAGTCGACTATCTCACCGTACACACGCCCTTGACCGACGAAACCCGCAACCTGATCGACCTGCCGCAACTCGACGTGCTGAAGCCCGGCGTACGCCTGATCAATTGCGCGCGCGGCGGCATCTACAACGAAGCGGCATTGGCCGAAGGGCTCAAAACGGGGCGCATCGGCGGCGTGGCGCTCGACGTGTTCGCCACCGAGCCCTGCACCGATAGCCCGCTGTTCGGCATGCCCAACGTCGTCTGCACGCCGCACCTGGGCGCCAGCACCGAGGAGGCGCAGGCCCAGGTGGCCATCGAGGGCGTGGGCATGCTGATCGAGTTCCTCACGACCGGCGCCATTCGCAACGCGGTCAACATGACCCCGCTGGACGCCAAAACGCTGTCCGAGCTGCGCGGCTTTTTGGAAGTCGCCTATCGACTGGGGCTGCTGCTCTCGCAGTTCGAGACCGCCCCGATCAAGCGTTGCTTGCTGCAATATCGCGGTGAGGTAGCCAACCGAGACACCAAGCTCATCACCGCCAGCTTTGCCGCCGGGCTGTTGAAACACGCGCTGTCCGAGGAGCCCAACATCGTCAACGCCGAAATGTTGTTGCGCGAGCGCGGCGTCGACCTGATCGAAGAGCGTCGCAGCGATATCGGCGCGTTTGCCTCCGTCGTCACCGCCGAGGTGGAAACCGACACCCAAACCCATCGCGCTGCAGGCACCGTCTTCGGCAAGGAAATGCTGCGCCTGATCCAGCTCGACCATTTTCGCCTGGAAGCCTATCTGGACGGCGTGCTGATGGTCTTCACGCACACGGATGTGCCGGGCATCATCGGCACCGTGGGTACGATCCTCGGCAAGCACCACATCAATATCGCGCAGATGGCCGTGGGCCGCGCCGCCAAGGGGGGCCAGGCCATCGGAGTGCTCAATCTCGATCAACCCCCGACGCACGAGGCGCTCGACGAAGTGCGCGCGCATCCCCACATCCAAAGCGCCATCGTCGTGAAGCTGCCCCCTGCCGGAGAACGCCCCGCCTGGTTGGCGGGCTAGCGGTCCGCCGAAAAATGCCCTCGTGGCGCTGTCCGAAACAGCACTACACCCAACGCATCATCGCGGTGGAGATCAGCCGGACGACCGTTTGCACCCAGTTGGCCACAGGCGCCTTCCAGCGGCGGTGCAAGGCCACGCCCAGATCGGCCGACAGCGCCGCCAGCCCGCGAAAACTGAGCGGATAGACGTTCACCGCGACACAGGCGCGCCGTTGCGGACGCCACATGCGGTACGTCTCGTCGGTCGTGCTGAGCAGCTCGTACGTCGAAAGTCCGGACTCCGCGGCATAGCGAATGGTTTCTCGCGCCAGCAACTGGTCGGGCCGGCAATCGGCGAACGCCGGATCGTGCCCGGCGCGCAATAACCAGAAGGCGCCGCCGGATTCGACCGCGACCTGCATGGCCACGGCGCGGCCGTCAATGCGCAAAAAGCACACGCGCAGCGCGCCCTCGACCGCGGCCGCGCGTGCGTATTGCAAATAGAATACGGCGCGTTGCGGATCTCGCATCAGCGGCATCAGACGGCCGCGAGTGTGCGCCGGTGCATCGACCGCCCAGCCGCTGGCCTCGACGTCGAAGGCCTCGTCGAGCACGTTGGCCAGATCGCGCAAGTCGGGTGTGCGGATTTCGGTGGTCACCTGCCCCAGCGCTTCCGCGGCGCGGCGAGCACGCACCAGCGCCGCCTGGTCGTCGAGCGCCAGTGGCCCTTCCGGCGCGAGCCAGCTTTCGTCCAGCGCCAGATACGAACACGGCTGACTGCGGCCGACGCTCACAAACGCACGCCCGAAATAGGCACGCCGCAACAGCGATACGCTGAGCGAATCGGCCGGCATGCGCTCGAAGGCCAGCGGCGCGCCGCTGCGGGCCAACGCTCGGAAAACCCGCGCACACGCCTTCGCGTCGGTCCACACCAGGTCCATCGGTTCAAGCAACTCGCCGGCGCCTGCCAGGTACAGGCGGCACACGCCGTGACGCCGCTTTTGAACCAACGGCGCCAGCGCCACCAGTCGCGCCCCGGCAATCGCCGCCACCACGTGCGGCGTGGAATCGGCCGGAAAAGCCGACAAGCATGCACGCGTCCAGTTGAACTGGCCCAACGGGCTGGGCACGTGCGAGTGCATCTCCCGCCAGGAGGTCTCCAGCGCGTCGACCTCGTCG
>JBGSYQ010000273.1:0-20884 GCA_041750795.1 Pirellulales bacterium | reverse complement strand
CGCTTGCGTCGGCGGCACTGGCGGCGTAACTTGGCGTTCACTCGAAACCCTCCGTGGCGTGCGGGAACTGGATTACATTACACTTCCAATAACCGCATAAAACGCCGAGGGTTTCGAGTCTTTTTCGCCTTTCTTGAACTGCGACTACGCTTGTTCAAGGACTAGAAAGGGCAAGTCAAGCGGATCGTCGCCGCCAGCGAATGCCTGAAAGATCCATGAGGGCAACTATGAAAGAGGCACGACGGCTGGATGAACTGATTGTCGAGCTTCGAGGCGATCTTCTTCGTCATCCATTTCTCGGCCGGTTTTCGACAATGGGAACCGACAGTCTGCGCGTGTTTGCCGAGCAATTCTATTGCTTTGTCCAGATGTTCCCTCGATACTTAGGAGCACTCTTGTGGGTTGTGCCCGACGAGCACCTCCGTGCGATTATTATCAGCAATTTGGTCGACGAATGTGGCGGCATCGAGGCGGTTGATCGGGCGGACAGTTCGGTAGCACACCCGACGCTGTTTCGACGCTTTTGTGGCGCTCTGAATATTCATGAACATGAGCTTGCGAAGGTTGTTGCTCTTGAGTCAACGACCGAGTTCCTGCGCGACTACGAAAGGCTTATTCTGCACTCATCATTCTTGACGGCGATGGGGGCTATGGGGCCTGGCAATGAATCTCTCTCCACGAAATGGGTCCCCGTGCTCAATGGGCTACGAGCGCGAAGCGAGTTCTCCGAGCGCGACCTGGAATTCTTTATTGTTCATCAACCAGCCGACGACGTTCATGGCAGCGCAATGTGTGCGGCACTACTACCGCATTTGAATACGAGTCAGGATTGGGAGGAGATGGTGTGCGGCGCGCGCGCCGCCGTGAATGCACGATTGTGTTTTTTTGACGGCCTGCAGCAGGTTCTCCCTTGAGTGGACGTTAGTTGTGATCATAGGACTTTAACTGCCTCGGTCTGACTCTTCGACTGCTGGAACTGCGAAACACCGATAACGCACGGATTGCAGCCGTCTTTTCTCTTGCCTGCGCGAGATCGTCCTTGGAAAACTCGACCTCGTCCGGCAACGTCGTGGCGAAGGCGTAGACGCGGCGTCGTTTCCAAAGCCACTTTGGATCGATGGCCGTCTCTAACGCGCGTTCAGTTTGACGAGCCACGTTCGAGAAGAACTTCTTCGGGCAGCTAAGCTCAAAGTGCGTCGCTCGAAAGCTGCACTCGATCGCTCAGGTGGAATCGGTCGCCGCCGTGGCCATGCTTGCATTCGAAGCGTTTCTGCGGGCAAATTAGGACAGAACCACCCCGCGCGGCTAACTTGCAAAGCTCGTTCAGGTGGGATAAGTTAGAAGTTCGCGAAGTCAACGCGCATCCTCTTGGAGACCGTAAGCGCGAGTTGTCTCGCACTAGCCCCGGCCCGATTACTCCAATGACGATCATGTGCAAACCATTGTGGAAGACTATTGTCATCGTCGTGGCTCTCGCGATTGTATTTGGACAGGTCGATATGCTTCAGGCTCGGAGTCGGATTCGCTGCCCTTCACGGCGAACTGCTCGGTTGTATCGGGCTGACGAGTCTCTCATCGCGCGTGGTCGAGCTATCCTGTGCGAGCAGGGTTTCGATTTTCACCTGTTCCCCACCGGCCCGTTTTCCAGCCGGGACATAGATCCGCGGCTAATTCTGTTGAATTGGAGCCGTGTGCAACACGAGTTGCAGGCGCTCTTTCCACGAATTCCGCCCCGTTTACTCTCGCTCCATTTCCAGATGCTCAACTCTAATGATCGAGATCAACGACTACGCATCGCGTTCTGCTGTGGAGATCCACGGGTCGTCAATCTCTTCGTAAATATCCTCGGCGTCGACCGCGCAGTTTTTGACAATGATTTGAAGCCGGTCTTCGAAACCAAGACATTCGAAATCGGCGGCTTTGCCAATGAGTTCCACTCGGCGATGGTTCCGGACACGTTAAAAGTCGCTCAGGCATTTCAATGGCTTCTGCAACCGGCGAAAGGCAACTTTGCTAGCGCGATGGCGAAGCTCGGCGGACAAGTTGCTCTGTTGCCGCCAGTCTATTCGGCGCGCGAATGTAGGCTGGTATCGGAATGGCAGGAGTTCTATCAAGACGTGACGAAAACGTATCGCCTCTCTTGGCGAGTGAACGTGGCGCTCGTTCAAGAATCAGCTCGTGCCTGGAACTTCGTCGCCATGATCGACATCGGCAAGCGAACGAGTTACCAGTCGTACGACCAAATTCGCAAATTCACAGATTCGCGACGGCTTGGGAACACAATGATCTTAGGGCTCCCTTTTGTGACAGACGCAACTGGTGTCAAAACCGGCAACTACACTGTAGGCCACAATATTTCAACTGGCGCACAGCGATACGAGAGCGACCCATCCGCTTGGGTGCAGGAGATCCAGGAAATGGGCAACGATCTATCGTGGAACGGAGCGCTGCTATTGGCGAGTGGTCGGCAAGCGTTTGCTGATGGGCTGAAATCAGACAAGTCGCAGTCGCCTCAGTAAAGCAACCTGGGTGCTTACACGCAAACCTGCGTTGGAGTACTTGCCGACGAGGCATAGGTACGTTGGATAGTGTCAAGATTTACGGATTGGTTCAGCCGCTTGGTCCCGCCGTCGAACAGTAACTAGAGGGAAAAGCGAGTCATGACTCTACTTGCAGCCCGCATCTCGCTGTTCGTGATTTGGCTGGCCCTATTTGCGACTTATGTGCTGAGTTTCTTGCTGATAAGCGGACGGCCAGGGATCAGTGCAGCCGAGGCCAACGAAGCCGCGTGGACAGCCGCCTATATCCTTGGTCCGGTATTGACGGCATTTGGAGTGTTCTATCTCGGTCCAGACGCGGTCGCAAACCTAGCTGCGAACCCGGGGAAACGGGTGCTTTTTCAGCAGGTATTCGTGATGCTTTTGTTGACATTCGTGATGCATGGAATTGTACTGGTGTATTTTTACAAGAACGTGTGGGCGTCAACCGCGCAGTTCAATTTTCCACAAGATCCAGCATCGAGTTTTACAGGAATTGTGAACTTTGGCTTCAAGCTATTGCTATTCTTTGGAACTATTCCAATCGTCGCTGTCAACTTCGTATTAGGCGCGACTGTCCAGCTGGGCGCTCCAACAGGCAATCAAGGAGGACTCTCGCCAGTAATCTCGACGGGCAATCAAACGACTGGGCAGCCGAGTGCGGGTAATCAAGGTTCAAGTTAGGCCGCTCATCAAGCGCCGGCGGATGCGGAACACATTGCCATGAGAAGACATCGTGTAGGGCAACGCCAGTCGGAGGACAGATGTTGTTGTACACACTCAAGCTTTTGTTTGGACATCGCGTATTTGTGCAACTAGCAGTTTTGGCTGGCGTTGCATTGTCAATTGGCGAGACTGCCGAAGCACGGCACCTTTCTCGACATCGGCGTCGGAGCATTGCTTGTCACCACATCAACGAAGTGCCAAGAGTGGCCCTGCCAGGTCCAGAATTCCTGAAGGCGAATAGCACGTGAGCTCGGTCGGGCTGTGTGCTGAGCTCGCCCATTGGCGCCCGTCGGCCGCCTCGACCCAGTAGCGGAGGAGACGGTAAGGGCAAGCGGCTGTCGATAATTGCGCGGTCGCATACAACGGCATTTCCATCTTGCAGAGTTGTTGCAGAGAAAAGGATGAAAACCACGCAACACAGTGCAGACTCTGCAACCGGTGCGATCTCGCAAAGGCTGATTGTGACACAGCTTAAGGCTGTTACGATTTCACATCGCGTGCTCGACAAGCTAGGGGTCACTGGTTCGAGTCCAGTATCGCCCATTGGTTGGAATAGCGGGGTTGAGCGCGGCAGCGCGGCCCGCTGCAACGTTGGGGGCCAGCAACGTTGGGGGCTTCGTGGGTGCGGGCCGCTGTTGGTGCGGCCTGGCGCGTGCGCCTGCTGCGCCGCATTTTGCGCCGGTCGTGGATCGACCGATGAGCGGCGGTATTACTCTGGCGAGCTTGTGTCGTCTGGTGTTGCGCCCTGCGCTTGCCAACGACGACGGAATCGCCATTCTTGAACGGCACAGTACAGGCACGGAGCGATGAAAAGGGTAATGAGCTGAATGGACATTCCGCCCACGCTGGGAATCGCCATCGGCTGCATGATGTCGGAACCTCGGCCGTGCGTCAGAAAAATGGGCATCAGGCCGATCACCGTCGTGGCCGTGGACATGATCAGCGGCCGGGCGCGTTTGAGCCCTGCCTCGATCACCATTTCGCGGATTTCGTCGATGCTGCCGGGTGTGCGCGACGCGAACTGGCGTTTGAGAAAATCGAGCATCACGACGCTGGCGTCGTCCACTACGCCGAATAGCGCGATGAAACCGACCCAAACCGCCACGCTCAGGTTGACGCCCCACAGGTAGAGCATCAGAAATCCGCCCGACGCCGAGACGATGATCCCGAAGAAAACGATCAGCGCCATCCACCAGTGGCCCAGGCCGATATAAATCAGGACGAACATCGTCAGCAGAACCAGCGGCACCACGATCGACAAGCGGCGTGTGGCCCGCTGCTGGTTCTCGAACTGGCCGGACCAGCGCCAGTAGTAGCCGGGGGGAATGACGAGCGTGGCTTCCTCGTGTCGCCCTTGCGCGATCAACTCATCGCTGCGACGCTTCTCTTCTTGCAATCGGCGTTCGGCGTCTTCGACCACGCTGACTTCGTCGCGGTCGCGCGTATTCATGGTTACATAACCTACGAGCAATCCATTCTCGCTCTTCAATTCCTGGGGGCCCAGGACATAGCGGATCTTGGCAAGCTGGCCGATTGGCACTTGGGCGCCGGTCGAAGTCGGCACGAGGATCCGCTCCAGGTCGTCGAACCGCTCGCGCAACTCGCGCAGGTATCGCACGCGGATTGGATAGCGCTCGCGCCCTTCCACCGACGTCGTCAGGTTCTCGCCGCCAATGGCGATTTCGATGACGTCCTGAACGTCGCGGATGTTCACGCCGTAGCGGGCAATTTCCGCTCGATCGATGTCGTATTCGACGTAAGGCTTGCCGACGATGCGGTCGGCGACGATGTCCGTGGCGCCGGGTACGGACCGCAAAATCTGCTCCATCTGCAGTCCGATTTGCTCGATCACGTCCGGATCGGCTCCGAAGATCTTCGCACCCATCATCGCCCGAAAACCGGACTGCAGCATGACGATCCGGGTCTGGATGGGCTGCAACCAGGTCGGCAGCACGCCCGGGATGTAGGTCTTGGCCTGTAGTTCGGCGAGTATCTCGTCCTTCGTGATGCGGCGGTGCTTGCCGTCGGCATCGGTGATCATCCGCCACTCGGCTTCGGGCTTCAGCAGAATGATCGTCTCGACCATTCCGATGGGCGCCGGGTCCAAGGCCGAATCGACGCGACCCGCTTTGCCGACGACGCTGGCGACCTCGGGCACTTGTTCAATGGCCAGGTCTTGCCGGGCCAGCACGCGCTGCACCTCCGTGAGCGAAGCGGACGGCAATAGCGAGGGCATATACAAGAACGAGCCCTCGTCCAAGGGAGGCATGAATTCTCTGCCGATTCCTGGAAATCGCGCAGCGAGAAACTGCCAGGGGGCCGTCGTCTCCGGATACAAGCCAACGGCGTTCAGACCGCGCTGAATGGGCCAGGCGATCCGGCCAAAGCCCTGCCAAACGGCGAAGCCCGACAAAGTAATCGTGAGGGGAATCGTAAGAAACGCAAACTTGTGCTCCAATACCCACCGCAAGCTGGGGCGATAGACGGCGTTGATGGACCGTGCGACCAGGTTTTCTTCCAGCGGCAAGAGCCGTTCGCGCCCCATCCGATAGACGATCGCGCCGATCATGATTCCGACCGCGATGGCCGTCGGCCATCCACTTGCGCTATCGGCGGTGTCCAGTTGCCAGGCCATGACGGACCGCATGATCGACGTCGCCGCCAGGCCGGCAATCACTGCCAGCGTCAGCGAGCGTCGCCGCGACCACTGCGTGGGTTTGAGCAGGTAATAGCACAGCACCGGCACCAGCGTGAGTGCCAGGATCACCGACGCCGAGATGGCGAAGGTCTTGGTGTAGGCCAGCGGCCTGAACAGCTTTCCTTCCTGGTCGGTCAGCGCAAAGACGGGAATGAACGACACGATGGTATTCGACACCGCGATCACGATCGCCGGCCCGACTTCGGTGGCGGCCTCATAGACGACCGTGGCGTACGGACGGTCGCGCTCGGCAGCGACGCGGCGATAGATGTTTTCCGTCATGATGATGCCCATGTCGGCGACGTCGCCGACGGCGATGGCGATACCAGCCAGGGACATGATATTGCTGTCGATGCCCAGAAGGTACATCACGATGAAGCTCATCGCGACCGACAAGGGCAACGTCGGCAGGATGGTGAACGCGCTGCGCAGGTGCAGCAGGAAGATGACAATGATGATTCCGACGACGATGGCTTCTTCGGTCAGCGTCTCTCTTAGCGTGGCCACGGTCTCGTTGACGATATCGGTGCGGTCGTAAAACGGAACGATCCGCACGGCAACCCGACGGCCGTCGGTCAGCGTCGCGCGCAGCCCGGGCTCGATTTCGGCGATCTTTTCCTTGAGCCGCTCGATGACGCGCAGCGGGTTCTCGCCGTAGCGCATGACCACGACTCCGCCGACGGCCTCGCGGCCTCCCTTGTCCAGAATGCCACGGCGGAAATCTGGGCCGAGCTGCACGGTGGCCACGTTCTTGACGAAGATCGGCGTGCCTTCTTCCTGGCGAATGACGATATTCTCGACGTCAGCCACGCTCTTGACGAAACCGACCCCGCGGACAAAAAACTCGTAGCCGTTGTTCTCGACGACCTTGGCCCCGACGTCGATGTTGCTGCGGCGCACGGCCTCGTACACCTCTGGAAGCATTACGCGATGGGCTCGCAGCTTGTCGGGATGCACGTCGATCTGGTATTGCTTGACGAATCCGCCCACGCTGGCAACTTCAGAAACGCCCTCAACCGACTGCAACTGATAGCGCACGTACCAGTCCTGCAGCGAGCGCAGTTGGCCCAGATCGACTCCCTCGGCTTCCAGGGTGTACCAGTAGATTTGTCCCAGCGCCGTAGCGTCCGGACCGAGAACGGGTGTGACTCCGGGCGGAAGTCGAGCCTCCGCAACGTTCATCCGCTCCAGCACGCGCGACCGCGCCCAGTAGTAGTCGATCTGGTCCTGGAAAATCACAAAGATCATCGAAAACCCGAAACCGGATGCCGAACGAATGGTCTTGACGCCCGGCGTGCCTTGCAGGCTGATCGTCAGCGGATACGTCACCTGGTCTTCGACGTCCTGCGGGGAGCGGCCGGGCCAATCGGTGAAGACGATCACCTGCTTTTCGCCGATGTCGGGAATGGCATCTACCGGAATGTTCGTCAGGCAGTACCACCCCAGCACCGCGATGATCGCCGTGAAGAGAAACACCAGGAAGTGATTGTTGAGGCACCAGCGGATGACGCCGTTGATCATCGCTGCCGCTCCTAGTGCTCGTGGGCGCTGGGCACGCCGGGCGACTTCGCGGGCGACTTGGCGGGCAACCCAGCCGGCGTCGGCGAGGAGGGCTGACCAGTTGGCCCGCCATGTCCGGCGTGCAGGCTGGCGGCTGACTGCCCTCGTTCGTAAAGCAGGCTGGGCATGCCTTCGAGCTGGCGCTGGCTATCGAGCAAGAAGCCGCCTTGGACCACGACTTCATCGCCCGGACTCAGTCCATCGAGTACTGGATAGTACAGCACGGGTTGGTCGTCGGTCGCCTTGCTCTGGGCCAGCGGCCCGAGTGTGACGTTGACCAGCTCGAAGGCACCGTCCTGGTTCTTGCGGTAGACGATTTGCCGTCGCCCCGTGTCGAGCACGGCACTTTTGCGGACGGCGAGCACCTTCGCTTTGTCGATTTCGGTTGCGTTTGCCTGCGCCAAGTTCTCCACAACCGGCTTGAGGTCGGGGACTCTTTCCAAGGACATCTCGCAGATCGGGCATTGCCCAGGCGAGGTTTGCACCACTTCGGGGTGCATGGGGCAGATATACTTGCCTTCCAGGCCGGTCGGCGCCGGAGTGCCGTCGGCACGCAGACGGACCCGGATCACCGCCGTGGCATACATGGCCGGCTTGAGGCGGTAGTCTGGATTCTTCAGGTTCACGCGCACTTTGACCGTGCGTGAGCGGTCATCGAGGAAAGGATCGATGAAGACGATCGTGCCGTGGAAAACGTCGCCAGGATAGGCTTCCACGGTCACGTCGACTTTTTGGCCGGGCCGAATCCACGCCAGTTCGTACTCGTAAATGTCCAGGTACAGCCAGATCGGATCGAGCTCGGCGATCCGGTAAAGCATGTCACCCTCTTTGACATACTGCTGCTCACGGACGTTCTTCTCGACGACGATTCCCCCGATCGACGCGAATATTCTAAGATGCGTGGTGACTTTGCGGCTCGCTTCGATTTCTGCAATCTGAGCGGGCAGAATGCCGAACAGCCGCAGCTTGGTTCGAGCAGCCTCCAGACCAGTGGCCGTCAGACGTCGGTCCCCGGCGGCCCTTTCGTGTGCTTCCAGGGCCAGCAAGAGCTCCGTTTGGGTCGAATACAGTTCGGGGCTGTAGATATCGACGAGATGATCGTGCTGCTTCACGGTGATGCCCGTAAAGTCGGCAAATACCCGGTCGACGCGACCATCGACGCGCGCTGTGAGATAGGCGACGCGGCGCTCGTTGTAGTCGAGCTTGCCAATCGTGCGGATGTCCTTCGTCAGCTCTCGGTATTGAACTTCCTCGGTTTCGATGCCGGCTTGCGTCGAAATGCGGGCCTGTTCGGCAGTCAGTTGGCCAACCGTGATCAATTCCATCCCGCAGATTGGGCACTTGCCTGGCCCGGAGAGCCGAATCTGCGGATGCATCGAGCAGGTCCAAACGGCGTCTGCGGCCTGTTCGCTGCTGCGTTGCGGGCCCCACACGAGCAGGACGAACCCGAGCGCGACAATAACAGCCGCCGGGACGGCAATCGCCAGAAAACGCGCCGTAAGCCAATGGAAAGAGAGCTTCATTAACGCGTCTCGCTGAGTTCATGCATCAAGCATGGGCGAGCGGCCCCCAACGATCAACAGCATACCAGCTTCGCCAGTCACGGGTTCACGGGTCTCGGCCACTTCAACAGTATCATACCGGCCCCGATGGTGGTTCCCAGCGAAATCGCCAGCAGGACTGCAATCATTACTCTGTCGCGCCTGTGCGCCGGCAAGTCAACCACGTTCCGCGAGAGTGCGCGTGCCGCCATGCCGAGCGTAAACACACAAGCGAGACTCTTCCTGGCGTCGCGCCGAGTAGAATCTCGCCAGTCCGCGCGCGTATTCCCCCGGGCGCGAAATCGCCGACTCACTCACATCCGCCCATCGATGTTACTTCGTCGCCGGCTTGTCGCCCGCGACGTGCTTCATGAGCTTGTCGTGCTCGGCGATCGCGGCGGCCAGCGAATCGTCGATCTGTTGGCAGCACTTCATCGAGGACGCCGCGTCGACATTGGCCTTCAGGCACATCTCGTGCATCTCCTTGTGCGACTTGGAAGCAGTTGCCAGGTTCTTGTCGATCGAGTCCAACGAGGCCAATGCCGTTTTGTCGTCCGCCGCTTCCGCTTGCTTGCGCATCCAAGCCATATGCGCTTGAGCCTTCGTAATGTAGTCGCCGATGGCGTCGGCCGTCGCCTTGGCGACCTCTGGGTTTACTTGCTGCTGCGGCGCCGTTCGGACGTACTGCCGGTAAGCTTGCGAAGTCTCGCGAGCGCCGCGTATCGATCGGCTGGCGGAACCGCCATAGAAGTTGTACTCACCGCGAATCTTCGAGCCGGCATCCCGCTGTGCAAAAGCGTTAGGAATACCGAACATCGTCGCGATTGCCAGCACCGCGACCAGCGCCGCCGATTTATGGACGTACCTCATAACAGACCTCCCCAAGAAAACGTGAACACTGACGCCATCGTCAGCCAAGACGACAGCCGACCGACATGTGCCGTCATGCACTTCTGATGCCACAATTACTTCGCCGAGAAGTTCAATGCGTCGATGCACCAAAAGATGGAATCCTGGGATAGAGGCACCTCTCGACCGACACTTGCCGCACGATTTGTGTGCGGTTTCGCTCGCAGGCTGTGCCACTCGGGCTCGTGCCACCTGTGGGCGTTTCGCAGAAATCCTGGCTGCAAGGCACCTTGCAACCGATGGATTCGCCATGGCACGTAATATGCGTAACTTACCTGCGACAGCAAGAGGGCTGTAGCCAATCAATCACTATCGCAGAGGTGAACCATGAAACGCAGCATTCCAATCGTCTTAGTGCTGTCGGCGATCGCTTCGGCCGCCATCGCAGCACCGCGTGGAGCGGGTTCAAAGATCAGCGGCGTTTACACGTTCGATGTGCCAACCGCCGCGCGTACTCAAGTGTACCGACCGACAGGACCAGCGCCAGCCACCGTGGCTACGACGCCGATGCCTGGCGAGCGGTCGTTCTCGTACGAGCCCTCGACCCGTGTCCGAGCAGACGCATCGACCGGAGCTTGTCAATCGGGAGTGGCAGTGACTCAACCTCGTGGCGATCAAGCCACTCGCAGTTTTTCCTACGAGCCTGGCGCTGGCGCTGGCACGTACAGTGCGGTTCCCCGACGGAGCTCCGCTAACGCAGCCATCCGCAGTGCGGACAGCAAGATCAAAGGCCAATACTGATTCCGCGCCGCCAGCGACTGCGGAGCGCTATCGCGAAGTCGGGATCCACAGGGCGTCGCGCCGATTGTCGACGCCCTGTCCGGATTTCTCTTCAAAACGCCATGGGCAAGAAAGCGGCATTGGCATTGAAATCGGTGCCGCCGCATTCCTGGCGGAAGACGATCCCATTGTCCAATGAGTCTCGTTGGGACGCATCTCCTTCGGCAAACCAATGCATACCGCCCTTTGCGCCCGTCTGCCGCGACGTTTACTTTGCCGGTGCAACCTTGCCAGGCGCGGTTGGCTGTGCGGCTGTCGTGCCGGTGGCGCCCTGGCGGCCGGCTGCTCTTTGACCCTGGTTCAGCAGAATCCGTTCGGCGCGAATCACGATTTCCATGTCACTATGGTTGATCGCTTTGTTCAGCGACTCGAAGGCTCGGGATCCGACAAGAATCAATTGCTTTTCTGCCTGTTCGCGATCGGCGAAGCTCTCGGCTCCCAAATCTTCGATCAGTTGATCGATGTGCTGCGGCAATTGAGGATCGACGTTGCGCACCAATAAGACGGGTACGCGGACGATCTTTTCCGGCACGGGGAACACGGACAACGTCAGCTCCTTATCGATCGTGGCAGGATCGAGGCGGCACGCCACGATCATACGCTCCTGCTCGAATAACAGCGACGAGTACTGACTGAGAAACAGGTCGATCTCGTCGGCCGACAGACCGGCCTGCCCCAAGCGCTTCGCCAGCTCGCCGAACGTTTTGTCGTGCGCCTCGTCGGAGCCGGCCGCCAGCGGGTCTGACAGAACGAGCTCGACGCCTCCGACAAGCGGCGGAGGATTGTCCCTGGCCGCGGCGGATGCGTTCTTGGGCACCCCCAACCCGAACAATCGACCGCTCGAATTGCCCAGTGTCGGACCGGCTGCGGCCTGTTCTTGTGGCGCCGCCTTCGGCGCACCGGCGCTGGCGGCCGGTCGGGGCCTGGCTGGTGCGAATAGTCCCGCGGTTCGTTTCGCCTGGTCGGCGGCTGGCGTTGCGCTAGGCGCGGCCGCGCCAGACTGTTTCACTTCGGTCCTGGGCAATTCGTCGAGCCACGCCACGCGCAAGCCCTCGGGAGTGCTGCGCACCAAGACTACGTCGTACAGCGTGGCATCCGAGTCGTTGACGACGCGGTAATTGTCTGGTCCGCCGTGCAGCCGCACCGGCGACGGTAGCTTCAGTTCGGCGTCGTAAGCCAAGAACCGCTCCGCCCGCACGCGGCTCTGCACGAACAGCGCATTGCTCTGGCGAGCCTGTTGCATCCAATGGTCCGCGTCGACCCAGGTGAGCGCCGACTCATTTGCGGGCCGTTCGATTAAGGCGATCCCGGAGCCGCGGGGCCACAGCAGCCGATTGCCCGCGATCTCGCCGGGGGGCCAGTATCCCAGGAAGCTGCCGCCTTTGACGCGCAGCTCGACGTCCAGCTCACCCGCCGGACGACCGTAGAACGTGATCAGGCCGACCGGCGCGGGCGCCGTTGCCGCATCCGCGGGACGGGGCGCCCGCGACGAGGTGACGATAGCCGGGAACGCCGAAGCATAGCTGGCCCTGGCATTGGCCACCGGGTCTGCGCCGTCGGTGATCCACAGCGACAGGTCGTGGACTTCGAACTCGCCGCGCGGCGGTTCGGCGGCGGCGGGCGCCGCCAGAAGAATCGACAGCAAAATGGCCAAGGTGCAGTTTCGATCGAGCACGGTTCTGCCTTCTGCCGCTGGTGCGAGCGCAAAGCGAAATCAGTCTTTTTTGGTTCGTAACAGCCGAGGATCCGCCCACAACACGCGATCGCCAATATCGGCGTCGGCGCCGAAATCAACCTCGAGCGTCAGTTGCCCCACGCCGTCCAAGGACACTTCCACGGGCACTGAATCTTGCGTGCCGCGCAAGTCGGGCAGCGTCAACAGCTCACGCCCGTCACCCAGTATGCGGCAAGCCACGCGGCCGCGCTGCTGACCGCTGTCGTCGAAGCCAACCGTACCGACGAATTTCTCGAACTGTTCGTTGAGCGCATAGGTCAGCACGCACCGCGAATGCATGGCCAGGCTGCGCGCCGGCGTCTGGCCGTTCATCACGGGCGGGCCACCGTCAAAGCCGCGATCGGCTCGCCAGGGGATAACGCGCCCGAAGTAGCCCAGCTCTTCCACCGCGATCGGTTCGAGATCCGGCAGGTAAACGATTTTGCCGTTGCGAATACGGATCTGATTTACGGCGTCGGCAGGCAGGCGCAGCGGCGCTTGCCAGGGCGTCTGCACATCCAGCGCGTCACCACTCCATCCCACCCAACGCCCTGCGATGGTTTGATCCCCTGCCAGCAGAAACACCTGATGGATTCCTTCGATCGGTGGGAGCCTGACATGGGCGGTGAACACGAGTCCGAGTAAACGGTCCTGCTTGATGGGGCGCTCGTCCCCCTGGTAGCGCAACACGAGCTTGTCGTCGGCCAGGCTCTGCACCTGGCCGGCCACCTCGGCAGCCGACAGGTCCGGCGCGGCCACGAACACGACGTCGTCGCTGGCCGGTTCTGCTAATCGCTCATCGAACTTGGCCCTTGCACCGGCAGGCGCCGGCTTGCCGAACCAAATGCCCCGGACGTGCAATACCGGCACTTCCACGTCCGCGTTCCACGTGGTCCGCAAGACGAGCGATTGCGGCGAGAGCGAGACGATCGTTCCACGCAGTCGACCTTGGCCTGCCAGAAATACGTCCGACGTGCCATCCTCGGTCGACGAGTCCTCCGGCTTTGTCGCAGGCGCGCCCGGTTGGGTTGTTTTGTCCACTTTCAAGGCGTCGCTGGTGTGCGTCAGGGCGGTCACGCTCGACTTCGAGTTCGAGTCGTCGTCGTAGACGACGGTCACGTCGAACTTCATGCCGAAGCTATCGTCGGCAGGCGGCTCGAGATACAAGTCCGCTTCGGTTGCCAATTCGGAACGGGCGATCGCCAGTCTCCAGTGCGGCGATGCCGAGGTATCCAACCGCCACACGCGCAGTAATTTGGGAAACCGGCAGACCACGGTGATCTGCTTGATGGCCTTGGCCGACAAACGGCTGATACGAAGGTGGACGTCCTGAATTCCGTTGCCGCCTGGCGCGCCGCCGACCTGTACCAGATCGTGATTGTCCTGGCCGAGCCAGACCAGGTCGCCGCCGTTGGCCTGCGACGCTTGCGTGGCGTTTTCGCCGCGCTCGATGCGTTCCAGGTCCGCCAGGTTGAATGATTGCGGCGGAACGGTGGCCAGGGTCAACCGGCCGTCCGTCAATTCGGCAATCGCACCGGAGATTTGCCCGCCGTCGGCCGTGGTGACGGTAATGGTGTGCGCCGCCGTCCTGGCCGGTGCGTCGTCATCCGCCGCACGCGCAGCGGACGACGCGCAAACCAACAGCGTTACCAACGGCAGGAATCGTTGCATTGGTCTTTTCACTTGTCGGAGTTGCCTGTCAATGGGTTGCCTGTCAATGGGTCGCCTGTCAATGGGTCGCCTGCCGCCGGCGCCGTTGCCGTGGTGACGTCGTCCGCCGCCTCCCCGGCCGGCGATTCATCGGCCAGATGGCGATAGTAGCGCTCCAGGATCTGTCGGTAGTGGGCAGGAAAGCCTTCGGTCATGGACTGCAAGATCTCTTGCCGCTTGTGTGCCGGCAATTCGCCCCACATAGCGCCGTTGCGGCGCGGCGCGTGCAACGGCCCCGATCCGCCCGGGCCGCTGACGATACGTGAATCGTCCAGCGGCTCGTCGGAATTTCCGCCGCCAGCACCGCTCTGCCGCCGGCGGCGTTCCAGCAGCTCGATCAGCGAATCCAGCTTTGCCACGGCGTCTTCCTGCTTGCGTTGCGTGGGCTTGTCGGTCAGCAGCTTTGCCAGCCGACCGCCGGCAACTTGCATGTCGACGACCACTTCGCCCAGCGGGTCGAGATAAAACTCGTCGTCCTGCGCCCAGGCTGCACGGCTGGAGACGAGCGCCGCTGTGATCAGTACGAGCACGGTTGCGAATTGCTTCACGGTCGTATCCCTCGCCAAAAAATCGATTCGTCGTCGAAATCTACGAAAATCTCCGATCACTCAGGGATCGGCACCTCTTCACCCCGCTCTTCGGCCAGTAGCTCGGTGGCGTCGCGAATATCCTGTTGGCGACCTTCGAGGTACTGGATTCGCTTGCGCATGGCCGCCGTCAACGGCCCGTCGGCCCGCTGGGCGTCCGAATCTTGCGTGCTCTTGTGGACGCGATCTTGCAGGAGCCTTAGCATGCGCAGTTCCGAGATGATGCGATTCTGCTCCTTGCGAATTTCCTGCGGCGACTGGCCGGCGTTGGCTCGGCGCGCGTTGCGGCTGTTGGCGTCCGACATTTCGGAAACGATCTCGATCATTTCGGTGATGTCGGCCTCGATTTGTCGCTGGGCTTTGACGACGCTTTCTGCCACGTTCCCTTCTTCCAGCGACAGTTGCACCTCTTCGGTGGCGTCGCGGATGGCGGCCAGTGCCGCGGGGAGCGCAATGCCGAATTCCGTTTCCTCGACGATATTGACCAGCTCCTGGGCGACGTCCGTGATGCGCGCCTCGCGCTTGGCAAGGATTGCCAGCGATTCGAGCGCCGGGCGCGCCCCCTCGGCGACGCCGGACTGCAGAGACTGCGTCCGCTTGCGAACGGCGATTTGTTCGTCGAGCATCAGCCTCAGGCCGTCGGCCACCCGTTTCTGGACCTCGCGGCGGAGTTGGCGTGCCAGCCGTTCGGCCTCTTCGGACAGCAGTTGCTCGGCGTATCGCAGCGCTTCCAGCGCCCGGCCCTGCTCGGCGTTGCCCGTGCCGGCCTGGGAGTTTCCAAAAGCGCCTTCCGCGTTGCCCATGAAGCCTCTGGCGCGCATCAGTTCGGCGAGAGTGGGCGTGCCGCTATTGCCTAGCCTGCGCGTCATCTCCGCCACGTCGTCGGTAGCGCGGCGGTTGGCTTGCTGGTCTTCTCGGAGGATGGCAAACTGTTCTTTGGTCAATGCGGCCTGGGCGGCTTCCTCTTGCCTGGCCAGCGCTTCCAGTTCTTTCTTCAAGTCGGCCAACGCGTCTTCCATCGGCTGCCTGGCATCGGCAGGCGACGGCTTCTCGAGCGCGGTGACGGCCGACTGCATGTTGCCGGCGGCGCTGGACAGATGCTTTGGATCGCCTTGCTGTCGCGCGGCGTCGGCCATTGACTCCGTTTGAGCACGAGTCGCTTCCTGGGCCTTCGCCAATTCGCCCGCCGCCTGCTGCCCATCTGCGTCCAACGACGATGGGCCGACCAAGGGCGCGTTTTTTTCAATGTGCTCGGTCTGTTGCTGGACGAGCGCTTCGAGCGCCTGGCGGCGGCCGGCCAGCGCTTGCAGTTCCTTTTCCTTGTCGGCGGAGTTTTTGGAAAGTTTTTCTTCGCGGACTTCCTCTCGGACCACCGCGTTCAACTTGCGCAGCGTCTCGCGGATCTGCCGCAGCCGCTCCAACTTCATTTCGAAGCCCAAGTCGCCCGAGAGCAACAACTGCTCCAACCGCTCGAGCTTGGCCAGCACTTGCTGCTGCTCGTCTACGGCGCCCTTCAGCGCCAGTTTGGCCAACGACTCTTGAAGCTCGCCCATCCGGTGCAGGATCAGCTCCTCGCGCGCGTATTTCAGTCCGAGCATCAATCGCGACGAGTTCTCCGGCTCGAGCATCTTCAGCGTTTCCGACAGCCGGAACATTCGCCGTTCCAGTTCGTGCATTTCCTCGGCAACCTGCTTCTGGCGGAAGCTCAGTTGATCGCCGGGACCGACTTCGCGCTCGCTGCGCTGGCCGAAGCCGCCCGACTCCTTGGCGCCTGCGGGCTTTTTCACTTCGGGGGCTGCGCTGGGCGCCTCGTCGGCGGCCACTCGAGACGTCACGAGCAGCAGCAGGCCAAGGATCGCGATTGCAGTCGACCAGCCGTTTTGCCGAGTATGGTCGTGCATGCCAAGACTCCATGTGCAAGGGAATACGTGCGTAACTTCCAAGCCCGCGGCTGCTGCTGCTACCCATTTTGGGGTACCCTTCGCGACCCGTCAAGAAAACTGCTCGATCGCCTGCTGTCAGTAGGGACCCGGGCAGTCTGTTGAGGAACTCAACAGGCTGCTAATCGTCGAACAGATCCTGCGTCCGCTTCTTCTCCAATTCGTCGGTCGCTTCCATAACCTGGCCTTGAGCCTGAATGACGTGCTTCAGTTGGTTGATCACATCGACGAAACTTTCCCACTGGGCCATCTGCGCCAGGATGGCATCCATCACTTCCACCGACTGCTGGGAAATGCGCAGCGCCTCGGCCCGAGCGTCGTCGGAAACGGCTTCCTGAGCCGTCAGTTGGCCGATCGCGTCGGCCAGTCGTGCGAGCAGGTCGCCGTGCAGCGTTCGCAACGGAATAATGATGCCGCTGTGCATAATCTCGCGGGCGGCGGGGTTTCCCAGGTCGTTGAGCGTCATTTCTTGCAGCGATGCGTCCAATTGAGTGGCGACCTGCCACACCTGGCGGCCGATGACCGCCTGGGCACGCGCCGCCGCGGCCGCTTCGTCGCGCGTGGCCAGAGTTTCCAGGGCCGCGGACTGCTGCTTTGCGCTGTCCACCGCCACTTTGAACTTCGCCCGCTGTTCGCGCTGCCGCGTCAGGATTTCGTAGAACAACTCGTCCGCACTGACGACTTGAAACGAGAGCCAGCGCGAGTGCCCCTGCTGAATTCCCAGCACGCAGGCGTCGGTGGCTGTGCTGCGAAACTTGATCAAGTCGCCGGGCGCAAGCTGGCGGTCGGCAAGCGCCAACTCATAGTCGAGCGTTACGTCGATATGCGGGGGAGCATTCGCGGGAAGCTCGCCCATTGCCAAATCCAGCTTGGTGTTGACCGTCTGCGGCTTGTCTTCCAGCAGCCGAGTCCGTTCCAGCTCGAGCCCCAGGGACGCGACGCCAAAGTCGTCCGTCGCGCGAATCGCCAGCGGAATCCGTGCCACGGGCGTCACGCGCCGGCTGACACCCGAGGACCGCACGGTCAATCGCGGCTCGCGATCGCGCAGCAATCCGATCGTCAGGAAGGTCGGTTTCGACGCCAGGCCGCCGCGCTTTCCGACCAGGCGGAACTCGAGCGGCAGCGGTTCTTGCATGGTCCAGCGAAGCGTGTACGTCCGCTCGTCGACGCGATCCCACCCGCTCACTTGTCTCCCGTCACTGGTGGCGTCGGCCGATTGCAGCGGTTGGTTAGCCACCAGCTTCAATTCGAGCCTGGTCTCGCGCAGATAAACGTATTGCGCGGCGCCGGCGCCGACCGTCGTGGTTGCCGGCGCGCTTGCCCCGGGCTGCAGGGCCGTGATCTCCAACGCCGCGACTGCGGGTCGATCGATGGGTTCTACCGCGATCGGTCCCAGCCAATCGTCGCCGCCGGTAACGTGCAATTCGACCGGTCCGGCCAACGGGGCGAGCTCATAGCTGAACATCGCCTCGCCCAATTGCACCGCGTTGCCGCGCTTGCGCGTGCCGTCCGGCAATCGGTAGGCGATGGAGACCGTTTCCGGCAGTCGGCTCTGTGGAGTCTCGTGCGATTCGACCAACAGCGGCTGGTCGCGGCTGTGCAGCAGCCAGCCCTGCTCGACCAAACGGAACGCCGGCCGCGCGTTGATTTGCAACAGCGAGAGTTCGCCGCGCGGCACCAACAGCTTGCCGTCCGCATCCAGGCCCAGCACCTCCAAGTACGTGTGTTGCGGCCAGCGAACGTCCGATCCGGCCAGCCAGCGTCTGGCCCAGAGCTCGGCGGTCGCGGGCCACAAAGCCCAAACGGCCAAGGCCAGGAAGATCAACGCCGCGCAGCCGGCCAGCAGCTTGCCCAGCCGCGGCGTGTTCAGCGTGGCCATCAGGTCGACCCGATCCAGCGACTGCCCACACTCGGCCACCGCGGCGGCGACCATCGCCGGCGAAGCATCGTGCTCCGACCGCGCCAACTCGGGCAGTTGCAACACGTTGGAGATCTGCTGGCCGACGCCCGGCACTCGGCGATCCAAGAGCCCGGCCAGATCGAGGTCGGACAGCGGCATCGACAACGGCAGCGCCAGCCGTCGCACGGCGACGGCCACGATGCCCGCCAGTGTTAAGAACAACAGCGCCAGCCGCGTCGGCAGATTGAAGCGCAGCGACAAGTCGAGCAACAGGGTCGCGGCAGTAGCAACAGACACCGCGGTGATCGTCCAGAAGAGGCCCTCAACGGTCAACTGCGCGCGGATCCGCCGGCGGACGCGCTGCAGCCGGCGCACGACGCCCTGTTGTGCGCGGCGCAGCGGCGGCGGCACGGTTCGTTCTTTGCTGATCGTAGCCATCCGTTCCCCAAACCGTTACGCCATGCGCGAACGTTTGCGCAGCAGCCATTCGAGCGTTAGCAAAACCATCAGGCCACCGAAAATGATCGGCGCATCCCACATCTCATCGCGGTACTCCAGCGTGCGATAAATCTGACGGATCTGAAACGCTTCGGGCACGCGCTCGTGCTCGGCCAGCGAGTAGACGCTTCCGCCGCTGGCGCTCGCCAGATCCTCGAGCAGCGCCCGATCGAGCTTCGGGCGATCCAATTCGCTGTGGGCACTTTCGACACGAAAGTTGACCGTGGCAGGACGCACCGACGGATCGGCGCCTTGCGCCGCCACGTTGCCCGGCAGCACGCGCACGCTGTAGATTCCCGTCTCGCCCGGCGTGAAGGTCGCCCGGGCAATGCCAGGTTCGTCGGCGCTCGGTTCCAAGTCCAGCGCAATGGCCGACTGCCCCGCCACTTCCACCTCGCCGCGCAAGTCCAGCACGGCGCTCGACGCGTCGCCCGCGTCGGAGCTGCGTGCTTGGATGACGACGCGGTCGCCCGTGCGGTAAACGCTTTTGTCGAGCATAAGCGTGAAGGGGTAGCGGCCGCCGAGCGCCTTCGAGCGTCCGACGCGGTCGATCAGTCGAGCCCAAAAACCGTCGAAGTATTCTTCGTGCAGATAGCGCCAGCGAAACGTGCTGTCGCAGGCCAGGAACGCGGCGTGTCCGGGGCCATAGCGATGCAGCGCAAACAACACGTGCCGCCCGAACGCATTGCGCATTCGCGGATCTCCGTGCCGTGCCAGCACGGTGCCGCCGGGCTTGACGCGCGTCACCGGAAAATGCCAGTACATGCCCGGCAGGCTGGCCAGTATCTCGCGATTGCGGCCGGGGTCGACGTCGAACTGGAATATCGAATCGATGCTCCCTTCGGCCGTCAGTTCCAGGTTCCACACTTCGCGCGCGCTCAGCGCCACCTCGGCGTTGGAGCGGTAGAGCCCCGGATCGGCAACCACGGGCAGCGTGCGGAGCCAGGTGTTGTTGATCGTGCTGCCCGTCGCCCCGCCGCCATCGCTGGTTACGCCGTCGAAAAGGTTCCGAGTGTGCATTTCGCCCGCCACGAAGATAAGTCCGCCACCCGAGGTACCGACAAACTGGCTGATCAGCTCCGACCAGGCTGGGCCCAGAGCCTGCGCATCGGGGTCGACCAGGATCAGCACGTCGAATTGCTCGAGTTCCTGGCGCGTGGTGGGCAAGCGCTGCAGCGGACGAGTGCCCAACTGCTCGTAGCCGGCGCCGGCCGCCTGCAGCCAACTGGCGAACTCGATGCCCGTGTCGCGCAACAGCGAATTGCGCAGAAATTGAACTTCCGGCGAAGGCGAACCCGCCACCAGCAAAACGCGAATCTGTTGCCGCACGACCTTCATTGCCTGCGTCGCAAAGTTGTCCGCTTCGGTTAACTCGGGGCCCAACTCGGAGACTTGCGCTCGCAACTCGAGTTCTTCGACACTCTCGGAAGTGATCCGGAAACTGACGCGCCGCGCCGCGTTGGGCTCGTCGAACGTGATTTCCTCGCGTCCCACTTGTTCCCACCCACCTGAGCCTCGTTTTTCCAAGGTGACCACGCCGGTGCGGCCCTCCATGCCGTGCGTTTCGACCAGCACGCCAATCTCCGCGGGATCGCGGACAAAAACGATCGGATCGGCCTCCAGCGCAGCCAGCCGCGCATTGCTGGGCCCTTCTTCGGTGCCGATCGTCAGGCTAACGATCGGCACGCCCTGCTTGCCGGCCTGCTCGGCGACCTGGCGTGCATCCTCGCCGGCGTTCGACTGACCGTCGCTCAGCACCAGCACGCCGGCCAGTGGCTGCCCGC